>NZ_FNOA01000001.1:538498-962699 GCF_900106885.1 Pseudomonas sp. NFACC14
TTCCAATGTGGGAGCGAGCTTGCTCGCGATAGCGGTGGTTCAGCGGGCGTAGATGTTGACTGTACTGCCTTCCTACATTGCTCAGCGCTAATCAATCAGCTGGGCAGCCCTCAGCGCGCCGAGCGCCACCAACCAGCGAGGGTCCTGGCGGTAGTCCGTGGAAGCACAGGCCTGGCCGCGCATACGGGCGATCCGCGCCGAAGGCTTGACCTTCAGGCGCTGGGCGGCGCCCAAGGCCAACTCCGCGGCGGCGCGATCATTACACACTAGCCCCATGTCGCAACCCGCCGCCAACGCCGCCTCGATACGACTGGCGGCATCACCGACCACATGCGCACCGGCCATCGACAGGTCATCACTGAAGATCACGCCCTCGAATTGCAACTCGCCGCGCAGGATGTCCTGCAACCAGCGACGGGAAAACCCGGCTGGATTGGCGTCAACCTGCGGATAGATGACATGGGCCGGCATCACGGCGGCCAGTTGCTTGCTCAGCCTGGCAAACGGTACCAGGTCGTTGGCCCGAATCTGTTCGAGGCTGCGTTCATCGGTCGGAATCGCCACATGGGAATCGGCCTCGGCCCAGCCATGCCCCGGGAAGTGCTTGCCGGTGGCTGCCATGCCGGCGGCATTCATGCCACGGATGAAGGCACCGGCCAGCAACGCCGCGCGCTCGGGGTCGCCTTCGAAGGAACGACTGCCGACGACAGCGCTGCGCTGATAGTCGAGATCCAGCACCGGAGCGAAACTCAAGTCGAGACCGACCGCCAGCACTTCGGTGGCCATGATCCAGCCGCACTGCTCGGCCAGGTATTCGGCGTTCGGGTTGTCGGCTATCGCCCGCATCGCCGGCAACCGCACAAAACCCTGGCGCAGCCGCTGAACGCGGCCACCTTCCTGGTCCACCGCCAGTAAAAGGTCGGGACGGATGGCGCGGATCGACGCGCTCAGTTCACGCACTTGCCGCGGATGCTCGATATTGCGGGCAAAAATGATCAAGCCGCCTACCTCTGGCTGGCGCAACAGGTGGCGATCTTCAGCCGTCAGCCAGGTACCAGCGACGTCCACCATCAACGAGCCTTGCAGGCCAGCAGTCATAGCATTTCCTTAATAACGATGAACCCGAGCGACGACACAGGCATGAGCAAACTGCCAGGCCCAGGGCCCGGCAGATCGCGGTCATGCACTAAAGAATGGAACGGGTTCGAAACGAGAGTCGGCATGGGCGGCTAGCTTAGCGGATGTGGGCAGCCGCGCCCACCCGTGTACTCAAGCCTTGGCCAGCGCCGGCGTCGATTTGCTGCGTGGACGCAGTTGCGCGGCCGCCATGGCCTCATCGGTGACGCCACTCTCGGCACGCATGCCGGCGGCGAGGAACGGCACCATCAGGCGCATCACCTGCTCGATCGAGGTGTTCACGCCAAAATCGGTTTCAGCGATGGCCCGCAGCGCCTTGATCCCGGACATGCTGAACGCGGCGGCGCCGAGCATGAAGTGCACCCGCCAGAACAACTCGATGGGCGGAATGCGCGGTGCGGCTTCGTTGACCAACAGCATGTAGCGACGAAACACCTTGCCGTACATGTCTTCCAGATAACGCCGCAGGTGGCCCTGGCTCTGGCTGAAGGCCAGGCCCAGCAGGCGCATGAAAATGGACAGGTCGTTGCCGCTGCGCGGTTGCACGACAAGGGCTTGCTCGACCAGGATTTCCAGCAGCTCTTCCAGGGTAGGCTTGATGTCAGGCTTGGCCTGGCGCCGCTCCAGTTCACGATCGAGGCTGAGGCAGAAAGGCCCGAGGAAGCGCGAGAAGACCGCTTGGATCAAGGCCTTTTTCGAGCCGAAGTGATAGTTCACCGCCGCCAGGTTGACCCCGGCCTTGCTGGTGATCAGACGCAATGAGGTTTCGGCGAAACCTTTTTCCGCGAACAACTGCTCGGCAGCATCGAGAATGCGTTCAACGGTTTCCGACTGGGCCATGGTTACTCCGCCTGACAAACACTTGTTTGAAACATACGTTTCAGCCTAGGGGTTGTCAAGCCTGCCGGGGCGTTTTGCGAACGCCCGGTCACGTATTTAACCACACCTTTTCACAGGCGGTAGCCCCGCCCCATCCAACAACCTGACCGACCGTCCAGCGGCCGGTGGAAAAAGGAGGATTGCCAAGCGGCGTTCACTGTATATAATCCCAGTCACTGTATAAAAAGACAGAGCGATCAATATGCTAAAGCTGACGCCACGCCAAGCAGAGATTCTGGCCTTCATCAAACGCTGCCTCGAAGACAACGGCTACCCGCCGACCCGTGCGGAAATCGCCCAGGAACTGGGTTTCAAGTCGCCCAACGCCGCTGAAGAACACCTCAAGGCGCTGGCGCGCAAGGGCGCAATCGAAATGACCCCGGGCGCATCCCGTGGCATTCGTATCCCCGGCTTCGAAGCCAAGGCCGACGAAACCACCCTGCCGATCATCGGCCGGGTCGCGGCGGGTGCACCGATCCTTGCCCAGCAGCACGTCGAGGAGTCCTGCAACATCAACCCTTCGTTCTTTCATCCCCGGGCCGACTACCTGCTCCGTGTACACGGTATGAGCATGAAGGACATCGGCATCTTCGACGGTGACCTCCTGGCCGTCCACACCACCCGCGAAGCCCGCAATGGCCAGATCGTGGTGGCGCGAATCGGCGACGAGGTGACCGTCAAGCGCTTCAAGCGCGATGGCAGCAAGGTCTGGCTCATTGCCGAGAACCCGGAGTTCGCCCCCATCGAAGTGAACCTGAAAGATCAGGACCTGGTCATCGAAGGCTTGAGTGTCGGCGTCATTCGCCGCTAAAGGAGGCTTTATGCAGTTCCCTCACACACCACAACACACACAACTTCCGCTGTTCGAGGCATTCATGGCCCAACCGCTGGTTCCAGTCCTGAAAGAGGTCATCGAATCGCCCTGGGGCGTCGAACCCGAGGCCTTCAGCGAACTGTCGTTACGTGGTGCGGCCGGAAACTGCCTGAACCTGCTGGCGCCCATCTTGCGAGAACTCAGCCAGGACCAGGATGCTCGCTGGTTGACGCTGATCGCTCCACCGGCCAGCGTTACCCAAGCCTGGCTGCGGGACGCCGGCCTGAACCGTGAGCGCATCCTGTTGCTGCAACCACGTGGCACCCAAAGCGCCCAACAGTTGACTTGCGAGGCCTTGCGCCTGGGCCGTAGTCACACCGTAGTCAGCTGGCTCAACCCATTGACCACGGCCGCACGGCAACAGTTGATCAGCGCCGCCCGCACCGGGGACGCACAAAGCTTGAATATTCGATTGGGCTAAGACAAACGCGGGGCTTCTCCAAAGTAGAGAAGCCGACCAGCCACACTATTCAAAAAAGCCGACAGACGGGATCAGTGAAGAACCCGCGGCCCCTCTTCCTTGTTGAATTCGCCTTCAACCAGGCGACCTGCCATCTGGACGCCCACGCTCAGCATCGCCTTGGCGACTTCGACGTGTTGGCCCTGGAGGAATACCTTGGCATCTTCGGAGAAGTTCAAGGTAACCAGAGAACCCTCGTCCTCGGCCCTGCGCAGCTCGATGCGGCCATCAGGAAGTTCGACAATTTCTAGAAAGGACGTAGGCATAAAAGTCTGTTCTCCACCAAAGGCGAGGATTATATAGTCATCGGCCAGGCTCCGCTCGGGATCTTGACCAAGCGTTATCAACGAACGTAACGGGCCAAGGGGAAACTCAGCACTCGTTCAACCCTTCACGAAAGCGTATCGCCAGGCCCTTGAGGTTCTGGCGCCAGCTCTCCAGTTCCTCCCGGCTCAGCTCCTGCTCCGGGTCTTGCTCATCCAGATTGACCGCCACGATCAACGGTTGGGTCACGTCCCCCTTGGGCTTGCGCGGGGCCCGGGGCGGCTCGAACAGCGCCGCATGGGCCGCCAATAGCTTCGCAAGCCAGGTTTCCGGGTTATGCGCCAGTTCGACCATTTCGGCCAACTCCGGAATCGCGATGGTTTCCAGCACTTCGCGGGTCAACAGCAGCTCGGCTCGCGGGGCATTCGCTTGTGGCAGGCGATAGAAACCAGCGATTTCATGGCACAACCCCAACAACGCACCGTACAGATGAAACAGCGCGGACTCACGTCCTGCCTGGAGCAGCGCCGGGGAATTCATCGTACGCCCGTCCTCGGCCCTGGTGAGTGCTTCGAGCGACAGGCCGGCGAAATAGATTTTCTGATTGGTGCGGGTATAGAGTTCGTGGGCCATGGCGGCATCTCCCCAACGAAATGAAAGCTTCACGCAAGTGCGACAGTGTCGTGGATCAACCGAGGCCACTGCAAGCCAAAAACAAAAAGGCCGCATGAAAACCTATGGGTTGTCATGCGGCCTTTTTGTCAGGTCCATGCGGATTTAGCGATTGTAGAGGGCGGCTGCGCCACCAGCGGGAGCAAGCTCCCTCGCCACAAGAGCCTCACCCCCGCACTCCAGACAACCAATCAGCGCTTGTCTTCAACGGTCCATTTACCGCCATCGTAGTACGCCTTCCAGCCGGTCGGCTTGCCGTCGACTTCGGTCTGCACGTACTGCTCCTTGGTCTTGCGGCTGTAGCGAATGACCGCAGGGCGCCCGTCCGGATCCTTCTGCGGTGCCTCACAGAGGAAATGGTACTTCGGATCGATCTCATCCTTGTGCGGGAGGATTTCCATCACCAACGGTGCACGGGTCTCGCGGTTTTTCGGGAACTGGCTGGCTGCCAGGAACAGGCCGGAAGCGCCGTCACGCAAGATATAGGTGTCGTTGACCTTCTCGCACTTGAGCTCCGGCATTTTCACCGGGTCCATCTTCGGCGGCGCCGCGTCACCGCTCTTGAGCAGTTTGCGCGTGTTTTTGCAGGTCGGGTTGGTGCAGCCGAAGAACTTGCCGAAACGGCCGGTCTTGAGCTGCATCTCGCTGCCACACTTGTCGCACTCCAGGCTCGGGCCTTCGTAACCCTTGATGCGATAAGTGCCCTCCTCAATCTCGTAGCCGGCACAGTCCGGATTGTTACCGCAGATGTGCAGCTTGCGCTTCTCATCCAGCAGGTAGGCATCCATCGCCGTGCTGCAGATCGGGCAGCGATGCTTGCCACGCAGCACCAGGGATTCCGATTCGCCCTCGTCGTCCGCGGCGATTTCGTCGCCCGGCACCAGGTTGACCGTCGCCTTGCAGCGTTCCTTGGGCGGCAGGCTGTAACCCGAGCAGCCGAGGAAGACACCGGTCGAGGCGGTACGGATTTGCATCGGACGTCCGCAGGTCAGGCACGGGATGTCGGTCATGACCGGCTGGTTGGCCCGCATGCCGTTGTCCGGGCTCTCCGCCACTTCAAGTTTTTTCTTGAAGTCGCCGTAGAACTCGTCGAGTACGTTTTTCCAGTCCCGCTCGCCCTGGGCCACATCGTCGAGGTTCTCTTCCATGCCGGCGGTGAAGCCGTAGTCCATCAGGTTCGAGAAGCTCTCGGACAAACGCTCGGTGACGATGTCACCCATCTTTTCCGAATAGAAACGACGGTTGTGCAGCGCCACATAACCGCGGTCCTGGATGGTGGAAATGATGGCGGCGTAGGTCGAAGGACGACCGATGCCGCGCTTTTCCATTTCCTTGACCAGGCTGGCTTCGGAGTAACGGGCCGGCGGCTTGGTGAAGTGCTGGGTCGGATCGAGCTTGATCAGCTTCATCTCGTCGCCCTGGGCCATGTCCGGCAGGACGTCGTCATCCCCAGGCTTGGTGATTTGCGGCATGACGCGGGTGTAGCCGTCGAACTTCAGGATGCGGCCCTTGGCACGCAACTCGAAGTCACCGGCACCGACGCTGACGGTGGTCGACAGGTATTGCGCCGGCAGCATCTGGCAAGCCAGGAACTGGCGCCAGATCAGCTCGTAGAGACGCTCGGCATCGCGCTCCATGCCCGACAGCTTGCTTGGCTCGGTGTTGGCATCGGACGGACGAATCGCTTCGTGAGCCTCCTGCGCGCCTTCCTTGCTGCTGTAGACGTTCGGCGTGTCCGGCAGGTACTTCTTGCCGAACTCGCTTTCTATATAAGTACGCGCCATCGCCACGGCATCGGCCGACAGGTTGGTCGAGTCGGTACGCATATAGGTGATGTAGCCGGCTTCGTACAGACGCTGGGCCATCATCATGGTTTTCTTCACGCCAAAGCCCAGGCGGTTGCTCGCGGCCTGTTGCAGCGTGGAGGTGATGAACGGCGCCGACGGCTTGCTGCTGGTCGGCTTGTCTTCGCGCTTGACGATGCTGTAGCTGGAAGCCTTGAGCTTCTCCAGCGCCGCCATGGCCTGGGCTTCGTTGAGTGGCTTGAAGGCCTCGCCCTTCTCGCGAGCCACGTCGAAGCGCACGGTCGCGCCCTTGGCGGTGCCGAGGTCGGCGTGGACTTCCCAGTACTCTTCAGGGATGAACGCGCGGATCTCGCGCTCGCGCTCCACCACCAGCTTCACGGCGACCGACTGCACTCGCCCGGCCGACAGGCCGCGGGCGATCTTGGCCCACAGCAGCGGCGAGACCATGTAGCCCACCACGCGGTCGAGGAAGCGACGCGCCTGCTGGGCGTTGACCCGATCGATATCCAGCTCGCCCGGTTGGGAGAAGGCTTCCTGGATGGCCTTCTTGGTAATTTCGTTGAACACCACGCGCTTGTAGCGGCTGTCATCCCCACCGATGGCTTCGCGCAGGTGCCAGGCAATGGCTTCCCCTTCGCGGTCCAAGTCCGTCGCGAGATAGATGGTGTCGGCATCCTTGGCGAGCCGGCGCAGCTCTTCGATGACCTTTTCCTTGCCAGGGAGGATCTCGTATTTGGCTTTCCAGCCGTGTTCCGGATCGACCCCCATGCGCGAAACCAGCTGCTTGCGCGCCTTGTCCTTGGGCGACAGCGCCGGCGCTTCACCGGCGGCAGCCTTGCCGCGCTTGGCGGCTGGCTCCTTGCTGGCGCTAGCCGAACCGCTGGTGGGCAGGTCTCGGATATGGCCGATACTCGACTTCACCACGTATTGGTTGCCCAGATACTTGTTGATGGTCTTGGCCTTAGCCGGGGATTCCACAATGACCAGCGATTTGCCCATGGATCAGAAAATTCCTGAATTCTAAAAAGTGAAAGGCGGTTGGCGCCTGACGCGGCACCGCTATATATAGTGGCTGCAAGGTGAGGTCAAGCGCAGGGTTGCCCGCATACCGGCCTCAAGGCTTGGAAAAAATGCTCTCCTCGGCCTGCACCAAAGCAAAGCGTGGCACCTGTTCGCCGTCAACCTCGACGGACTCCTGGAACATGCTCAAGGGACGTACCCAAAAGCCGTAATCGCCATACAGGGCTTGATAGAACACCACTTCTTCTTCGGTCTCGGAATGCCGCGCGATGCTGAATACGCGGTACTGCGGACCTTTGTAATGCTGGTAGAGCCCAGGTTGTATCGGCATGTCTTGGCCCTCACTCAAATCTTTTCAAAATAAAAACAAAATTTTTCTACTAAACCCGGAAAAAACAAAAACCGGGGCACTTGGCCCCGGCTTCCATCGACGCAACGCTTAGACGCGTTCGAAGACAGTGGCGATGCCCTGGCCGAGGCCAATGCACATGGTGGACACACCGAAGGTGCCGCCATTCTGCTTCATGACGTTGAGCAGCGTGCCGGAGATACGCGCACCGGAGCAACCGAACGGGTGACCCAGGGCGATCGCGCCGCCGTGCAGGTTAACCTTCTCGTTCATCTTGTCGAGCACTTTCAAATCTTTCAGCACGGGCAGGGCCTGTGCGGCGAAAGCTTCGTTGAGCTCGAAGAAGTCGATATCGGCAATACCCAGGCCTGCGCGCTTCAAGGCTTTCTGCGTGGCCGGCACTGGACCATAGCCCATGATCGCCGGGTCCACACCCGCCACTGCCATCGAACGAATCACCGCCATCGGCTGGATCCCCAGGTCCTGGGCACGCTGGGCCGACATCACGATCATGCACGAGGCACCGTCGGTGATCTGCGATGAAGTACCGGCTGTCACGGTGCCGCCCTTCGGATTGAAGGCCGGCTTGAGGGTCGCCAGGCTTTCCAGGGTAGTTTCCGGACGAATGGTTTCGTCGTAGTCGAACAGCTTCAGGAAGCCGTTCTCGTCGTAGCCCTGCATCGGGATGATCTCATCCTTGAACTTGCCTTCCACGGTCGCCTTGTGGGCGAGCTGGTGGGAGCGCACGCCGAAGGCGTCCTGCTGTTCGCGGGTGATGCCGTGCATTTTGCCCAGCATTTCCGCAGTCAGGCCCATCATGCCCGAGGCTTTTGCCGCGTACAGCGACATGTGCGGGTTCGGATCGACACCGTGCATCATGCTCACGTGGCCCATGTGCTCGACACCACCGACGACGAACACATCGCCGTTGCCGGTCATGATCGCCTGGGCGGCGGTGTGCAGTGCGCTCATGGACGAACCGCACAGGCGGCTGACAGTCTGGCCCGCCGCGGTGTGAGGAATCTGGGTCATCAGCGAGGCCATGCGGGCGATGTTCCAGCCCTGCTCCAGGGTCTGGTTCACACAGCCCCAGATCACGTCTTCGACTTCGTTGGGGTCGACCTTGACGTTGCGCTCCAGCAGCTTGCTGATCAGGTGCGCCGACATGTCTTCGGCGCGGGTGTTGCGGTGCATGCCGCCCTTGGAGCGGCCCATCGGCGTACGACCGAAGTCGACAATCACGACGTCTCTAGGATTCAAGCTCATAAAATGTTCTCTCGCTCTAGTCGTTGGGCGCTTAACCGAAGAAACGCTGGCCGTTCTTGGCCATCTCACGCAGCTTCGCGGTCGGGTGGTACAGCGCGCCCAGATCAGCGTACTGGTCAGCCAGGGCAACGAACTCGGCCACACCGATCGAATCGATGTAACGCAGCGCACCGCCACGGAATGGAGGGAAACCGATACCGTAGACCAGGCCCATGTCGGCTTCGGCGGCGGTTTCGACAATGCCGTCTTCCAGGCAGCGCACGGTTTCGAGGCACAGCGGGATCATCATCCAGTTGATGATGTCCTCGTCGGTGACTTCGCGCTGCTCGTAGACGATCGGCTTGAGCACTTCCAGCACCGACGAGTCGGCGACTTTCTTCTGCTTGCCGCGCTTGTCGGTCTCGTAGGCGTAGAAGCCCTTGCCGTTCTTCTGGCCCAGGCGCTTGGCTTCGTAGAGCACGTCGACGGCCGAACGACGGTCATCCTTCATGCGGTCCGGGAAGCCTTCAGCCATGACGTCGCGACCGTGGTGGCCGGTGTCGATGCCGACCACGTCCATCAGGTACGCCGGCCCCATCGGCCAGCCGAATTTTTCCATGATCTTGTCGATGCGCACGAAGTCCACACCGGCGCTGACCAGCTTGGCGAAGCCGCCGAAGTACGGAAACAGCACGCGGTTGACCAAAAAGCCCGGGCAGTCGTTGACGACGATCGGGTTCTTGCCCATTTTCTTGGCGTAGGCCACGGTGGTGGCTACGGCCAGTTCGCTGGACTTCTCGCCACGGATCACTTCCACCAGCGGCATCATGTGCACCGGGTTGAAGAAGTGCATGCCGACGAAGTTTTCCGGACGCTTGAGGGCCTTGGCCAGCAGCGAAATGGAGATGGTCGAGGTGTTCGAGGCGAGGATGGTGTCCTCTTTGACTTTGTCTTCGACTTCAGCCAGTACCGCCTGCTTGACCTTCGGGTTCTCGACAACCGCTTCGACCACCAGGTCGACATGGCCGAAATCGCCATAGGACAGGGTCGGACGAATGCCGTTGAGCACTTCGGCCATCTTCGCGGCGGTCATCCGGCCCTTGTCGACGCGGCCGACCAGCAGCTTGGCGGCTTCGGCCAGGCCCTGCTCGATCCCGTGTTCGTTGATGTCCTTCATCAGGATCGGCGTGCCTTTGGACGCCGACTGATAGGCGATGCCGCCGCCCATGATACCGGCGCCGAGCACGGCGGCCTGCTTCACGTCACGGGCGATTTCGTCGTAGGCCTTGGCCTTTTTCTTCAGTTCCTGGTCATTGAGGAACAGACCGATCAGGCTTTGTGCGGCCGAGGTCTTGGCCAGCTTGACGAAGCCGGCGGCCTCGACTTCCAGGGCTTTGTCGCGACCGAAATTCGCGGCTTTCTGGATGGTCTTGATCGCTTCGACCGGCGCCGGGTAATTCGGGCCTGCCTGACCGGCCACGAAACCCTTGGCGGTTTCGAAGGCCATCATTTGTTCGATGGCGTTGAGCTTGAGCTTCTCCAGCTTAGGCTGGCGCTTGGCTTTGTAGTCGAACTCGCCGCTGATGGCACGCTTGATGGTTTCAAGGGCCGCTTCCTGGAGCTTGCCAGGTTCGACCACGGCATCCACGGCACCGACTTTCAGCGCGTCCTCGGCACGGTTTTCCTTGCCGGCGGCAATCCATTCGATAGCGTTGTCGGCGCCGATCAGGCGCGGCAGGCGCACGGTGCCGCCAAAGCCCGGGTAGATGCCCAGCTTGACTTCCGGCAGGCCGATCTTGGCCGTGGTGGCCATGACGCGGTAATCCGCCGCCAGGCACATTTCCAGGCCGCCACCCAAGGCGATACCGTTGATGGCCGCGACGGTCGGTACGTTGAGGTCTTCGAAATCGCTGAAAATACGGTTGGCTTCGAGGTTGCCAGCGATCAGTTCGGCATCGGGCAGCTTGAAGTTGTCGACGAATTCGGTGATGTCGGCACCAACGATGAACACGTCCTTGCCGCTGCTGACGATCACACCCTTGATCGAAGCATCTGCCTTGATAGTGTCTACGGCCTGACGCAATTCATTCAGGGTTAGACGGTTGAACTTGTTGACGGACTCACCCTTGAGGTCGAATTTCAGTTCGACGATGCCACTTTCAAGAGCCTTAACCGTGATGGCTTTACCTTCGTAAATCATCAACTGATCTCCACGATATGGAAGCTGAACAGTACACGTTGGACGCTGACCGCTGGTTCGACACTGACGTTACCGTCGATGCTACGCCAATCCGCCAGGCACACCCGTCAACGCGATAGTCGGGGTCTGTAGGAGCCGTCTGAAAATACAAACGCTCAATTCATACGCCCGTTTGATTTGGGTACGTCACCTTCACGGAATTTCCGACAATTGTCAATCGCCCTAAACATAGGCGTGAACGCGACTTTACGGTCATTTCCGTACCCTACGGATCCACAACACGGCGCCGCATGAGCAGCCATTCATAGAATCAATAATTAGAAAAATCGCCCTAATTCCAGACAAATCGGATCCAGCCGACTACGCTGTCGGGATGCGATTGAATGCTGCGGAAATGAAGGGCGCTGCGAACGCACGCCCTGACACGAGATGGATTACCGGCCTGCCTGGCCAACCCGCCCGATGAAACTGTCGGGCTTTTTTATGTCCGTAGGAGCTGCCGAAGGCTGCGATCTTTTGATCTTTCACTCAAGATTCAATTGAGCCTGGAAAGATCGCAGCCTCGCTGCGCTCGACAGCTCCTACGGCGGATCAGGCCAACGCCTTTAGGACTTCGGCAATATCCTGCAAAACAGTGGCTTCGCCTTTCTCGCCCCAATACAAGGCGATCATTTGCCGGTCGGCTTCAATTTTGTAGACGTTGGCCGGCAATTTTTCGAAATGATTGAGCAGGGACTCATCCAGGCAGACTTCCCGCCACTGATTGGCCCAGACGCCCGGCGCAGTTTGCCAGTAGCTCCAGCAGGCCGGCTGGCTGCCGCGGCGAGGCCGATAGTACTGGGCACAGGGGTTTGGCGGCTGTTGGCCGAGCCAGTGCGGCCACTCCTGTGGCGCCAGTTGCATGGCCAGGCCCAGGCGTCGCGCTTCCATGCGCAGGGCCATGCGACCGTTCTGTAAACGGGACGGACGCAACCATGCCAGCGGACTTAACACCACCAACAGGATTGACAGCACTATCCAGACCGTCATATTCGTACTCCCCGATTCTGATGAGCCCATTGACCCAGGTCGCGTCAATGCGCTTGAAACCAGCCATACTTACCGTATCGCAATTCTCTGGAGTGCCTTCCATGTACTACAACCACGTTCTGGTCGCCGTTGACCTCACTGAAGAATGCGATCCGGTCGTCAAGCGCGCCCTCGCCCTCTGCGAAGGCCGAGACACCCAGCTGTCACTGGTGCATATCGTCGAACCGATGGCCATGGCCTTCGGCGGCGACGTGCCGATGGACCTTTCCCAGTTGCAGCAGCAGCAATTCGACCAGGCCAAGGAACGCCTTGACCGACTGATCGTGAAATACCCGGCCCTGAAGAAGGAATTCAGTCACCTGACCTACGGCCAGCCGCGCCAGGAGATCCATCACCTGGCCAAGGAACAGGGTTGCGACCTGATTGTCGTCGGCAGCCATGGTCGTCACGGCTTGGCGCTGCTGCTGGGCTCGACCGCCAACGATGTGCTACATGGCGCGCCTTGCGATGTGCTGGCGGTGCATCTGGTCAAGCGCACATAAACCTAAACCTGTGGGAGCGAGCTTGCTCGCGATAGCGGTGTGACAGTCAGCATCAATGCTGCCGATCTACCGCTATCGCGAGCAAGCTCGCTCCCACAGGGTGGGATTTCCATCTCAATGGCTCAAGCGTCCAGCTCGGCCCAGCGCTCGACCAATGCATCCAGCTCGGCCTGCAGTTGCTCCAGGTGCGCAATCACCTTGGCGGTTTCGGCAGCAGGACGCTGGTAGAACCCGGCCTCGGCCATTTCAGCTTCTACCGCTGCGATCTGCTGCTCCTTCGCGTCGATATCACCCGGCAAGGCTTCCAGCTCGCGCTGCAGCTTGTAGCTGAGCTTTTTCTTCGCTGGGGCCGGGGCTGCCGCGGCAACCGGCGCAGGCTCGGCCTTGACCACGGCCGAGTTCAGGTCGGCCTTGCCGGACTTGCTCTCGGTGACCCCCAGCAGACGCGGCGAGCCGCCCTGGCGCAGCCAGTCCTGATAGCCACCGACGTATTCGCGAACCAGGCCTTCGCCTTCGAACACCAGGGTACTGGTGACCACGTTATCGAGGAATGCCCGGTCGTGACTGACCATCAGAACGGTGCCGTTGAAGGTCAGCAACACCTCTTCCAGCAATTCCAGGGTTTCCACGTCCAGGTCGTTGGTGGGCTCGTCGAGCACCAGCAGGTTCGCCGGCTTGCTGAACAACTTGGCCAGCAACAGACGGGCACGCTCACCACCCGACAACGCCTTGACCGGCGTACGGGCACGCTGGGGGCTGAACAGGAAATCGCCGAGGTAGCTCAGCACATGGCGGCTCTGGCCATCGATGTCGATGAAATCGCGGCCTTCGGCCACGTTGTCGATCACGGTCTTTTCCAGGTCCAGTTGATGACGTAACTGGTCGAAGTAGGCGACGTCGATCTTCGTGCCCTCTTCCACCTTGCCGCTGGTGGGCACCAGGCCGCCGAGCATCAGCTTGAGCAGGGTGGTCTTGCCAGTGCCGTTGGCGCCCAGCAGGCCGATTCGATCGCCACGCTGCAGCACCATGGAAAAGTCCTTGATCAGGAACGGACCGCCAGGGTGCGCGAAACTCACGTTCTCAAGAACCATCACCTGCTTGCCGGACTTGTCAGCGGTGTCCAACTGAATGTTGGCCTTGCCGGTGCGCTCGCGACGCTCGCTGCGCTCCACGCGCAACGCCTTGAGTGCGCGCACACGGCCTTCGTTGCGGGTGCGACGCGCCTTGATGCCCTGGCGAATCCAGACTTCTTCCTGGGCCAGCTTCTTATCGAACAGCGCGTTAGCGGTTTCTTCCGCTGCCAGCGCCGCTTCCTTGTGCACCAGGAAGCTGGCGTAGTCGCCGTTCCAGTCGATCAGGCCGCCACGGTCCAATTCAAGGATGCGCGTCGCCAGGTTCTGCAGGAAGGAACGGTCGTGGGTGATGAACAGCACCGCCCCCTGGAAGTCTTTCAGGGCTTCTTCAAGCCAGGCGATGGCGCCGATGTCCAAGTGGTTGGTCGGTTCGTCGAGCAGCAGCAGGTCCGGCTCGGAGACCAGGGCCTGGGCCAGCAGGACGCGGCGACGCCAACCGCCGGACAACTCGGCGAGGGTCTTGTCGGCCGGCAATTGCAGGCGGCTCAGGGTGCTGTCGACCAATTGCTGCAACCGCCAGCCATCACGGGCTTCGAGGTCGTGCTGCACGTGCATCAACTTGTCCAGGTCGGCATCGGTGACGATGTTCTGGCTCAGGTGGTGATACTCGGCCAGCAGCGCGCCGACACCGTCCAGGCCTTCGGCGACCACATCGAATACGGTCCGCTCGTCGGCCACCGGCAGTTCCTGGGGCAATTCTCCGATTTTCAGGCCTGGCGCACGCCAGACCGAGCCGTCGTCGGGCTTTTGATCGCCCTTGACCAGCTTCATCATGCTGGACTTGCCAGTGCCGTTTCGGCCGATGATGCACACCCGCTCACCACGGGCGATCTGCCAGGACACCTTGTCCAACAACGGCATAGCGCCGAACGCAAGGGACACATCGCTGAATTTGAGCAGGGTCATGAGCTTCTCCAAAAACCGGGCGCGCATTCTACCTGAGATGAGGCCTCAAGGGTCCGCCAATTTCGCCACTGAAGCACTCTGCATGACAAATGTTGCGAACTTGCACCGACGGCCCCGCAAAGCTTTCGCCGGCTGCTGGCAAAAGGCTAAGCTACAGACAGTTACCCCTGGGTTAACCCTTGGGCTTGTCATGTTTTTTCTGCCCGGACGTCTCATGCGCAGTCGCCTTTTCAGTGTTTTATCGTGTCTTTTTGTATGTGCCACTGCCGTTCAATCCGCTCAGGCGGTGGATATCTCCACTCAGCGCCAATACTACGACGAAGCCAAGCGTGCCTTGGCCAAGGGTGATTCCGGCCCTTACTTTCGCTACAGCCAGGCCCTGCGCGATTACCCGCTGGAGCCGTACCTGGCCTACGACGAATTGACCGCTCGCCTCAAGAGCGCCAGCAACGCCGAAATCGAGAAATTCCTCGCCGAGCACGGTGACCTGCCCCAGGCCAACTGGATGAAGCTGCGCTGGCTGCGTTGGCTGACCGAGCGCGGCGACTGGGAGACCTTCGTCAAGTATTACGACCCCAAGCTCAATTTCACCGAGCTGGATTGCCTCAACGCTCAATACCAACTCAACCATGGCCTGAAGGCCGAGGGCTATGCCAACACCGAAAAGCTGTGGCTCACCGGCAAGTCCCAGCCCCAGGCGTGCGATGCGTTGTTCGGCCTGTGGGCCTCCCAGGGCCAGTTGACCGAGCAGAAGCGCTGGGAGCGCGCCAAGCTGGCCGCCCAGGCGCGCAACTACCCGTTGGCCAACAGCCTGGTCAGCGGCCTGACCACCCTCGCTCCCCGTGGCAGCTTGCTGGTGGACGTGGCGCAAAAGCCAGAGTTGCTCAACCAGCCCTCGCGCTTCGTTCCAGCCGATGAGCCGATGTCCGATATCGTCAGCCTCGGCTTGCGTCGCCTGGCCCGCCAGGACCCGGAAAAAGCCATGGCGCTGCTGGATGGCTACGCCAGCACCATGCATTTTTCCCGGGATGAAAAAGTCGCGATCGCCCGAGAGATCGGCCTGACCCTGGCCAAGCGCTTCGACAGCCGCGCCCTGGACGTGATGACGAAATACGACCCGGAGTTGCGCGACGACACGGTTTCGGAATGGCGCTTGCGCCTGCTGTTGCGCCTCGCTCGCTGGGACGATGCCTATCAGTTGACCCGCCGTCTGCCCGAGTCGCTGGCCAGCACCAACCGCTGGCGGTACTGGCAAGCCCGCACGCTGGAACTGGCGCAGCCGCAGAACCCGGAAGCCCTGACGCTCTACAAGCACCTGGCCCGTGAGCGGGACTTCTATGGCTTCCTGGCCGCCGACCGATCCCAGTCGCCCTATTCGCTCGTCAACAAGCCACTGGTGATGAGCCAGGCGCTGATCAACAAGGTGCGCAATACGCCTGGCGTGCGCCGGGCGCTGGAATTTCATGCCCGTGGGGACATTGTCGACGGACGCCGCGAGTGGTATCACGTCAGCCGTCATTTCAACCGGGACGAAATGGTCGCCCAGGCGAAACTGGCTTACGACCTGAAATGGTATTTCCCGGCCATCCGCACCATCAGCCAGGCCAAGTACTGGGACGACCTGGACATCCGTTTCCCGATGGCCCACCGCGAGACCCTGGTGCGCGAAGCCAAGATCCGCGGCTTGCATCCAAGTTGGGCGTTCGCCATTACCCGCCAGGAAAGTGCGTTCATGGATGATGCCCGCTCCAGCGTCGGCGCCGCCGGCCTGATGCAACTGATGCCTGGCACCGCCAAGGAAACCGCGCGCAAGTTCAGCATTCCCCTGGCCTCGCCACAGCAAGTGCTGAACCCGGACAAGAACATCCAGTTAGGCGCGGCCTACCTGAGCCAGGTCCATAGCCAGTTCAACGGCAACCGCGTCCTGGCCTCGGCGGCCTACAACGCCGGCCCCGGTCGCGTGCGCCAGTGGCTGCGTGGGGCCGATCACTTGAGCTTCGACGTCTGGGTCGAGAGCATCCCGTTCGACGAAACCCGCCAATACGTGCAGAACGTGTTGTCTTATTCGGTGATCTACGGGCAGAAGCTCAACTCGCCGCAACCGCTGGTGGACTGGCATGAGCGGTATTTCGATGATCAGTGATTAACACTCCCACAAAGCCCTCTTCTTGTGGGAGCGAGCTTGCTCGCGATGGCGCCGGCACCTGCAACATGAATGCAAGCTGACTCGCCGCTATCGCGAGCAAGCTCGCTCCCACAGGGCCTGCATCAAACACTACATCCCCTGTGGACGCGATATCAGTCGGTTGCCGCCTCCGCCCCCACATTGAACTGCAACGCCGCCAATCGCGCATACAGCGCATTGCTGGCGACAAGCTCCTGGTGCGTGCCCACGGCAACCACCTTGCCCTGGTCCATCACCGCGATCCGATCGGCGTTTTTCACGGTGGCCAGGCGATGGGCGATCACCAACGTCGTGCGGTTTTTCATCAGGCTGGGCAAGGCTTGCTGGATCAAGTGTTCGCTTTGCGCATCGAGGGCGCTGGTGGCTTCGTCCAGCAGCAGGATCGGGGCATCCACGAGCAACGCTCGGGCGATGGCCAGGCGTTGGCGCTGGCCGCCGGATAACCCGAGGCCGCCATCGCCCAGGTGAGTCTGGTAGCCGTCGGGCATTTTTTCGATGAAGTCGTGGGCGTGGGCGATCTGCGCGGCCTCGCGCACCTGCTCCGACGTCGCCTCCGGGTTGCCATAGCGGATATTCTCTTCAACTGTGCCGAAAAACAGCGCCGGGCTTTGTGAAACCAGGGCGAAATGCCGGCGCAGGTCCAGCGGATCGAGTTGAGTCAACGGCACATCGTCGATCAGGATCTGCCCTTGCACGGGATCATAGAAACGCAGCAGCAAATCGTAGACCGTCGACTTGCCCGCGCCGGAAGGCCCGACCAGGGCCAGGGTCTCACCGGCCTTGATACTCAGGTCGAGGCCGTCGACCGCATAACTGTCCGGCCGGGATGGATAGGAAAAACGCACGCCTTCGAGACGCAAATCGCCGCGAACTCGCGCCGGCAAGGTCACGAGGCCCGAAGCCGGCGGCTGGATGATGTTTTCCGAACGCAGCAGCTCGGCAATGCGCTCTGCCGCACCGGCCGCCCGCTGCAGCTCGCCAATCACTTCGCTCAGGGTCCCGAAGGCACTGCCGACGATCAGGCTGTAGAACACGAACGCCGCCAGCTCGCCACCGGAAATCCGCCCGGCGATCACATCCATGCCACCGACCCAGAGCATCACCCCCACCGCCCCCAGCACCAGCACGATCACCAGGGTGATCAACCAGGCCCGCTGGACAATGCGCTTGCGAGCGGTGTCGAAGGCCTGCTCCACCGTCACGGAAAAACGTTGTTCGTCCTGGACCTGATGGTTGTAGGCCTGCACGGTCTTGATCTGGCCGAGGGTTTCGGAGACATAGCTGCCGACGTCGGCAACGCGGTCCTGGCTCTGGCGCGACAAGCTGCGCACTCGACGCCCGAAGAGCAGGATCGGCACCAAGACCAGCGGCAGGGCAATCACCACGATACTGGTCAGCTTGGGATTGGTGATGAACAGCAGCACGATACCGCCCACCACCATCAAGACATTGCGCAAAAACAACGACAGCGACGAACCGATCACCGATTGCAGCAAGGTCGTATCAGTGGTCAACCGTGACTGGATTTCCGAACTGCGGTTGTTTTCGTAGAAACCCGGGTGCAAGTACACCAGATGGTTGAACACCTGCCGCCGGATATCCGCCACCACCCGCTCACCGATCCAGGACACCAGGTAAAAACGCGAAAACGTACCGATCGCCAACCCCACCACCAACACCATGAACAAGCCGATGGATTGGTTGAGCAGGTGCGGCGAGCGGGTCATGAAGCCCTGGTCCACCAGCAAGCGGATGCCTTGGCCCATGGACAAGGTGATGCCGGCGGTGACAATCAAAGCCAGCAAAGCGCCGACGACCTGTTTGCGATAAGGGGCGATGAAGCCGCTGGCCAGGCGTATGGCACGGCGATGTCGGGAAGAAAGCATCAAAGGCGTCCGATAATGCAGCGGGAAAAAGGCCAGCTCGCGACGCCGAAACGTAGCGGAACCAAGTTGAATCGCAATGAGTCAGGTTAAATATGACCACTACGGCTAGCGGCTAGATGTTATCGGTCTAAAGTCTGGGTGGAAACGCAACTGTGTTTCTGATTGAGTGGAGGCGTCGCCATGAACCTACACGGAGTGTCATGGCTCGGTCACCTGGCGACATTAATATAGGCACACAACCTGATGAGGAGACAGGCCATGTCCTTGCAACACAGCAGCGACGACAAGATTCAAGTAATCCGCACGCAACCGGACCAGTCTCTGGGCTGCTCGTTCATCGATGCCCAAGGGCGCGAAGTACCGATCACCGAAGACATGATCCAGAAAGCCTGCAGCGAGCTGGAAAAACGACTGGTCAAGCCTGCCGAACAAAAGTGATACAGCCCGTCTTCAATTGGACCCGACCTTGATGTCGGGTTTTTTATGCCTGCCAGACGCAAACCTGTGGCGAGGGAGCTTGCTCCCGCTGGGTTGCGCTGTAGGAGCTGTCGAGCGAAGCGAGGCTGCGATCTTTCCCCTGACACTTGAGTCTCAAGCGAAAGATCAAAAGATCGCAGGCTTCGCCAGCTCCTACAGAAGCCGAGCGGGAGCAAGCTCCCTCGCCACAACAGCCGTGGCTAAACCAGCGCGGCACCCAGCGCCGTCACGATCTGTTGCAAAGCCGTCGGCGACCCTTCGATGCGAACCTTCAAGCTGTCGATCTCCCGGCGTGGCGGATAATGCTTGCGCAAGGCATCGAACGCGCGGCGTTGCTCATCGACGGTGCCCACCAGGCTGCGGCGAAAATCCGCGTCGTCGCGACGGGGGTCGTACACACTCCGGCACAGCGCCGCCAAGGCCCAGGCCGGGTCGGTTTCGGCATCCAGGGTGATGCCACCCAGCCAGGGCCGGGGCAACAGGTCGCTGAGGCTGACTTCAACCGGTCGTTCCAGGAACGCGCACAAGGCCTGGTAGATCTGGGCCGTGCCACGCTGGCGACCATCGAGGCTGTAACCGGCAATGTGCGGGGTGGCGATCACGCACAAATCGGCCAGGTCCACATCCACGGTGGGCTCCTGCTCCCAGACATCCAGCACCGCTTGCAGGTCTTCGCGCTCCAGCAACACCTCGCGCAGCGCGGCGTTATCGATCACCGGCCCTCGAGCCGCATTGATCAGCCAGGTCCCGGGCTTGAGTTGGTTCAGACGCGCCTCGTCGAACAGGTGCCAGGTCGGTTGCTCGCCGTCGCGGGTCAACGGGGTGTGCAGGCTGATCACATCGCACTGCTCGATGATCTGCTCCAGGCTCACATAGTCGCCGCCCTCGGCGGCCTGACGCGGTGGATCGCAGACTTTCACGCCCCAGCCCAGCCCCTTGAGCACCTCAATCAACCGCCCGCCCACCTGGCCCGCGCCGACCACGCCGAAGGTCCGCTGTTCCAGCGGCGTACCTTCGATTTCTGCCAGAGTCATCAAGCTGCCCAGCACGTAGTCCACCACGCCACGGGCATTGCAGCCGGGTGCGCTGGCCCAGCGGATCCCCGCCTCGGCAAGATAATCCAGGTCCAGGTGGTCGGTGCCGATGGTGCAAGTGCCGACGAAGCGTACCTTGCTGCCTTCCAGCAGGGCCCGATTGACCTGGCTGACCGAACGCACCAGCAATACATCGGCGTGCTCGACCATCGTCCGGTCGATCCCCCGGCCCGGTACCCGGCGGATTTCGCCGAATCCTTGGAAAAACGCATCGAGCAGGGGGATGTTTTCGTCGGCGACGATCAGCATGGCAGAGCTCCTTTGGCGGGATGGGCAGTGTAGGCGTTCCAGCAGGCCGACGCATTACCAGGAGCGAATGATGTTGTGGCGAGAGGATTTATCCCCGCTCGACTGCAAAGCAGTCGCAATGCGAGGGGTGCTACGCACCCAACGGGGATAAATCCCCTCGCCACAAAAACTCACGCGCTAAGTGCACGCTTACAAATCCACAACACAGGTTTTTTCCTGACCACCGCGTCAAAGCGTAGAATTCGCCGCCTCGCGCTTAACCCTTTCGGACGCTTGCCCTGTGAATCCTGTCATCGACACCCCCGCTCCCCTCTCCCGCCCGGCCCGGGTACGCCTGGAATTCAAGACGTTGCTGGCCCTTGCGCTGCCGATCATGGTGGCGCAACTGGCGACCACCGCCATGGGCTTCGTCGATGCGGTGATGGCCGGTCGGGTCGGTCCACGAGACCTGGCGGCCGTGGCCCTGGGCAACTCGATCTGGGTGCCGGTGTTCCTGTTGATGACTGGCACCCTGCTGGCGACCACCCCGAAAGTGGCCCAGCGCTTCGGTGCCGGCACGTTCGACGAGATCGGGCCGCTGGTACGCCAGGCGCTGTGGCTGGCCCTGGTGGTAGGGTTGATCGCCACGCTGGCGCTGTTCAGCGCCGAGCCGATCCTGCACATCATGAAAGTCGATCCCGAATTGATCGGCCCGTGCATGGAGTACCTGCGGGGCATCGGCACGGGCCTGCCGGCCGTGGCGCTGTATCACGTACTGCGCTGCTTCAGCGACGGCCTGGGACGCACGCGACCGGCGATGGTGCTGGGGCTGTGCGGGCTGGCGCTGAACATTCCGCTCAATTACATCTTCATCTATGGGCACCTGGGCGTGCCCGCCATGGGCGGCGTCGGTTGCGGCTGGGCCACGGCCATCGTGATGTGGGTCATGGCCCTGGGCATGGCCGGTTGGGCACGGTGGGCACCGGCCTATCAGTCGAGCCGGTTGTTCAGCCGTTTCGACTGGCCGCAATGGGCGGTCATCAAGCGCCTGCTGGGCATCGGCTTGCCGATTGGCATCGCGGTGTTCGCCGAGTCGAGTATTTTCGCGGTGATCGCCCTGCTGATCGGCAGCCTCGGCGCCACCGTGGTGGCTGGGCACCAGATCGCACTGAACTTCAGCTCCCTGGTGTTCATGATCCCCTACTCCCTGGGCATGGCCGTCACCGTGCGGGTCGGCCAGGCCCTGGGGCGGCGGCAGCCTCGCGAAGCGCGCTTCGCCGCCGGGGTGGGCATGGGCACGGCCCTGGCCTACGCTTGCCTGTCGGCGAGCCTGATGTTCGCCCTGCGCGGGCCTATCGCGGCGATCTATACCGCCGATCCGGTGGTGATCGAGGTGGCGTCGATGCTGATCGTCTACGCGGCGCTGTTTCAGTTTTCCGATGCGATCCAGGTCACGGCGGCAGGCGCATT
Organism: Pseudomonas sp. NFACC14; assembly: GCF_900106885.1. Classification (NCBI taxonomy): domain Bacteria; kingdom Pseudomonadati; phylum Pseudomonadota; class Gammaproteobacteria; order Pseudomonadales; family Pseudomonadaceae; genus Pseudomonas; species Pseudomonas sp. NFACC14. The sequence goes on from NZ_FNOA01000001.1 coordinate 560,354, forward strand.
GCGCGGCTATCAGGACACCCGGGTGACGATGATCCTGACCCTGTTCGCCTATTGGGGCATCGGCCTACCGGTGGGTTACGCCCTGGGCCTGACCGACTGGCTCGGCGCGGCCAGCGGCCCGAGCGGATTGTGGCAAGGACTGATCGTGGGCTTGAGCTGCGCGGCACTGATGCTGTCGATCCGTCTGGCACGTAGCGCGCGCAAGCAGATTCGCCTCAGCCACTCGACGGGTTAAGCGAGTTTCTTGCGGATCCAGTAGAGGTAGGTACCGGCCTCTTCCTGCTGGGCCACCAGTTCGTGGTCCAGGAACACGCAGAACTTGGGGATGTCGCGGCGGGTCGAGGGGTCGGTGGCGATGACTTTCAGCAGGCCACCGGGGGCCAGGTCGCGAATGTGCTGGTGCAGCATCATCACCGGTTCCGGGCAATTGAGGCCGGTGGCATCCAGCGTGCCATCGACCGGCGTGTCGTTCATTTCACTCATGTTCTACTCCTGAAACTGGCCGGCATTGTCGCGCAATGTCAGCGCTCGGTCACCCCTGGCTTCACACTGCTCCCTGTGGCAGCGAGCTTGCTCGCGATAGCGGTGGGTCAGCTTGCATCCATGTTGAATGTAGCGACGTCATCGCGAGCAAGCTCGCTCCCACAGGGAACTCCATCAATTCCGAGGGCTAGCGGGACTTCGGCTTTTTCGTGTCCAACCGCCGCAGATGACACGTCACTTCCTCACGGTCGTGGTACAGCTGCTTGCAACCGATCTCGACCTTGATGCCCCGGGCCTTGAAACCTTCGGCGATGCGTTCGAGCAGGCGCTTCACCTCGGCATAACGCTGTTTCATCGGCAGCTTGAGGTTGACCACGGCCTCGCGGCAATGGCCCTCGCCAATCCACTCCTCCAGCATCGCCGCGTTGCGCGCGGGCTTTTCGACGATGTCGCAGACCATCCAGTCCACCGGCTGCTTGGGCTTGAACGTGAAACCGTCCGCCATCAGGTGCTGCACCAGGCCGGTGTCCATCAGGCTTTCGGCCATCGGGCCGTTGTCGATGGCCGTCACCAGCATCCCACGGTTGACCAGTTGCCAGGTCCAGCCGCCTGGCGCGGCACCGAGGTCCACGCCGGTCATGTCACTGTGCAGGCGCTCGTCCCATTGGTCCCGAGGGATGAAATGGTGCCAGGCCTCTTCGAGCTTGAGTGTGGAGCGACTCGGCGCTTCCCGGGGGAACTTCAGGCGCGGGATGCCCATGGGCCACATCGCCGAATTATCCGCGTCCGCCAGGCCCAGGAACACTTCGCGACCACTCTTGAACGTCAGCAGCAGGCGCGGCTTGTGCGGGTCGTCCACCAGCTTGCCGGCCCCGCTCAGCGCTTTGCGCAACGGGCCTTCGAATTTCTTGCAGAAGTTCGACAGCTCCTTGCCATCATTAGTGTCGACCACCTCCAGCCACAGGCTGCCGCAGGTCGGGAACGCCGACATGTGGGCCAGGATCACGCTGATACGGTCGGTTTCCGGCAATTCAATGAACGTGCCCCGTGCCCACTGGCGCGGAAAAATCAGCTCGGCAAAACGCTGCCCGCGCATCAGCCGCTCGGCACCGTCCTCTTCGGTACAGACAAATTCGGCACAGGCACTGGCCGGTTTGGCCTTGGCGTAGCCGGCCACGTTGAGCCGGGCCGCGTGTTCGGCGATCTCGGAACAGACCTCGCCTTCGAAGCCTGGCCGGCAGTGCATAAAAAGCGTGTTCATTGAAACTCCGTAGCAAAGCCTGTCACGAAAACCGCCGCATGATAGCGGAGTTCGGAACCGCGAACCTTGCTATAGAGTCCAGTTATTAGTCATACGCTCAAAACAGGGCTAGGTTAAAGGCTCTGTCCGTCCCCCCTCCGTCCGTAGCCGTGCGGACTCAAAGGAGTGATTTCAATGCCGTCCCTCGATAGCCTGAAAACCCTTAAAACACTGCAAGTCGACGCCAGGACCTACCACTACTTCAGCCTGCCGGATGCCGCCCGAAGCCTGGGTGACCTGGACAAGCTGCCCATGTCCTTGAAGGTGCTGCTGGAAAACCTGTTGCGCTGGGAAGATGAAAAAACCGTCACCGGCGCCGACCTCAAGGCCCTGGCCGGGTGGCTCAAGGAGCGCCGCTCCGACCGCGAGATTCAATACCGCCCGGCACGGGTGCTGATGCAGGATTTCACCGGCGTCCCCGCCGTGGTCGATCTGGCCGCCATGCGCGCCGCCGTGGAAAAGGCCGGCGGCGATCCCCAGCGGATCAACCCGTTGTCACCGGTGGACCTGGTGATCGACCACTCGGTGATGGTGGACAAGTTCGCCAGCAGCCAGGCGTTCGAGCAGAACGTCGACATCGAAATGCAGCGCAACGGCGAACGCTACGCCTTCCTGCGCTGGGGCCAGAGCGCCTTCGACAACTTCAGCGTGGTGCCACCGGGCACCGGCATCTGCCACCAGGTCAATCTGGAATACCTGGGCCGCACCGTGTGGACCAAAGAAGAAGACGGCCGCACCTACGCCTTCCCCGATACCCTGGTGGGCACCGACTCCCACACCACCATGATCAACGGCCTCGGCGTACTGGGCTGGGGCGTCGGCGGGATCGAGGCGGAAGCGGCCATGCTCGGCCAACCGGTGTCGATGCTGATTCCCGAGGTCATCGGTTTCAAACTCATCGGCAAGCTGCGCGAAGGCATCACCGCCACCGACCTGGTGCTGACCGTCACGCAGATGCTGCGCAAGAAAGGCGTGGTGGGCAAATTCGTCGAGTTCTATGGCGACGGCCTGGCCGACCTGCCCCTGGCCGACCGCGCCACCATCGCCAACATGGCCCCGGAATACGGCGCCACCTGCGGTTTCTTCCCGGTGGACGAGGTGACCCTGGACTACTTGCGCCTGTCCGGGCGTCCGGCCGAAACCGTGAAACTGGTGGAGGCCTATTGCAAGGCCCAGGGCCTGTGGCGCCTGCCCGGCCAGGAGCCAGTGTTCACCGACACCCTGGAGCTGGACATGGGCAGCGTCGAGGCCAGTCTCGCCGGGCCCAAGCGCCCTCAGGACCGGGTTTCGCTGCCGAATGTCGGCCAGGCTTTCAGCGACTTCCTGGGGTTGCAGGTCAAACCCACCAGCAAAGAAGAAGGCCGCCTGGAAAGTGAAGGCGGCGGTGGCGTCGCGGTGGGCAATGCCGACCAGGTGGGCGAAGCCGAGTACGAATTCGAAGGCCATACCCATCGCCTGAAAAACGGCGCGGTGGTGATCGCCGCCATCACCTCGTGCACCAACACCTCCAACCCCAGCGTCATGATGGCCGCCGGGCTGCTGGCGAAAAAAGCCGTGGAAAAAGGTCTGGTCCGCAAGCCTTGGGTCAAGAGTTCCCTGGCCCCGGGGTCCAAGGTGGTCACCGACTACTACAAGGCCGCCGGCCTGACCGAGTACCTGGATAAACTCGGCTTCGACTTGGTGGGCTATGGTTGCACGACCTGTATCGGCAACTCCGGGCCGTTGCCCGAACCCATCGAAAAAGCCATCCAGAAAGCCGACCTGACCGTGGCCTCGGTGTTGTCGGGCAACCGCAACTTCGAAGGCCGGGTGCATCCACTGGTGAAAACCAACTGGCTGGCCTCGCCGCCGCTGGTGGTCGCCTATGCCCTGGCCGGCACGGTGCGCATCGACATCAGCAGCGAGCCGCTGGGCAACGACCGGGACGGCAAGCCGGTGTACCTGCGGGACATCTGGCCCAGCAGCCAGGAAGTGGCCGCCGCCGTGGCCCAGGTCAACACCAGCATGTTCCACAAGGAATACGCCGCCGTGTTTGCCGGTGACGAGCAATGGCAGGCCATCGAAGTGCCGCAAGCGGCGACTTACGTCTGGCAGGATGACTCGACCTACATCCAGCACCCACCGTTCTTCGACGACATCGGCGGGCCGCCGCCGGCCGTCAGGAACGTCGAGGGCGCCCGGGTCCTGGCCCTGCTGGGAGACTCGGTGACCACCGACCACATATCCCCGGCCGGCAACATCAAGGCCGACAGCCCGGCCGGTCGCTACCTGCGCGAACAGGGCGTGGAGCCACGGGATTTCAACTCCTACGGCTCCCGACGCGGCAACCATCAAGTCATGATGCGCGGCACCTTCGCCAATATCCGCATCCGCAACGAAATGCTCGACGGCGAAGAAGGCGGCAACACGATCTACATCCCCAGTGGCGAACGAATGCCGATCTACGACGCCGCCATGCTCTACCAGGCTACGGGCACGCCCCTGGTGGTGATCGCCGGCCAGGAATATGGCACTGGCTCGAGCCGGGACTGGGCGGCCAAGGGCACCAACCTGCTGGGGGTCAAGGCAGTGATCGCCGAAAGCTTCGAGCGCATCCATCGCTCCAACCTGGTGGGGATGGGCGTGCTGCCGTTGCAGTTCAAGCTCGACCAGAACCGCAAGAGCCTGAACCTCACGGGCAAGGAAACCCTGGACATCCTGGGGCTCAATGACGTCGAACTGACGCCGCGCATGAACCTGCCCCTGGTCATCACCCGGGAGGATGGCAGCCAAGAGCGAATCGAAGTGTTGTGTCGGATCGATACCTTGAATGAAGTGGAGTATTTCAAGGCGGGCGGGATCCTGCACTATGTGTTGCGGCAATTGATTGCAAGTTAAGCACGCCCCCTGTGGGAGCCGAGCTTGCTCGCGATAGCGGTGGGTCAGCCTGCATCTGGGCTGAATGTTCCGCCGTCATCGCGAGCAAGCTCGCTCCTACAGTAGATTCTGTCTGTTCACAGACGCAGCGTTCGACTCCGATCCCCTGTGGGAGCGAGCTTGCTCGCGATAGCGATGGATCAGCCAGCATCAGTGTTGGCTGATCTGCCCCTATCGCGAGCAAGCTCGCTCCCACGGTCACTTAACAGGCGCTGTTTTTGTATGAGCCCGCCTATAATCCCTCCGGCACTCACGCAACCGCGTCAGCCAACTGCTTGTCCCTCCTGCGCATGAATCTGAATGGACGCAAATGTGCTCTTTACGCGACATAGCGGCGTCGTAGACGCGGCGGCTATGTTCGCCCAAAGCTTCACTGCCTAAAAGGATGTTATATGCCCGCTCTGCCCTGGCCTTACCTGGCCCTTCTTTCCATCGGCTATGGCCTGGCCCTGGCTTACGGCCAACTGGCCTGGACGGCCGGTATTTCCGTCGCGCTGCTGCTATTTGCCGGTTACGCGGTGCGCCAGCGGGAAATGCCATTGGGCCGGTTTCTCGGGCACGTCCTGTTCCTGGTGATGGCCTTGGCCCTGGCGATGCACTGGATGCCAGGTTTCTTCAACGGCCGGGCCATCCCGGCGCAGCGCCTCACCGATGATGCGGCACGCTTCGCCATGTACCTGAACCAGGACAAGCCATTGATCGGCTTCTGGCTGTTGCTGGCCTGCCCCTGGATCGTCGGTCGGCGCTCATTGCGCCTGTCGGTCCAGGCCACGGCGCTGGGCCTGGCGCTGAGCGCGGTGCTGGCCCTCGGCGGGGCCATGCTGCTGGGCATGATCCACTGGGCGCCGAAATGGCCGGACCATGCCTGGATGTGGGTACTTAATAATCTTTTATTGGTCACGCTGGTGGAGGAAGCGCTGTTTCGTGGCTACATTCAGGGTGGCTTGAGCCGACGCTTCAAACACCTGCGCCAGGGCGACAACCTGGCGTTGCTCCTGGCTTCGCTGCTGTTCGGCCTTGTGCATGCGGGCGCGGGTTGGCAATGGGTGCTGCTGTCCGGCCTGGCGGGGGTTGGCTACGGTCTCGCTTATCGATTTGGCGGCCTGGGCGCGGCGATTGCCACGCATTTCCTGCTCAACCTGCTTCATTTCGCCCTCTTTACCTACCCGATGCTGGCGTGATAGCGACAGGCAAAAATAACTTCAACTAAAACCTGACGGCGCCGACAACCTTTCAAAGCCTTGCGGATCTACACCACCATGCGTAACAACCAACCCGTCACACAACGCGAAAGGACCTTCCCGGCCCAGCAACGATTGATTTCTACCACCGACGCCAAGGGCGTGATCACCTATTGCAACGACGCGTTCGTTGAAATCAGTGGGTTTTCAAAGGAAGAACTGATTCGTTCGCCGCACAATCTCGTGCGCCATCCCGATGTGCCATCCGCCGTGTTCGCGCACATGTGGGGCACGCTGAAACAAGGCTTGCCATGGATGGGCATCGTCAAGAATCGCTGCAAGAGCGGTGACCATTACTGGGTCAACGCCTATGTCACGCCCGTGTTCGAGGGCAGCCAGGTGGTCGGCTACGAGTCGGTGCGGGTCAAACCCTCCGCCGAGCAGATCGCCCGCGCCGAAGCCCTGTATCAGCGCATCAACCAGGGCAAGTCCGCGATTCCGGCCAGCGACAAATGGTTGCCGATGCTGCAGGACTGGCTGCCGTTTATCCTGGTCAGCCAACTCAGTTTCGTCGTCGGCGCCTTCCTGAATTCCCACTGGGGCTTTGCCCTGGCCGCCCTGCTGTCGGTGCCCTTGGGGCTGATGGGCCTGCAATGGCAACAACGCGGGATCAAGCGCCTGCTGCGCCTGGCCGAGCAAACCACCTCCGACCCGCTGATCGCACGGATGTACACCGACAGCCGCGGCGTACAGGCTCGCCTGGAAATGTCGATCCTCAGCCAGCAAGCGCGCCTGAAAACCTGCCTGACGCGCCTGCAGGACACCGCCGAGCACCTTAACGACCAGGCCCGCCAGTCCAACACGTTGGCCCATGACAGCTCCAGCGGCCTTGAGCGCCAGCGGGTGGAAACCGAACAGGTCGCCACGGCCGTCAACCAGATGGCGGCAACGACCCAGGAAGTCGCCAGTCACGTGCAGCGCACCGCCGATGCCACCCAGGAAGCCAATCGCCTGACCAGCCGCGGCCGCGACATCGCCGGGGAAACCCGCGAAGCCATCGAGCGGCTGTCGGTGGTGGTCGGCGAGACCGGCAACACCGTGACTCAGCTGGCCAAGGACAGCGACGAGATCGGTGGCGTGGTCGACGTGATCAAAGGCATCGCCGACCAGACCAACCTGCTGGCCCTCAACGCCGCCATTGAAGCGGCCCGTGCCGGTGAGATGGGGCGCGGCTTTGCCGTGGTGGCCGACGAAGTACGCCAACTGGCGCAACGCACCAGCGAATCCACCGGGCAGATCCATGCCCTGATCGCCAAGCTCCAGCAAACCGCCAACAATGCCGTGCAAACCATGGAGGCCGGCCACCGCCAGGCCGAAGAAGGCGTGGCGCGGGTGATGGAAGCGGACCAGGCATTGGTGGGCATCAGCGAAGCGGTGGCCAACATCACCGACATGACCACCCAGATCGCCGCCGCCACCGAGGAGCAAAGCTCGGTGGCCGAGGAGATCAGCCGCAACATCAGCAACATCTCGGAACTGGCCGACCAGACCTCCGGCCAGGCCCACAGCTCGGCGCTGCTGAGCGAAGAGCTGACCCGCACGGCGAATTCGCAGTATTCGTTGGTGGAGCGATTTAACCGCTGACTTCCATTGGCAAACTGAAAACCCGGACAGCGAACGCTTCCGGGTTTTTTATTGCCTGAGCAGACGCCATCGCGAGCAAGCTCGCTCCCACAGTGGATTTGTGGCGTTCACAACCCCTTGCTCGCGATGAGGCCCTGACAATCAAAAAAGCGCTCATTGAAGAAACGCAGCCACCTTGCCCGCCGCCGCCTCCAGATGCTGCTCATGACTGAACCCCGACGCCTTCAGCGGCTTGAGGTCATGATCCCCCGCCACCAACCACGACACCTCAATGCTCGGTGACAAGGTATAGCCCCGCACCGCCTCCCGATTGCCTAACGCATCGCGCTCGCCCTGGACGATCAAGGTCCGGGTCTTCAATGTCGCCAAGTGCTCGACCCGCGGCTTCTCCGGCTTGCCTGCTGCGTAGAACGGATACCCCAGGCACACCAGCGCATCCGCGCCCAGTTCATCAGCCAGCAGACTCGCCATCCGCCCACCCATGGATTTACCGCCGATAGCCAGCCGCCCAGCGACATAAGGCCGCACCGTGGCGTACACCTCACGCCAGCATTCCAGCAACCTGGGAGCTGGATTGGGTGGGCGTTTGCCACCGTCCAGGCGCCGTTGCGCCATGTAGGGAAACTCGAAGCGCAACACGTTGACGCCGTGCGCGGCAAGGCGTTCGGCCATTTCCTCCATGAAGCCGCTGTCCATCGGCGCACCCGCACCATGGGCCAGGATCAGGGTGGGCGAGACGACGCCCACGTCCGTTTGCGCGACCGTCCATAGCCAACCGTGTTCGGCCACGCACCGCGCCCATTGATCCCCGTCAATACTGGCCTTGTGCTGTTTGTCCATGCTTGCCTCGCTTTTAGTCTGCCTATAACTCCAGGCGAAGAACGCCGCACTGCCTTGCGCAGGCGCTCACTTCGGCTGAACCGTGGATGGGGAACCATGAACACTTCTATCAGTACCGCCTACAACTACAAGGTGGTCCGCCAATTCGCCATTATGACGGTGGTGTGGGGCATCGTCGGCATGGGGCTCGGGGTTTTTCTCGCCGCCCAATTGGTCTGGCCTCAGCTCAATTTCGACTTGCCCTGGACCAGCTTCGGCCGCCTGCGCCCGCTGCACACCAACGCAGTCATCTTCGCTTTTGGGGGCTGCGCCCTGTTCGCCAGCTCGTTTTATTCGGTGCAACGCACCTGCCAGACCCAGCTGTTCGCGCCAAAAATCGCCGCGTTCTGCTTCTGGGGCTGGCAACTGGTGATTCTTTTGGCGGCCATCAGCCTGCCACTGGGCTACACCAGTTCCAAGGAATACGCCGAACTGGAATGGCCGATCGATATTCTGATCACCATCGTCTGGGTGGCCTACGCCATCGTGTTCTTCGGCACCGTGGCCAAGCGCAACACCAAGCACATCTACGTCGGTAACTGGTTCTTCGGCGCGTTCATCCTCACCGTGGCGATCCTGCACATCGTCAACAACCTGGAACTGCCGGTGAGCTTCACCAAATCCTACTCGGTGTACGCCGGGGCCACGGATGCGATGGTGCAATGGTGGTACGGCCACAACGCCGTGGGCTTTTTCCTCACCGCAGGCTTCCTGGGGATGATGTACTACTTCGTGCCCAAGCAGGCCGAGCGCCCGGTGTACTCCTATCGCTTGTCCATCGTGCACTTCTGGGCGTTGATCACCCTGTACATCTGGGCCGGTCCGCACCACCTGCACTACACCGCGCTGCCGGACTGGGCACAGTCCCTGGGCATGGTGATGTCGCTGATCCTGCTGGCACCCAGCTGGGGCGGCATGATCAACGGCATGATGACCCTCTCGGGTGCCTGGCATAAGTTGCGCAGCGACCCGATCCTGCGCTTCTTGGTGGTATCGCTGGCGTTCTATGGCATGTCGACCTTCGAAGGTCCGATGATGGCGATCAAGACCGTCAACGCCCTCTCCCACTACACCGACTGGACCATCGGCCACGTGCATGCCGGTGCGCTCGGCTGGGTGGCGATGATTTCCATCGGTGCGTTGTACCACATGATCCCGAAAGTCTTCGGCCGGCCACAGATGCACAGCATCGGCCTGATCAACGCGCACTTCTGGCTCGCGACCATCGGCACGGTGCTGTACATCGCCTCGATGTGGGTCAACGGCATCGCCCAGGGCCTGATGTGGCGCGCGGTGAACGAAGACGGCACCCTCACCTACTCCTTCGTCGAAACCCTGGTGGCCAGCCACCCAGGCTTCGTCGTGCGGCTGGCGGGCGGGTCGATCTTCCTTCTCGGCATGCTGCTGATGGCCTACAACACCTGGCGCACCGTGCGGGCCTACCAGCCTGCCGAAGCCGCCGCTGCCGCGCAGATGGCCTGAGGAGTCCACCATGAAACACGAAACAATCGAAAAAAACGTCGGCCTGCTGATGCTGCTGATGGTCCTGGCCGTGAGCATTGGTGGCCTGACCCAGATCGTGCCGCTGTTCTTCCAGGACGTGACCAACAAGCCGGTGGACGGCATGAAGCCCTACACCGCCCTGCAACTGGAAGGCCGCGACATCTACATCCGTGAAGGCTGCGTCGGCTGCCACTCGCAGATGATCCGTCCGTTCCGCGCAGAGACCGAGCGCTACGGCCACTACTCCGTCGCCGGCGAAAGCGTCTGGGACCACCCATTCCTGTGGGGCTCCAAGCGTACCGGGCCGGACCTGGCACGGGTCGGCGCGCGCTACTCCGATGACTGGCACCGCGCCCACTTGTACAACCCCCGCAACGTCGTGCCCGAGTCGAAAATGCCGGCCTACCCATGGCTGGTAGCCCAGGCGGTGGACAGCAGCCACACCGAAGGCAAGCTGCGCGCCATGCGCACCCTCGGCGTGCCGTACACCGACGACGACATCGCCGGCAGCGTGGCCTCGCTCAAGGGCAAGACCGAAATGGACGCGCTGGTGGCCTACCTGCAAGTGCTCGGCACTGCCATCAAGAGCAAGAGGTGAGCCTGATGTTCTTTGAAATGAGCACTGGAATGATCCGTGGCCTGGGCACCGTCGTGGTGTTCATCGCCTTCATCGGCCTGACCCTGTGGGTATTCAGCAGCAAGCGCGGCCCGGAATTCGCCCAGGCGCGCCTGCTGCCGTTCGCCGACGAACCGCCCGCCGACATCACCCCCCAAGACCCTGCGACAAGGAGTACCCGGCCATGACCACCTTCTGGAGTACGTGGATCTGCGTACTGACCATCGGCAGCCTGATCGGCCTGACCTGGCTGCTGATCGGCACCCGCAAGGGCGAGACCAAGGGCAGCGTCGACCAGACCATGGGCCACAGTTTCGACGGCATCGAGGAGTACGACAACCCGCTGCCGCAGTGGTGGTTCCTGTTGTTCGCCGGCACCCTGGTGTTTTCCGTCGGTTACCTGGTCCTGTATCCGGGCCTGGGCAACTGGAAAGGCATCCTGCCCGGCTACGAGAACGGCTGGACCGGCGCCCATGAATGGGAAAAGGAAATGGCCAAGGCCGACGCCAGGTTCGGGCCGATCTTCGCCAAGTTCGCCGCCATGCCCGTGGAAGAAGTCGCCAAGGACCCGCAGGCACTGAAAATGGGCGGTCGCCTGTTCGCCTCCAACTGCTCGGTCTGCCACGGCTCGGACGCCAAGGGTGCCTTCGGCTTCCCGAACCTGACTGACAGCAACTGGCGCTGGGGTGGCGCCGCCGACACCATCAAGGCGACCATCATGGGCGGCCGCATGGCGGCGATGCCGGCCTGGGGCGAAGTGCTGGGGGACGCCGGGGTCAAGAACGTGGCCGCATACGTACGCCACGACCTGGCCGGCCTGCCTTTGCCGGCAGACAGCGGCGCCGATCTGCAAGCCGGCCAGCAAGCCTTCAACACCACCTGCGTCGCCTGCCACGGCGCCAACGGCCAAGGGACCGAAGCCATGGGCGCGCCGAACCTGACGCAACCGGCCGGTTTCATCTACGGCACCAGCCTGGCCCAGTTGCAGCAGACCATTCGCCATGGTCGCCAGGGCCACATGCCGGCGCAGAATGAGTTGCTGGGTAATGACAAGGTGCAACTGCTCGCGGCTTACGTCTACAGCCTGTCCCAAGATGCCCGCGCCGAGCGCCTGCAAGCGGAACACAAAAGCGACTAAATCCTGACCACACGAACAGCCGCATTCGTCTGGATGCGGCTGTTTCGTGCCCCTGCGCGACGCATTGTCGCACCCTCCCATCGTCTTCCTTTCGGTTCCCCGGAATCGGGTCTAAGCTTGCCTCTGCGTGCGCTGGCGGCTGCCGGTTTCAGGTCGACCCGACCCGATGCGTTCGACAATCGTTCGACAAAAAGGCCGCAAAGGCAGGTGAATACCGGCTGTTGCGACAGTTGCCTGGCATCACCCGAACGCCGTGTTCGAACACACCCCGTTACAACCGACCTGACCCCCTCGCCTCTTTCCTTCGTTGCGACATTTTGCCGAGGGCCAATTTTGTCCCTACTCAGCATATGGAAAGGCCGCAGAATCAGCTTTGGAAAGCATTGACCCAGGTCATGGCGCGTTGCAATGACCCCCCGCTTTCTCCATACTTGCGACCGATTTTTATCCTAATAAAACACCCAAACCGTGGAACCTTAGAATGAGCACAGCAATCAGTCCGACTGCTTATAACTATAAGGTAGTCCGCCAGTTCGCCATCATGACGGTGGTCTGGGGGATCCTTGGCATGGGGCTCGGTGTCTTCATCGCCTCGCAACTGGTCTGGCCGGAGTTGAACTTCGATCTGCCATGGACGACATTTGGACGCCTGCGCCCGCTGCACACCAACCTGGTGATCTTCGCCTTCGGTGGTTGTGCGTTGTTTGCCACTTCTTACTACGTCGTGCAGCGAACCTGCCAAACGCGACTGATCTCCGACAGCCTCGCCGCCTTCACCTTCTGGGGCTGGCAAGCGGTCATCGTCGGTGCGATCGTGACCTTGCCGATGGGTTTCACCACCACCAAGGAATACGCGGAGCTGGAATGGCCCCTGGCTATCCTGCTGGCCATCGTCTGGGTAACCTACGGTTTGGTGTTCTTTGGCACCATCGTCAAGCGCAAGACCAAGCACATCTACGTCGGTAACTGGTTCTACGGTGCCTTCATCGTCGTGACCGCCATGCTGCACATCGTCAACCACGCCTCCCTGCCGGTCAGCTTCTTCAAGTCGTACTCGGCCTATTCGGGCGCGACCGACGCGATGATCCAGTGGTGGTACGGCCACAACGCCGTGGGTTTCTTCCTGACCACCGGCTTTCTGGGGATGATGTACTACTTCGTGCCGAAACAGGCCGAGCGTCCGATCTATTCCTATCGCCTGTCCATCGTCCACTTCTGGGCGCTGATCACCCTGTACATCTGGGCCGGTCCGCACCACCTGCACTACACCGCGCTGCCGGACTGGGCACAGTCCCTGGGCATGGCGATGTCGATCATCCTGCTGGCGCCAAGCTGGGGCGGCATGATCAACGGCATGATGACCCTCTCGGGTGCCTGGCATAAGCTGCGCACCGACCCGATCCTGCGCTTTCTGGTGGTGTCGCTGGCGTTCTACGGCATGTCGACCTTCGAAGGCCCGATGATGGCCATCAAGACCGTCAACTCCCTGAGCCACTACACCGACTGGACCATCGGCCACGTACACGCCGGTGCGCTCGGCTGGGTGGCGATGATTTCCATCGGCGCCATCTACCACATGATCCCGAAACTGTTCGGTCGTGCGCAGATGCACAGCACCGGCCTGATCAACGCGCACTTCTGGCTCGCGACCATCGGCACCGTGCTCTACATCGCCTCGATGTGGGTCAACGGCATTACGCAAGGCCTGATGTGGCGTGCGATCAACGACGACGGCACCCTGACCTACTCGTTCGTCGAAGCGCTGCAAGCCAGCCACCCGGGCTATATCGTCCGGGCCCTGGGTGGTGCGTTCTTCGCCAGCGGCATGCTGCTCATGGCCTACAACGTGTACCGCACCGTTCGTGCCTCTGACCCGGCTGAAGCTGAAGCCGCCGCCAAGATCGCCGTAGTTGGAGCTCACTGATGAAGCACGAAGCAGTAGAGAAGAATATCGGCCTGCTGGCCTTCTTCATGGTCATCGCCGTGAGCATCGGCGGCCTGACCCAGATCGTTCCGCTGTTCTTCCAGGACGTGACCAACAAGCCGGTCGAAGGCATGAAGCCGCGTACCGCCCTTGAACTGGAAGGCCGCGACATCTACATCGCCAACGGCTGTGTGGGCTGCCACTCGCAGATGATCCGTCCGTTCCGTGCCGAGACCGAACGCTACGGCCACTACTCGGTCGCCGGTGAAAGCGTCTGGGACCACCCGTTCCTGTGGGGCTCCAAGCGCACCGGTCCGGACCTGGCCCGCGTTGGCGGCCGCTACTCCGACGACTGGCACCGTGCGCACTTGTACAACCCGCGCAACGTTGTGCCTGAGTCGAAGATGCCGGCCTACCCGTTCCTCGTAGAAAACAAGCTCGACGGCAAAGACACCGCCAAGAAAATGGAAGTCCTGCGGGCCTTGGGCGTGCCTTACACCGACGAAGACATCGCCGGTGCCAGGGATGCCGTCAAGGGCAAGACTGAAATGGACGCGCTGGTGGCCTATCTGCAAGGCCTGGGCACCATCATCAAAAGCAAACGGTGATCTGGATGGATATCGGGATGATTCGTGGCCTGGGCACCGTCGTCGTGATGGTGGCCTTTATCGGCCTGGCCTTGTGGGTGTTCAGCCCCAAGCGCAAGTCGGAGTTTGACGACGCGACCTTGCTGCCGTTCGCGGATGATCCCGAGGCCATCAAGCACGTCGAGCAAGCTTCTAGGAGTAACAAAGAATGACTACGTTCTGGAGTCTGTACGTCACAGTCCTCAGTCTGGGTACGATCTTCGCCCTGACCTGGCTGCTGCTGTCGACCCGCAAGGGCCAGCGCAGCGAAGCCACCGAAGAGACGGTTGGCCACTCCTTCGACGGGATCGAGGAGTACGACAACCCGCTGCCGAAATGGTGGTTCATGTTGTTCGTGGGCACCATCGTGTTCGCCCTCGGTTACCTGGCGCTCTACCCTGGCCTGGGCAACTGGAAAGGCCTGCTGCCAGGCTATAACTACCTGGACAACGAAAAGCAGACCGCCTTCGCCAACGGCCAGACCGGCTGGACAGGCGTTCACGAGTGGGAAAAGGAAATGGCTCGCTCGGACGCCAAGTTCGGTCCGATCTTCGCCAAGTTCGCCTCCATGCCGATCGAAGAAGTCGCCAAGGACCCGCAAGCCCTGAAGATGGGTGGCCGCCTGTTCGCCTCCAACTGCTCGGTCTGCCACGGTTCCGATGCCAAGGGTGCCTATGGCTTCCCTAACCTGACCGACGCCGACTGGCGCTGGGGCGGTGAGCCGGAAACCATCAAGACCACCATCATGGGCGGCCGTCACGCCGTGATGCCGGGCTGGGCTGCCGTGGTGGGCGAACAGGGCGTGGCCGACGTGGCTTCCTACCTGGTGACCAGCCTGCACGGTCGCAAGCTGCCGGAAGGCGCCAAGGCCGACCCGGCCAACGGCCAGAAACTGTTCGCGGCCAATTGCGTGGCCTGCCACGGTCCTGCCGGCAAGGGCACGCCCGCCATGGGCGCACCTGACCTGACGCATCCTGGGGCGTTCATCTACGGTTCGAGCTTCGCCCAACTGCAGCAGACCATCCGCTACGGTCGCCAGGGCCAGATGCCTGCCCAGGCCGACCTGCAAGGCAACGACAAGGTCCACCTGCTGGCCGCCTATGTCTACAGCCTGTCTCACGGCGAAAAGGCACCTGCGGCTGACGCCCAGTAAAGCCAACGCCTGATGCACCCAAGGCCCCGTCAACCAACGTTGACGGGGCCTTTTCGTTTGCCGGTGCCACAGGACGAAATTGTTTTATCTTGCCCGCAACCAGCAGTGGTAGTAACGTGCCTACATTCAGTTCTATCGAGGACGCCGCCATGTCCATCACCACTATTTCCAGCCGCGAATTCAACCACGACACAAGTGGTGCCAAAAAAGCCAGCCGCCAGGGGCCGGTCATCATTACCGACCGTGGCAAGCCGGCCCATGTGCTGCTAAGCATTGAGGAGTACCAGAAACTGACCGGCATCGGCACCAGCATTGTCGAGTTGCTGGTCATGCCCGACACGCCGGATATCGCTTTCGATACCGAACGTGCCGTCATCTCTCCTCGACCGGTGGACCTGTCCTGATGTACCTGCTCGACACTAACGTCATCTCGGAACTGCGCAAGCCTCAAGCCGATAAGAACGTACAGGCCTGGGCGCGTGGCGTGCCCGCCCCCAGCCTTTACCTCTCGGCGATTACCGTATTGGAATTGGAAACCGGCGTGTTGCGCTTCGAACGCAAGGACCCGGTGCAAGGCGGCCGCCTGCGCGCATGGCTGGACAACCATGTCATGCCCGCATTCGCTGGAAGAATCCTGGCGGTCGACCGCGCCGTCGCGCTGCGCTGCGCTCGCCTGCACGTTCCGGATCGCAGCAATGAATGCGATGCACTGATTGCCGCCACTGCGTTGGTCCACGGACTGACCATAGTCACCCGCAACGTGAATGATTTCCAGAGCAGCGGCGTGGCGGTGCTCAACCCCTGGTCATCCAGCCCACCCGCTTGAGACGGCAGCTCCTACAATAGTCAATTGATCTGGGTCATGACTTGTTACATCCGCTACACCATTCTGTGCAGACGCCCAACGCGACCAAAGGTCGCACCCTTGAGCCAGAGCGACAGGCGTATCATTGCGCCACTGCAACACCCTTTCTGACCGAGGTCGGCACGCACTGGCCCCGGCACTTTTCCACTGCCGTGGGATGCAATTGATGAGCAACCAGATTCCGGTACATGACGTTACCCCGCCTGCCAAGGACGCGAACAAAAGCGTCGACCTGTATGCCTCTCGGGAAAAAATCTACACCCGCGCCTTCACTGGCCTGTTCCGTAACCTGCGGATGCTTGGCGGAGCGTTCCTGTTCCTGCTGTATTTCGGTACGGTCTGG
Organism: Pseudomonas sp. NFACC14; assembly: GCF_900106885.1. Taxonomy (NCBI): domain Bacteria; kingdom Pseudomonadati; phylum Pseudomonadota; class Gammaproteobacteria; order Pseudomonadales; family Pseudomonadaceae; genus Pseudomonas; species Pseudomonas sp. NFACC14. The sequence continues at coordinate 576,925 of NZ_FNOA01000001.1, forward strand.
TCGAACTGGGGCGGCCATCAGGCCGTCTGGTGGAACCTGCCGGAACGCAAGTTCTTCATTTTCGGTGCGACGTTCTGGCCCCAGGATTTCATCCTGCTGTCGGGGATGCTGATCATTGCGGCATTTGGCCTGTTCTTCATCACGGTCTATGCCGGACGGGTGTGGTGCGGCTACACCTGCCCACAAAGCGTGTGGACCTGGATCTTCATGTGGTGCGAAAAAGTCACCGAAGGCGACCGCAACCAGCGCATCAAGCTCGACAAGGCCCCCATGGGCGCCAACAAATTCCTGCGCAAGTTCGCCAAGCACAGCCTGTGGTTGCTGATCGGCTTCGTCACCGGCATGACCTTCGTCGGTTACTTCACGCCGATCCGTGAACTGGTGTTCGAGTTCTTTACCGGCCAGGCCGATGGCTGGTCGTATTTCTGGGTCGGTTTCTTCACCCTGGCCACCTACGGCAATGCCGGCTGGCTGCGTGAGCAGGTGTGCATCTACATGTGCCCCTACGCGCGCTTCCAAAGCGTGATGTTCGACAAGGACACCTTGATCGTGTCCTACGACCCGCGTCGTGGCGAAAGCCGTGGCCCGCGCAAGAAAGGTGTGGACTACAAGGCCCTGGGACTGGGGGACTGCATCGATTGCACCATGTGCGTCCAGGTCTGCCCGACCGGCATCGACATTCGCGACGGCCTGCAGATCGAATGCATCGGCTGCGCAGCCTGCATCGACGCCTGCGACAGCATCATGGACAAAATGGACTACCCGCGCGGCCTGATCAGCTACACCACCGAACACAACCTCTCGGGGCAGAAAACCCATAAACTGCGCCCGCGCCTGATCGGCTATGCCCTGGTGCTGCTGGCCATGATCAGCTTGTTGGTGACGGCGTTCTTCATGCGCTCGCTGGTGGGTTTCGATGTCAGCAAAGACCGCGTGCTGTATCGCGAAAACGCCGAGGGCCGGATCGAGAACGTCTACAGCCTGAAGATCATGAACAAGGACCAGCGCGACCATACGTACGTCCTGGACGCCGCCGGCCTGCCCGACCTCAAGCTGCAAGGCCGTCGGGAAATCAAGGTCGCGGCCGGCGAGATCTACAGCCAGCCGTTCGAACTGTCCAGCGCACCGGAGCAACTGCCATCGAGCACCAACGAGGTGACGTTCATCCTCAAGGACGCCGATGACGAAAGCGTACATGTCGAAGCCAAGAGCCGGTTCATCGGCCCACAAACTCGTTGAGAGAAATGAACATGCCTGCAGCAACCGCCACCAGCCCTTGGTACAAGCACCTCTGGCCGTGGATCATCATCGCGATCCTGAGCTGTTCGGTAACCCTGAGCCTGACAATGGTGACCATTGCGGTGAAAAACCCGGACAACCTGGTCAACGACAACTATTACGAAGCCGGCAAGGGCATCAACCGCTCGCTGGAGCGCGAACTGCTGGCCCAGACCCTGCAACTGCATGCCAACGTGCAACTGGATGAAGTGACCGGCGAAGTGAACCTGCGCCTGAACGGCAACAGCCGCCCCCAGACCCTGGAACTGAGCCTGATCTCGCCGACCCAGCCGGAGAAGGACCGCAAGATCGTCCTGACCCGCAACGACAGCGAACCGGGGCGTTATATCGGCCAGTTGACGGACAAGGTCGAAGGCCGGCGCTTTGTCGAATTGCTGGGGGTGGAGAACGATAAGACCTGGCGCCTGTTCGAAGAAGAACAGATCAACCACGACCAGGCCATCCTGCTCGGTGATGAACCGCTGCAAGGCGCTGAAGACCTGAAAAAATAAGCTGCTCACAGCCCTGTAGGAGCTGCCGAAGGCTGCGATCTTTTGATTTTTGATCTTTCGCTTGAGACTCAAGTGCCAAGGGAAAGATCGCAGCCTTCGGCAGCTCCTACAGTCCGTGTACCTCTTGCAAGCCCATCATGCCAGGCCTTCATGCGACAACCATGACCACTCCCCAGCCCTGCTACCACTGCGCCCTGCCCGTCCCTCCCGGCAGTCGCTTCACCGCCGTTGTCCTCGGTGAAACCCGCGAGCTGTGCTGCCCGGGCTGCCAGGCGGTGGCCGAGGCCATTGTCGCCGGTGGCCTGGAAAGCTATTACCTGCATCGCAGTGAAGCGTCGGCCAATCCCGAGACCCTGCCCGTCCAGTTGATCGATGAACTGGCGCTGTACGATCGCCCTGACGTGCAACAGTCGTTCGTGCGCCATGAGGGCGAATTGGCCGAAACCACCCTGTTGATGGAAGGCATCAGTTGCGCCGCCTGCGGCTGGTTGATCGAAAAACAGCTGCGCAGCCTGCCGGCCGTGGCCGAAGCGCGGTTGAACCTGTCCAATCACCGCCTGCATGTGCGCTGGGCCGACGCCCAGTTGCCGCTGAGCACGCTGCTCGCCGAGTTGCGCCAGATCGGCTACGTCGCCCACCCGTACCAGGCCGACCAGGCGTGCGAGCAACTCGCCGCACAAAACCGCCTGGCCCTGCGCCAGCTGGGCGTGGCTGGCCTGTTGTGGTTCCAGGCGATGATGGCGACGATGGCCACCTGGCCGGAATTCAACATCGACCTGAGCCCCGAGATGCACACCATCCTGCGCTGGGTCGCCTTGTTTCTCACCACGCCCATCGTGTTCTACAGCTGCGCGCCATTCTTCAAAGGCGCCATGCGCGACCTGCGCACCCGCCACCTGACCATGGACGTTTCGGTGTCCCTGGCCATTGGCAGCGCCTACATCGCCGGGATCTGGACGTCGATCACTGGCGTTGGCGAGTTGTACTTCGATGCCGTGGGCATGTTCGCCCTTTTCCTGCTGGCCGGCCGCTACCTGGAGCGCCGGGCCCGGGAGCGCACGGCCGCCGCCACCGCCCAACTGGTCAATCTGTTACCGGCCTCGTGCCTGCGCCTGGCGGATGATGGCCAGAGCGAACGCATCCTGCTCAGCGAATTGCGCACCGGTGACCGGGTGCTGGTGCATCCCGGGGCGGTCCTGCCGGCTGACGGCAGAATCCTCGAGGGGCAGTCCAGCATCGACGAATCCCTGCTGACCGGTGAATACCTGCCCCAACCTCGGCAGGCGGGCGATGCGGTCACCGCAGGCACGCTGAACGTCGAAGGCGCCTTGACCGTCGAGGTGCTGGCCCTCGGGCAAGACACCCGGTTGTCGGCCATCGTTCGCCTGCTGGAGCGGGCCCAGGCCGAGAAGCCGCGATTGGCGGAGATCGCCGATCGCGCGGCCCAGTGGTTCCTGCTGTTCTCCCTGGTCGCGGCGGCGGCCATCGGCCTGTTGTGGTGGCAACTGGATGCGTCGCGGGCCTTCTGGATCGTCCTGGCGATGCTGGTCGCCACTTGCCCCTGCGCATTGTCCCTCGCCACGCCGACCGCCCTCACCGCAGCCACCGGCACCTTGCACAAACTTGGCCTGCTGCTGACGCGCGGCCATGTACTGGAGGGCCTGAACCAGATCGACACGGTCATTTTCGACAAGACCGGCACCCTCACCGAAGGCCGCCTGGCGTTGCGCGCCATTCGACCACTGGCGGCCCTCGACAGCGATCACTGCCTGGGCTTGGCCGCGGCCCTGGAAAACCGCTCGGAACACCCCATCGCCCGTGCTTTTGGCCGCGCACCAATGGCCGCCGAGCAGGTACAAAGCACCCCGGGACTGGGACTGGAAGGCCTCGTGGCCGAACAACGCTTGCGCATCGGCCAGCCCGGTTTTGTCTGCGAACTGAGTGGCGCGGCCCTACCGCAGATGCCGGACGAAGCCGGGCAATGGCTGTTGCTAGGCGATGAGCTCGGGCCGCTGGCCTGGTTCGTCCTCGATGACCGCTTGCGCGCCGACGCCCCGGCCCTGCTGGCAGCCTGCAAGGCGCGGGGCTGGCGTACGCTGCTGCTGTCGGGCGACAGTTCGCCGATGGTTGCCAGCGTCGCCGCCGAACTGGGCATCGACGAGGCCCGGGGCGGCCTGCGCCCGGACGACAAACTGGCGGTGTTGCAGCAATTGCACCAACAGGGCCGCAAGGTGCTGATGCTCGGCGATGGCGTGAACGACGTGCCCGTGCTGGCGGCGGCGGACATCAGTGTCGCCATGGGCTCGGCCACCGACCTGGCCAAGACCAGCGCCGACGCCGTGCTGCTGTCCAACCGCCTCGACGCCCTGATCCACGCCTTCGACCTGGCCCGGCGCACTCGCCGGGTGATCGTCGAGAACCTGGTGTGGGCAGGGCTGTACAATGGCCTCATGTTGCCGTTCGCCGCCCTCGGCTGGATTACACCGGTGTGGGCCGCGGTCGGCATGTCCATCAGTTCGTTGACCGTGGTGTTGAATGCCCTGAGGCTGACGCGTCAGCCCAAGGCGCAGGTTTTCACCGCCACGCCCGATACCCGCCCGCTGCCGGCCTGAGCCGCGCGGGCATGGAGTTCCGACATGCCAGCTCTTTACGTGATGATCCCGGCCGCGCTGCTGATCGTGGCCATCGCCGTGTACATTTTCTTCTGGGCCGTGGACAGCGGACAGTACGACGACCTCGACGGTCCGGCCCATAGCATCCTGTTCGACGATCAGGACCCGAACCACAAGGCGGCGGTGGACGAAGCCAGTGGCGAAGTCCGCAAGGCGGACGACAAGGCCCCACCCCATGCTTGACCTGGCGCCACTGCTGGTTTCGGCCGTTATCCTTGGCCTGCTGGGCGGCGGTCATTGCCTGGGCATGTGCGGCGGCCTGATGGGCGCCCTGACCCTGGCGATTCCCAAGGACCAGCGCAGCCGCCGCTTTCGGTTGCTGCTGGCGTACAACCTGGGGCGAATCCTGAGCTATGCCACCGCCGGGCTGCTGATCGGCCTGGCCGGTTGGGCCGTGTCCAACAGTCCAGCAGCGATGATCATGCGGGTGCTGGCCGGCTTGCTGTTGATTGCCATGGGCCTGTACCTGGCGGGTTGGTGGAGCGGCCTGACCCGCATCGAAAGCGTGGGGCGTGGCTTGTGGCGGCACATCCAACCCGTCGCCAACCGCTTGCTGCCGGTGTCGAGCCTGCCCCGGGCCTTGCTGCTCGGTGCCCTGTGGGGCTGGCTGCCGTGCGGGCTGGTCTACAGCACCCTGCTATGGTCCGCCAGCCAGGGCAATGCCCTGGACAGCGCCCTGCTGATGCTTGCCTTCGGCTTGGGCACCTGGCCGGTGCTGCTCGCCACTGGCCTGGCCGCCGAGCGCATCACCGCCCTGCTGCGCAAACGCAGCGTGCGCATGGCCGGCGGGCTGTTGGTGATTGTTTTCGGGATTTGGACACTGCCGGGGCCGCATCAGCATTGGCTCATGGGCCACTGAATGTGGGAGCCGAGCTTGCTCGCGATGGCGGTGTGTCAGCTGACATCCGCACTGGCTGTGCCGCCGTCATCGCGAGCAAGCTCGGCTCCCACAGGTCATGTATCGTCTTCAAAAGCCTTGCACACCCTTCTGCGCAGCGAGCCTGTTGACGCAAATCAAGACCACCCCGCGCCTACCCCCCTAGACTCGCCCCATGCCAGCCTACCCGGGGAACACCCGCATGCTCGACGCCATCCGTTGGGACTCAGACCTGATCCGCCACTACGACCTGGCGGGACCACGCTACACCTCGTACCCGACTGCGGCGCAGTTCGGCGGCCAGGTGGGCACCTTCGACCTGCTCCATGCCCTGCGTGACAGCCGCAAGGCGCGGCGGCCACTGTCGGTGTATGTGCACGTGCCGTTCTGCGCGAACATCTGCTACTACTGCGCCTGCAACAAGGTCATCACCAAGGACCGTGGCCGCGCCCACGCCTATCTGCAACGCCTGGAACAGGAAATCCAGCTGATCGGCTGCCACCTGGACTCTGCCCAGCCCGTGGAACAGTTGCACTTTGGCGGCGGCACCCCGACATTCCTCAGCCACGACGAACTGCGCCAACTGATGGCCACGCTGCGCAAGCACCTCAACCTGCTGGACGACGACTCCGGCGACTACGGCATCGAGATCGATCCCCGGGAGGCCGACTGGTCGACCATGGGGCTATTACGTGAACTGGGGTTCAATCGGGTCAGCATCGGCCTGCAAGACCTTGACCCGGCGGTGCAGCGTGCCGTCAATCGCCCGCAAAGCCTGGAAGAAACCCGCGCGGTGGTCGAGGCGGCCCGAACCTTGCAATTCCGTTCGATCAACATTGACCTGATCTACGGACTGCCCAAGCAGACTCCAGACAACTTCGCCCGCACCGTCGAGGAGGTCATCCGCCTGCAACCGGACCGGCTCTCGGTGTTCAATTACGCCCACTTGCCGGAACGCTTCATGCCCCAGCGGCGCATCAACAGCCAGGACTTGCCGAACCCGGAGCAGAAACTGGCGATGCTGCAGGGCACCATCGAACAACTGACCGCCGCCGGCTACCGCTACGTCGGCATGGACCACTTCGCCCTGCCCGACGACGAGTTGGCCATCGCCCAGGAAGAGGCCACGTTGCAGCGCAACTTCCAAGGCTACACCACCCATGGCCATTGCGACCTGATCGGCCTTGGCGTATCGGCCATCAGCCAGATCGGCGACCTGTACTGCCAGAACAGCAGCGACCTGAATCATTACCAGAACACCCTCGCCGACGGGCAACTGGCGACCAGTCGCGGCTGGCTATGCAACGCCGACGACCGACTGCGGCGTGCGGTGATCCAGCAATTGATTTGTCATTTCAACCTGGTCTTCGCCGAGATCGAGCAAACCTTCAACATCGATTTTGGCGGATATTTTGCGCCGCTATGGCCGCAGTTGCAGGCCATGGCCAAGGACGGTCTGATCGAACTCGACAACACGCACATCAAAGTCCTGCCCGCCGGGCGCCTGCTGGTGCGATCCGTGTGCATGGTCTTCGATGCCTATCTGGAGCAGCACAACCGGCAGCGCTTCTCTCGGGTTATCTGAGCGCGACAATTTGACGACGAAACCGCACTGGCCGGAGTGCCTACGCTGGGGTACCCTTACGGCCTATGTGTGTTTTCCCACAAGGATTGAAGAAATGTCCGAGCCAGTCAAACTGCGCGCCCACAACCAGGCCCACTGCAAGGATTGCAGCCTGGCTCCCCTGTGCCTGCCACTTTCATTGAATCTGGAGGACATGGAGGCGCTGGACGAAATCGTTAAACGGGGCCGTCCGTTGAAAAAAGGTGAATTCCTGTTCCGCCAGGGTGACACCTTCGATTCCGTCTACGCGGTGCGCTCGGGCGCCTTGAAAACCTTTAACCTGAGCGATGGCGGTGAAGAGCAGCTCACCGGTTTCCACCTGCCCAGCGAACTGGTGGGCCTGTCCGGCATGGACACCGAGAGCCATCCCGTCTCGGCCCAGGCGCTGGAAACCACCTCGGTGTGCGAAATCCCCTTCGACCGCCTGGACGAGCTGGCCATACAGTTGCCGCAACTGCGTCGCCAGTTGATGCGGGTCATGAGCCGGGAAATCCGTGACGATCAGCAGATGATGCTGCTGCTCTCGAAAAAAACCGCCGACGAGCGCATCGCCACGTTCCTGGTCAACCTCTCGGCACGCTTCCGCGCCCGCGGGTTCTCGGCCAACCAGTTCCGCCTGAGCATGTCGCGCAACGAAATCGGCAATTACCTGGGCCTGGCGGTGGAAACCGTGTCCCGGGTGTTCACCCGTTTCCAGCAGAACGAATTGATTGCCGCCGAAGGCAAGGAAATTCACATCCTCGACCCGATCCAGCTCTGCGCCCTGGCCGGCGGCTCGATCGAGGGCTGATGGACGAGTGCGGCTGAGGGATTTGCCCCGCCGCGCTATACTGCCGCGTTTGCAGCCCTGCCAGGACACCTCCACGATGGTCTTTGACTCCTTCGACATCAAATCCCTGATCCGCCCCGTGACCGATTTCCCCAAGCCCGGCGTGATCTTTCGCGACATTACCCCGCTGTTCCAATCCCCGACCGCCCTGCGCCTGGTCATGGACAGTTTCGCCCACCGCTATGTCGAGGCCGAGTTCACGCACATTGGCGCGATGGATGCGCGCGGTTTCCTGATCGGTTCGATCCTGGCCTATCAGTTGAACAAACCGCTGGTCTTGTTCCGCAAGCAAGGCAAGCTGCCGGCCGACGTACTGGCCGAGGGATACCAGACCGAATACGGCGAAGCCTTCCTTGAAGTGCATGCCGACAGCCTGTGCGAGGGGGATTCGGTGGTGATGTTCGATGACCTGATCGCCACCGGTGGCACGCTGATCGCCGCCGCCAACCTGATCCGCCGCATGGGCGCCAAGGTCCACGAGGCCGCAGCGATCATTGACTTGCCGGAACTGCTCGGCTCCCAGCGCCTGGAAGACATGGGGATCCCGACGTTCTGCCTGACGCAGTTCTCCCTCAGCGAAAAATAAAGGGCAGGCAACCATCGAACCTGTGGAAGCGAGCTTGCTCGCGATGGCGGTTTATCAGTCGCATGGATGTTGACTGATCCACCGCTATCGCGAGCAAGCTCGCTCCCACAGGGTATGGGGTAGCGGTTATAACGCGATCGGCTTACGCCCCGCAAACGAATGCGCCAGCGTCCCGCCATCCACCAATTCAAGCTCCCCTCCCAGTGGCACGCCGTGGGCGATGCGGGAGGCGACCAGGCCCTTGTTGTTCAGCAGCTGGGCGATGTAATGGGCAGTGGCTTCGCCTTCGACCGTCGGGTTGGTGGCGAGGATGACTTCCGTGAACGTGCCCGCTTCTTCGATCCGCGCGATCAACTGTGGAATGCCGATGGCTTCAGGCCCCAAGCCGTCGAGCGGGGACAAATGGCCCTTGAGCACGAAATAACGGCCACGAAAACCGGTCTGCTCCACCGCATACACATCCATCGGCCCCTCTACTACGCAGAGCAAGGTGTCGTCCCGACGCGGGTCGGCACATTGCGGGCAGAGGTCATCCTCGGTGAGGGTGCGGCATAAACGGCAATGCCCTACGCCTTCCATGGCCTGGCTCAGGGCCTGGGCCAGGCGTGAACCGCCGCTGCGATCACGCTCGAGCAATTGCAACGCCATGCGCTGGGCAGTTTTCTGACCCACACCCGGCAACGTTCGCAGGGCATCGATCAGTTGGCGAATCAAAGGGCTGAAGCTCATGGAGGAAATGTCCGACATAACAACGAGACGCGGTTTATACCCGCGCCTCCGGTTAGCGTCAAATACTCAATCCTGCGCGACCCGCACCACCAACTTGCCGAAGTTGCGCCCTTCCAACAGGCCGATAAACGCCTGTGGCGCATTTTCCAGGCCATCGACCACGTCCTCACGGAACTTGACCTTGCCATCGCGCACCCAAGGGGCCATGGCACTGATGAACTCCGGCTGGCGGTCACCATAGTCGTCAAACACGATAAACCCCTGGATCCGCACGCGCTTGGTCAGCAAGGTGCGCTGCAGCTGCGGCAGGCGATCCGGGCCGCTCGGTGCTTGATGATCGTTGTAGGAGGCGATCAGGCCACAGAGCGGGATCCTCGCCTTGGCGTTGAGCAACGGCACGACGGCATCGAAGACCTTGCCGCCGACGTTTTCGTAATAGATATCGATACCCTTGTCACAGGCCCGCGCCAGTTCCTCGGCAAAATTCGCGCTCTTGTGATCGACACAGGCATCGAAGCCCAGCTCATCGACCACGTACTTGCATTTCTCGCTGCCGCCAGCGACCCCGACGACACGCAGGCCCTTGATCTTCGCCACCTGGCCGACCACCGAGCCCACGGCACCCGAGGCGGCCGCGACCACCAGGGTTTCCCCGGCCTTGGGCTGGCCAATGTCCACCAGCCCCATGTAAGCGGTCATGCCCGGCATGCCCAGCACCCCCAAGGCCATCGACGGGCTGGGCAGCCCGGAGGGGATGGGCATCACGTTGCGCCCATCGCTGATGCTGTGGCTCTGCCACCCCGTGGCGCCCACCACCAGATCACCCTCCTGGAATTTCGGGTGCATCGAACGCTCCACGCGGCTGACAGCGCCGCCGGTCATCACCTCGTCGATTTCCACCGGCGCGGCGTAGGAAGGTGCATCGCTCATGCGCCCCCGCATGTAGGGGTCCAGGGACAGAAACAGCGTCTTGAGCAGGATCTGCCCTTGTGCCAGGTCCGGCAGGGTCACCTGCTCCAGGCGGAAATTCTCCGGGGTCGGGGCGCCATGAGGGCGAGAGGCCAGGACGATGCGCTGGCTGGTGGTCGATGCTTGTGACATGGAAGCGTCTCCTTGATCGTTGAGTGGCACGTATAGGGAGCAGACCATGGCCATGGGGGTGGCGTTCGATGTTTGTTCGGTTGGACCGCAGGGGTCGCATCGCGAGCAAGCTCGCTCCCACATAGGACCTGCGACGAACCTCACAATTGACGAACACTTCAATCCAGTGTGGGAGCGAGCTTGCTCGCGATAGCGGCCGAACATCCAACGCCGTATCTGGGCCGGAAATAAAAATGCCAGGCGCGATGCCTGGCATTGTGTGTAGCCCATCCCGACCGGGATGGCGAATCAGAACGGCAGTTTCATGCCCGGTGGCAGTTGCATGCCAGCGGTCATGCCGGACATCTTGTCCTGGCTGTTGGCTTCGATCTTGCGCACCGCGTCATTGACGGCGGCGGCAAAGAGGGCTTCGAGCATTTCCTTGTCGTCTTCGCTCAGGCCTTCGACCACGCTTGGGTCGATGCTGACACGCTTGATGTCGTGACGACCGGTCATGACCACGGTCACCATGTCGCCACCGGATTTGCCGGTGACTTCGGCGTTGGCCAGTTCTTCCTGCATCTTGGCCATTTTTTCCTGCATCTGCTGCGCCTGCTTCATCAGGCCGGCCATGCCACCTTTCATCATGGGAATCACCTCGAAAGTACTTGGATAAACAACACGCCCGGCCCGTTCGGCCCGGCGCCTTCAGTTATGAGCCCTGGGTGACCGGGGCCTCGACAGGTTCGATAGTATCGTGACGGACCACGGCGCCGAACTGTTGCATCATCTGCTGGATGAATGGATCACCGTGGATCGACTCCTCGGCTTCGCGCTGACGGTCGGCACGGCGGCGGGACGCGGCCTGGGCCGGGGTCTCCTGCTCGGGCTTGATCAGCTCGATGGTCAGCGTCAGGGTGCGCTCGTGGTACTGGTTCAGTGCATCGTTGAGGCGACGTTGCTGGGTCGCGTTGAACAGTGCGCTGTGTGCCGGGTCCAGGTGCAGCAGCCAGTGGTCGCCTTCCACGGCCATCAGCGTGCAGTTGGCCGCGATGCTGCCGGTCATGCCGCTGATCGGCAGTTTAGGGAACAGTTCCAGCCATTGCAGGGCCAGCCCGGTGGCCGGCATCGCCGCCGGTTCCGGCTCGGGCTCCGGGGCCGGCTCAGCGGCGTGCTCGCTGGCCAGGTCGTCCAGATAGCTGTACGCCGAATCCATGTCCGGCTCGATGTAATCCTCATCCAGCGGCGGCTCGTCGTCCGGGTCGATGCCCGGCGTGGCGATATCGACGTCGGCCACCGTCGGCTCGGGCACGGGCGCGGCGACCCATTCCGGCGCATCGGGCACCACGCTGTCGGGCGTCGGCAGGGGCATCGGCGGCAACTCGGGCTGCTCGGCGACGGTTTCCAAGACGGGCTCGACGACCGGCTGCTGGACCACTTGCGGCTCGACCGGATCGTTCCAAGGCAGGTCGACGACTTCTTCGGCGACGGGCTCGGGCAGCGCCTCGACGACCGGCTCGGGCGTCGCGACAACAGGCGCCGGCACCGGCTGGGCTACAGGTGCCACCGCTGCCGGAGCCACTGCCGGCGCAACGACGGGCGCGGCAGCCACTGGCTTGGCGGAATCAGCTGTGGCCTGGCTGATCCCCACTGGCTTTAGCGTTTGCCTCGGGGCGTCCGCCGTGTCGGCTGGCCGGAACGCCAGCATTCGCAGCAGGACCATTTCGAAGCCGCCTCGCGGATCCGGCGCCAGGGGCAGGTCACGACGGCCGATCAGGCCCATCTGGTAATAGAACTGCACGTCTTCGGCCGGCAGTGCCTGGGCCAGGGCCAGTACGCGATCACGGTCGCCATGGCCGTTGTCGACGCCTTCGGGCAGGGCCTGGGCAATGGCTACACGGTGCAGCACGTTGAGGATTTCCGAAAGTACGCCATTCCAGTCCGGGCCCTGCTCGGCCAGGTGACGCACCGCCTCGAGCAGCGCCTTGGCATCGCCTTCGATCAGCGCATGCAGGACGTCATAGACCTGGCCGTGATCGAGGGTGCCGAGCATGGCTCGGACATCGGCGGCCATGACCTTGCCTTCACCGAAAGCGATGGCCTGGTCGGTCAGGCTCATGGCATCGCGCATCGAACCATCGGCGGCGCGACCCAGCAGCCACAACGCATCGTCTTCGAATGGCACGTTCTCGACGCTCAATACGTGGGTCAGGTGCTCGACCACCCGTTCCGGCGTCATGTTTTTCAGGGAGAACTGCAAGCACCGCGACAGAATCGTTGCAGGAAGTTTCTGCGGGTCGGTGGTCGCCAGGATGAACTTGACGTAGGGCGGCGGTTCTTCGAGGGTCTTGAGCAGCGCATTGAAGGAATGGCTGGAGAGCATGTGCACTTCGTCGATCAGGTAGACCTTGAAGCGCCCACGGCTCGGGGCGTACTGCACGTTATCGAGCAGTTCACGGGTGTCTTCGACCTTGGTGCGGCTGGCGGCGTCGATCTCGATCAGGTCGACGAAGCGGCCCTCGTCGATTTCCCGGCAGACCGAACACTCGCCACAAGGTGTCGAAGTGATACCGGTTTCACAGTTCAGGCACTTGGCAATGATCCGCGCGATGGTGGTCTTGCCCACGCCCCGGGTACCGGTGAACAGGTAGGCGTGGTGCAGCCGCTGGCTGTCCAAGGCATTGATCAGAGCCTTGAGCACATGGGTCTGGCCGACCATTTCGCGGAACGAGCGCGGACGCCATTTACGTGCAAGAACCTGATAACTCATCGAAAACCGTCGCAACGAAGGAACATAAGCGGCTAATGCTAGCGGAGCAGGGGCGAAATTGCATCCGGTGCGCTCGTCTAATGTGACTAAGCTAGGCCAGGGGCTCGTTGTCGACACGGTTTTTACACAGTCAGGAGAGTTTATGCGCTCAGCCATGGGGGCTTTGCTGTTGTTGAGTACCGGTTGTCTTGCCGAGGAAGGCCCCCTGCGTTTCGCCATTACCGACGGCTGGTCGATGCCCATGGTGCAGATCGAACGAGGCCGCCCGACCCAGGGCATCATTCCCGACATCATGACCAGCCTGGCGACCCAGATAGGAAAGCCGGCGCAATTCCACGTCCTCTCCCGCGCCCGGCTCGACGGTGCCATGCTACACGGCGAGATCGACATGCGTTGCTATGTCAGCCCTGGCTGGGTGAAGGACAATAGCGATTACCTGTGGAGCATCCCGTTGTTTTTCCATCGTGACCTGCTCGTCGCCACGGCAAGCGCATCAGCGACGGTAACGCCAACAACGCTGTCGCCCCAACCCATCGGCACAGTGCTCGGCTATAGCTACCCGACCTTGCAACCCTTGTTCGACGCCGGTCAACTGCGTCGCGACGATGCCCGCAGCCAGGAACAAGTGCTGGCGAAACTGCTGGCCGGGCGTTATCGCTACGGGATCAGCAACCAATGGGCGCTGGACTGGTTCAATCAACGTCATATCGCTGATCGCCAACTCCATGAGGTGGCTGTCCTGCAGGAACAACTGTTGAGCTGTTACGTGCGCGACGATCCGAACATTCCCGCACAACGCATTCTGAGGACATTGCTGAACATGAAGATGTCCGGAGAAATCGACGCGATCATCCAACTCTACACCGGCCGCAGTGAAGCATCGCGGGCCGAAAGCGAGGCGCCCTCGCCCTGATCGCCTGGCCGCTGTCGCCATTGCGACGGCGGGACGAACCCCTGCACCCAGCCAGGTATCTGTTCGGGCGGCATGGGCCGGGCGATGAAATAACCTTGTGCCACCTCGCAGCCCAGGCTCAGCAGCAGTTGGCCATGCTCCAGGCTGTCCAGCCCTTCGGCGACCACCTCGCGGCCAAACGCCCGAGCCAGGCCGATCACCGCTTCGGTCAGCGCCAGGTCGTCGCGGTCATCGAGAATGTCGCGCACGAAGGTCTTGTCGATCTTGATGGTTTGCGTGCGCAGGTGCTTGAGGTCGTTGAGCGAGCAGTAGCCGGTACCGAAACCGCCCAGGGAAAAACCCACGCCCAGCGCCTGGCATGCCTGGAGACAGGCGCTGACGTGGGCCAGGTTTTCCACGGCGACGGACTCGACAATCTGCAGATCCAACAGCCGTGGCGGCACCGCCGAATGCCGCTCCAGCACCTGTCGCAGCCGCTCGACAAAATCCGCCCGCTGGAAATGCCGCGCCGAGATATTGATGCTCACCGGCCAGCCCTGCCCCGCTTGCTGCCATTGTTGCAACTGGGTCAAGACCTGTTCCATGACCCATTCGCCGATCTCGACGATCAGGTCAGTCTCCTCCACCAAGGGCAAGAATTCCCGAGGCGGCACCAGACCACGTTGCGGATGCTTCCAGCGCAGCAGCGCCTCCAGGCCGACCACGGTGCCATGACGCATATTGACCTTGGGCTGGAAATGCAGCCGCAGTTCGTTATCGGCCAGTGCCTGGCGGACCCGCTCGACCGTCTGGTAAGTGGCCCGCACCTCCTTGTCCCGGGACACATCGAACAAGTGGAAACGATTGCGACCGCTTTGCTTGACCACGTACATCGCCTGGTCGGCGTGACGCAGCAAGGTCTCGGCGTCTTCGTTGTCCCACGGGAACAACGTGACGCCAATACTGGCGAAAACCTTGATGTCCTTGCCATCAATGGCATACGGCATCGAGACGGCGATCAACACCCGGTTCAACGCCGCATGCAGCTCTTCCATCCCACGTACATGGCGCAACACCAGCACGAACTCGTCCCCGCCCAGCCGCGCCACCACATCCTCGCCACGCACAATGCTGCGCAGGCGCCTGGCGACCTCCACCAACAGTCGATCACCGCTGGCGTGACCATAACCGTCATTGACCGCCTTGAAGCCATCGAGGTCGAGCATGCACACCGCCAGGGGCAGGTTTTCCGCGCGGGAAAACTCCAGGGCCTGGTCCAGCAGATCCGACAGATAAGTACGATTGGGCAGACCGGTCAGCACATCGTGACCGACCCGCCATTGCAACGAATGCAGCAGCCGACGCTTTTCGCTGACGTCGAAGCGAATCGCCAGGTAACGCTCGATCTGGCCAGTCTGGTCGTCGATCACCGGCACCAGGGTGGTGTCGACCCAGTGCAGCGTACCGTCCTTGGCCCGATTGCAGATTTCCCCTTTCCAGACCTGGCCCAGGGCAATGGTGCGCCACATGGCGCTGAAGAACTCGCCAGGGTGCTGGCCGGAATTGAGCAGACGATGATTCGCGCCCAGCAATTCATCGCGCCGGTAACCGAAAAGACTGCAAAATTGATCGTTGACGTAGGTGATGCGCCCGCTCAGATCGGTCTCGGAAAAAATCGCGGCGGCGTCAACGGCCCTGCGGTACTTCTTATCCATCGAAGCAGTCATCCATGAGTCAGGCTCATTTGTCGCGCGCGGTTGCACCGCCTTCAAGACAGGCGAAAATCAACTAGGCTCAAACACTCTGAGAGAAGCTGGAGCGCGGGCCCTGGCGATGCCAAGGGGGAGCTTCAGCCCTTGCCTTGTATCGTGGCAAGAACACAAGGCCCGGCCCCTGCACACACCTCGGCTTCGAAAAGCAGGTCACCAAATACCCGTGCCAAAGGCCGATTCTACGAAACACATCACATTTTGCAAAGCAAGGTGATGGATCACGCGGTTGCCTAATGCGAAAATCTATCGTTAAGTTCTTGATTCTAAATGGGAATTAAGCGATGCGAATTTCAAGTTTGGGTCCGGCCATCAGACGCTACCGCAAAGTAGCGGGGCTTACTCAGGCTGAACTTGGCGAAAAAACCGGTTTTGACCCTAAAACCATCAGCCGCTTCGAAACCGGCGCCTACACCCCCAGTGTCGAAGCCTTGTTCCTGCTTGCCAATGTGCTGGATGTGCAACTGAAGGCCTTTTTTGCCGACATGGCCGATGAGGACGAACAGCGGGCGTACCTGTTCGGTGTCATACACAAAGCCACCCCGAAGGACCTGGGAAAGCTGATCGCAGCGGTCGACCAGGCCTTGTCCAAGCCTTGACGAGCCAGAGGGTGGGTCTGTCTGCTGGTCGGTCGGACCGACCCGTCTTCGACAACCATGCCCACCGCCGAAGATGGCAATCGTCGATGCCGAGCAGCATGACGGACCGTCAGCTCGGTTTTTTTACCCGGTCAACAGCGATCACCAACAGGGAGACCACCACGAACCCCAGCAGTATCATCAACGCGTTGCTAAAGACTTGAACGTAACCCAGCCTGTCCACCTCGATGAAGGGGTAAGGGTACGAACCGACCAGAGGACCGCGCGTCAGGGCATAAATGAAATAGACCAAGGGATAGATCAGCCATCGCCACGCATCGGACCAACGCAATCCCCGGGGCACGCAGAACCACCAGTAAATCAGAAACACGACCGGCATTACGTCATGGAGTAACTCATCGGCTACCCACTGCAAACCCTGCGGGTCCCAAACATCACGTAATAGCAGGTTGTAAGCCAGCCCAACCAGCACGATGGCAGCAGCCACACCGCCCTGTGTGGAGGGGCGAAGGAAAAAACGCCGTATTGCCGAGCTACCGGTTGTCGCTGCGTAGGTCAACACGATCGCTACCAAGATATTGGTCAAGACCGTGAAGTAACTGAAGTAGATATCCACCCCGCCCAGCAGAGTCTTCCCGGCCTGCCAGCGCGAAGCGAGAATCAAATAGAGCTGGAGAAGTAACGCAAACCACCCCAGCGCTGCCGCAACCTTAACCGCAATACCATTTCCGCCTTGCGTTAATGCCATTTCATTGCTCATGACTTGGCTCCTCGGCTACGCGATACCTGCAATTCCCAGGCCCTCGAAACGGTACCCTCTCAAGCAGGTTGCTTGTTGAACTGGAACCTAGAACAGAGCGCTCTGAGACTCTACTGTCAGATCTGACAGTCCCGACCAACGGACCCTCGTCAGGAATCCATGATTTCCCACGCCGAGACGACACGAACCTCAAGGCCATGTCGACTGCAGGAAATTCGGACAGCAGAAGATAACGATCGGTAGCGATCAGCGATCAAAAAGAATCGGGAAGTTTTGGCAAACCTTGCGAACGAAGGCTTGGGCATTATGGAGGCAACCCACCAGCCACACCCCGGCACACAATGTTCCCGCTGTGGCTGCTTCCTTCCGGATCTGACCAGGTTCACGGGTAATCGTTGCGGGGGGCCTGGAACCCTCGCCAATCCTGACTTCTAGCGTTTCTGCTCGTCACACTGTTTTCGAATTTAGTCGTCATTCTATATGGCCAGTGAATGTCCTTGCGAGACCTTTGGATCACCGTTTCGGATCACTTCTGGATCCCTTTTGGATCACCAAGCCACACCCCAAACGGGGCTTTTTTAGCAAAAATGCGAGAGGGTATATACGACGCAGCCCTACGACGGTTCCCCCGGTATCCCCCTGGGGGCTCAGAAAAAAGCACTACCCTCCCCCGGCCAAGCGCTAGGCTTCCTTGCCTTGCCTGAACTCCCAGGTCGCGATCAGGAACGTAGCCATAGCTCCAGCCAAGTTGACCGCTAGCTCAGCATGTCGGGGAGCGGGTTTGATCCAAGTGGCTCCCTTCCCGTGGGAATCACCAAGTCTGTTTCTGAGGCCACCCAACCCCTCGATCACAGACGTGCATCCACCAAGAATGCGCTTGAAGTCCTTATCGGCGTGTTGGCTTGGCGAGAGTTTCAACTGCTCGGAAGCCATACCATAAAGCTTGTTGATATCGGGGGCGTCGCCGTAATTCACCCCTGCCCCATCAAGAATCAGCTTGCACACAGCCTCAAGCAGACTTCTTGCCATAGTGATGGCGCCCTCTGGATCACTATTCCTTCGTTCCAGAGCTTTCTCCCAGGCGGCATGAACGTAGGCCCCATCCAGCTTCCTGACTGAACCACTGATTAGCTCGTCTGCTGGAGAGCGAGAGGCCGATTCAAGATGATCTAGAAGTGGTTGGAACTCTGCATAGAGATAGTCCCTTCGCTCTTGATAGGTGCCGAACTTCTGCTTGATAACTCCCCAGAACTGCCCAAGCGAGCGACATGTCTGCACCGTTCTAGGAACCAAGTCCCCAAGCGCAGCAGCGAGTAGCTGCTTCCGCAACTGGATGTAATCGGCATCCTATCCGGGTGAGCCGGTCGCATGGGCGATCATCAAGTTCAGCAAGGACTCGGCTGACGTCAAAAGCTCTCCACGCATGGCATCCGTGTCCGTATCAGGAATGTCTGTGGACTATAGCGGATGCTGCTGCCAGCGGCCTGGATCAGAAGGTGTACCTTGCGAGCCAACCTGAGCATCTCTGGAGCTAGGTGACGCGCTGCGCCTCCAGCTGGATCAGAATTGTTGATTTTGACTGATCCACCTAATAACATCTTGAGCCAGCTTTATGATCCTCCCTGTACTCAAGGAGCTATCCGCCATGACCGCTACCATCGCCTACGTCCGGGTGAGCACCGACGACCAAACCACCGAAGCCCAGCGCCACTCCATCGGCCAACGCTTCAACGTGAGCGAGTGGTTCTCCGATGAGGCCACAAGCGGGGCCACCAAGGCTATGCAACGTGAGGGCTTCAGGGCACTCCACGCTTACGCCA
This sequence comes from Pseudomonas sp. NFACC14, assembly GCF_900106885.1. Classification (NCBI taxonomy): domain Bacteria; kingdom Pseudomonadati; phylum Pseudomonadota; class Gammaproteobacteria; order Pseudomonadales; family Pseudomonadaceae; genus Pseudomonas; species Pseudomonas sp. NFACC14. The sequence continues at coordinate 595,722 of NZ_FNOA01000001.1, forward strand.
GGAAGGGAGACACTGTGGTCGTGGCAGCCATCGACCGCCTGGGGCGGGACACCATCGACGTTCTGGAAACTGTTGAATCCCTGAAAGCCAAGGGCGTGACAGTGGTCTCGATGCGAGAAGGTTTCGACCTATCCAGTCCAGTCGGCAAGGCCATGCTCACCATGCTGGCTGCTGTAGCTGAGCTGGAGCGAGCCAACATCAAGGCGCGTCAGATGGCTGGGATCGAACGAGCCAGGGCGCAGGGCAAGAAGCTGGGAGCGCCGAAGATGATTGATGATCAAGCCGTCGTTATCTGGAGGAAGGAGAACGAGGCCAGCATTGCGGATACCGCCAAGCACTGGGGGATATCGACGGCGGCAGTGAAGCGGGCTTGTAGAGGTTTACGAGTGCCAGAAGGGAAAGCTCGATAGACGACGTTCTGTGCTTGGGGGTGCATTATTTTTTTGCTCCCCCAGAACACACCTATCGCATAGCCGAATACACGCTTTCGCCAGCCCCGTAGTAGCTCGTAAAGATGTGATGGAATGCCATGTCGCACTTCTCGTTGTAGATCACTTCGTCATAGCTATCAGGTAACCCCCGGTCAAAGGCGATCTCTAAGGTGCGCCGGACATCACTCCTGGCCCTATCTTTCTTCCGCCAATCGAGCACTAGCTTCTCGGCCTTCAGTGTTTCTAGAAGCTCCCTACAGACCTTCTTGACCTGGGCCTTCTCCTTATCCGCAAGCTGGGGCACAGGCCTCGTCAATATATCGAACAAAGCCAACTCCTCTTCAGAGAGGTTCTCGCGGATGGAACGTTGATCCTCTAGCTGAATATCAGCAGTCATATCCAACAACTCCTTGAAGAACACCTCAATGTTCATGCTTCCAGAGTTGTAGGCATCGATCAGCTTCTGGAACTTCTCCATGAAGTCTTTACGGGTGGGATTTTCCGTCAGCATGGTTTCCAGCTTCATGCTCAGCAAGGCCCGGAGCTTTTCAGCTTCGGTGCGCTTCCGCCCTTGGTTAAACCTCTCCTTGAGTTTCTCGAAGTCGATCTTGCTGAGGTCGTGCAGCGGCTGATCGTCTTCTTCCTTGATGATATAAGGCACTGGAGCGATGGATCGATCCAGCAACTCCTCGACCTGCTGCATGACCTCGGAGATGTCGACTGCCGGAGCCAATGCCTTGATCTTCTGAGCGATCACGGAGACCAGCACGGCATCAGGAGCCAGACCGTTGGCCTCGGGATCAGGCAGAATCGCACGGTAGACCCTAGAGACAAGTCGAGCCTGACCGAGGAAGTTGTTCTTGATTTCCTCACTGGCAATCAGTTGCTCAACTGCATCATCCAGCTTTGCCACTTTCTCGAACCCCTGAGCTTCCTTAATAGCCTGGGCGTTCACCCCATACTCGGAAAGGAATGCGACGCTCCTAGCAAGCAGATGCTTCAGGTACTCGACCAGCTCAGACTTGTTCTTGATCGGCCCTCCTTCCCCGCCTTCCCCATCATCTCCAGCAGAAGCACCACCGTAGATCGCCAGAGCTTCCTGCAGCTTACGGAACACCCCAACATAGTCGACGATCAAACCCGCCTCTTTGCCCGCATACTTCCGATTGGCACGAGCGATGGTCTGCATCAAGGTGTGGTTCTTCATCGGCTTGTCGAGGTAGATGGTCGAGCAAGACGGCACATCAAAGCCAGTGATCCACATGGCACACACGAAGACCAACCGCAGTGGATCCTTGGAGTCCTTGAACTTCTCGCCTAGGTTCTCCTCGTTCATACGCTTGCGGTGAGGGATGATATCCAGCCCTTTGTCGGCTGCCTCCTTCACTTCGTTTTGACCCTGGGAGACAACCACCGCCATATCGGTCGACGCCATCACTTGGATCTTGTGCTGTAACTCATCCTGCTGTTCCTTCGGAGCCTTGGCGAGCTGGCCTTGAAGATCGGCGAGATACTCTTTCCAATAAGCCTGAACCTTGTTGTACATGCGGACAGCGGTCGCCTTGTCGATGCAAACCAACATGGCCTTACCCTGGTAGCCGCGCCCCACAAAGTGGTTCACCAAATCCTTCGCGATGGCTTCCAGGCGATCATCTCGGGTGATCAGGTGATATTCCCGGGCAAAGACCTGTTCGACCTTACGCTCTTGCTCCTCGTCCAATTCAGCGTTTTCGAGAAGCTCCGCCATATCCTCGTTCAAGTTCTCATTGATGAGCTGCATCTCAGGAATTCGGTTCTCGTAGTAGAGCGGAACCGTGGCACCGTCAGCGATGGACTGACTGAAGTCGTAGACCGAGATGTAATCACCGAAGACCTCTTTGGTCTTCTCCTCGCCAGCCATCAACGGTGTACCCGTGAAGCCAAGGAAGGCTGCGTTAGGAAGCGCCGTTCTCATGTTCATTGCCAGTGTGTCGTACTGGGAACGATGGGCTTCGTCGGTGATGATGATGATGTCTTGACGATCCGATAGCGGGGGGTAGACCTCACCTTTCTTGGTGCCGAACTTCTGGATTAGCGTGAAGACATAGCGGTGGTCTTCACTGAGCAATTGCTTGAGGTGAGCGCCACTGGTGGCATGGGCCTCTACCTCACCCACAGCACCTGTAGCAGCGAAGGTCTTATAAATCTGCTCGTCCAACTCGTTGCGATCAGTGACGATCACGAACGTCCAGTTACCGGGGATCTTGCGCAGGATCTTCTGAGCGAAGAAGACCATCGACAGCGACTTACCGGAGCCTTGGGTGTGCCAGAAGACGCCCAGTCGACCTGCCTGATCTTTGGGGCGATCCTTGGTACGCCAGACCTCATCAATAGCCTTATTGACGCCCAGGTACTGGTGGTTCTTGGCGATCTTCTTGATAAGTCCACCAGTCACCTCTTCGAAAACGGTGAAGTTCTCGACAATGTCCAGCAACCGAGAAGGCTCACCTACACCCCTGATCGCCGTCTCAAGGGAGACAACACCTTTCTCACCTTCGTCGTTGATCCGCTTCCACTCGAGCAGGTGCTCCCACGGAGAGAACGTACTACCCACCACAGTCTTAGAACCGTTCGACAGCATCAATAGCCCATTGTGGGTGAAAAGCTGGGGGATGACGGTACGGTAGTCAGTGAGGTTGCCATCAAAGGCTGCCTTGAGCGTCTTGTGGGCCGCCTTCAGCTCGACGAACAACAGCGGAATACCGTTCACAAAACCCAAGAGATCCGTTCGGCGTGTGTGATAGTCACCCTTAACCCAGAACTGAGAGGCGAGGAAGAAGTCGTTCTCCTCAACCTTTCCCCACTCGATGACTTTGGCCACCTTGAGTGTCCTGTGCCCATGCTCATCATTGACCGATACAGGCACCCCGTCCTTCAGCAGACAATAGACGTCCTGGTTCGCGTTGACTTCCAACAGCTTGGATCGATCTCGGGTTAACTCCTCAACCACCTGAACGATGGCCTCCTGCGGTAGCCCAGGGTTGAGCTTGAGAATCGCAGCCCGCAGACGATCCTCCAGCACCACATCATGCTGAGTCTGGCGACCTTCACTGGAGGAACTACCTGTCCATTCACTGTAAAGGTTCCCAGTTTCCCAACCGAGAGACTCGAACAGCGCGATGGCTGGCTGCTCAATCAACGCGTCTTCGGAATAGTCATAAGAATGCGGTGCTGCTGAACTCATACCCCTGAACTCCTTTTAGGTCGGCATGGGGATGTCGGACACATCTATCTCCCCAGAGACTAGCTTGGGAAGCAACAGATCTCGCTGGGCCCGTAGGTTAGTGTTTTTTTTGGTTAAGCCTTCTATCAGATTCAATATGGGACGACAAAGCGCCTCAAACCTACCTGCCATCGCCTCTGATGGGAGTAAGAGAGGAAACTCAGGAAACTTGCTGAGTGGGATTCTGTCTACTGTTGCGCCTGATAGCGTGTTACGGGAAATAACATCTCGCCAATTCTTGCTAAAAAAATGCATGTATAGAAAACAGCGAAAAGAAGAGATTGGCCTAATAAGCGCCAGCCGCCTCCCCAGGCAACCATGGAAACCTCTCGGAATTATCGCATACCTATTCAGCGTTGCCTCATATGAAAAAACTATATCCCCTTCTTGAGGGGTTACCCGCTTAGTCCATTTCGGGAAATCGGCGTCAGAGATGCATTGAACACTGGATAGATCAAGACCACCGTTGGACTTGATATTTTTAATCCCTAGGAAGATGGGACCGATAGTGATTTTTTTCGGCGTGGCATGTGGCCCATCATATAAATCGAGGTATGCTTCTCTAATCTGTGCTACCCGCCAGCCCTCAGGAACCAGCCCGAGTTCACTCTCCGTGAACGTTATTTCCTCATACCCCGGAAAGCGGAACTGAACGAACCACTCCTCATACAACCGCCGCGCCATTTCTTCGAGAATCTCGATACGCTGAGTGTTGTTTTCGATGAGGTCGTCGTAAGCAGAGAGGATGGAGGCGATACGGTGCTGAACAGCGAGTGATGGCAAACGAACCTGAACAGCGTGAATTCTGTCGGGAGCTGTATGTCTGACGGTCGAGCCGGTAGCAGTAGCCTTGATTTGATTCCTTACCAACGACCAATTCAGCAGGTAGTAAAGATACTCTTTCGTCAGCTTTTTTTGGTCTAGTTGTGTGACCAACCCAAGCCTCTGATTGTGCAGATACTTGTTAGAGCGAGGAATTACTGCAGGACTACCAAGAATCCTAGCCTCTTGCGTTAGGTCAGTCATTACAATTAACAAGTCCCCTTCAGAGAGAATGTACTCATCTGGAGGAGTTGCGCAGTAGTATTTCTCTTTTTCCCCTTGCGACTTGAGCCCGCCATCCTCCCTGAAGTTTCCCGGAGTAAGCACTACATAATTACCAGACTTTGCGAAGTACGCCCCTTTGAACGCAAAACCGTGCTTCACTCGAAAACATTCGCCGAGGTTTATCATGGGCATCTGATTCATGCTGATACACCTAGAACTGCCGAAACACTCTGGGCGATATTCGCTTCAAGCTCTGCGGCTTCGGCATTGAGCACCTCCAACTCCTCGGCCAGCTCTTCCAGCCGCACCGTAAAGTCGACATCATCTGCTTCTCTAGCAGCGGCCCCTACATACCGTCCTGGGTTAAGCGACCAACCCTGAGACTTGACCTCTTCTCGAGTGGCAACCTTGCACAGCCCAGGGACGTCCGCATAACCAGCGGCCAGTCCTCTCTCTGCCAACAAATCAGCACTTCCCAGTTCTACCTCAGGAGCTTCCCCTCGATAAAGCCGCACAATATTGGCAATTAACTCGATCTGCTCAGGCATGAAATCACGATGAGCCCTGTCGATTTGCCGGTAGATGTGGCGAGCGTCGATAAACAGAACCTTGTCTGCTCGCTCAACATTAGTCTCTTTAGCCCGGTCGAAGAACCACAGTGTGCAAGGAAGCGTCACGGTATAGAAAAAGTTTGAACCAACCGAAACGATCACATCGACCGCGCCGGTATCGATTAGCTTCTGCCGGATCACCTGCTCGCTACCCCGAGCATCACCGGCTGAGTTCGCCATAACGAAACCAGCACGGCCACTCTCATTTAGGGATGCATAGAAAAGCTGGATCCAAAGATAGTTGGCGTTGTCCGTCTTGGGTGGGCCAAACGGGAATCGCAGATCGCCTTCAAGGCGCTCCTTGTCAACACCCGAGACGTTGAAGGGGGGATTGGCCATAACGAAGTCAAAGCGACCGCTCACTTCATCCGATTTCGGATCTCGGAAGACCGACTCATGCGGGTCTTCGTAGTAGGTATTGGCAATACGCACATCGCCCGAAAGACCATGCACAGCCAGGTTCATCTTGTTGAGATTGACTGTGATCTGCTCTTTCTCGGTGCCAAAGATGGAGATTTCTTCCATCGCGGTCTTGTGGTGGCGTTTCACGAAGTCTGCCGATTGGGCAAACATACCGCCTGACCCACAAGCTGGGTCGAAGATTCGCCCGTGGTAGGGCTCAATGATCTCCACGATCAGCTTCACGATGGACTCAGGGGTATAAAATACACCACCCTTTTGGCCTTCTTTGATGGCGAAGTTGCCTAGAAAATACTCGTACACCTTACCGAACGCATCACCACTCAGATCAACAGGGCCGAGCAGCTTGATCAGCTCCAGCAATACCTTATTACCCAGCGGAATGTAATTGCGAGGCAATGCGCCCCTGAGGTCGACGTTCTCATCTTCCACTGCCTTCATGGCTTCGTTTATAGACAGCCCGATGACATCGCCGTCGGTGAGTGTCTGCAGGTAGGAGAAGCGAGCGTTGTTTGGTAAGAAAATCACGCCCTCGGCCAGATAGTCATTCTTACTCACCTTCCGGCGACCACCGGAGCCAATCGGCCCCAGCTTCTCTTCCGCAGCTGCATACATCTTCTCCGCATACCGCAAGAAGATCAGCCCAAGAACGGGCACTGAAAACTCACCGGGCCTCAACCCCGTATTCGCCCATAGTTGGTCAGCTACAGCCCACAAGCGCTTTTCTACATCCCCAGTGACCAAGTCGAATCTCCACGCAACAACAAAAATGCACGCGAGCATACTACAGGGGCCCACCAATCAGACGATTACTTCACCTAGGACCAACGCGTCTCCGAACTTGCCATTTATAATGCTACCAATCTCTTAGCTTAGCGAGATCGAAGCACGTTCGACGAAGATCGATTACCACACAGTCATGGAGGAAAGAGCGCAAGAACTTGCACACTCGCTCCTCCAATCTGACGATTGATCATCAGGGCTCGGCGCATTAAGGCCTCTTTGATCGAGCCGGGAAAATGTAGTCGCCCACCGAGGTTACTGCCGAGTACCGACTGCTACTTTGAGCTTCAGGCGTACAGCCCCTCTCACTGCCCCGAAAGATCGGCCAGCAGTCACGGGTGATGACGAACCTGACATAGCTGGCTAGGAGGTGATGGCACCTAGTCGAGGCTAGCTACCTGCGATGACTCGCGGGGCGTAGTGGTGGATGGCGAAGCTACTCTATGAGTGTCTTTGAGCTGCCTATGTTCAAGGTCATTACCATCAATTCATCAATGAAGAACGAATCAGTGAAACAACATCAAGTCTGTCTTGCGGAGAGACTGACAGATGCTCTTCAAGCTGCACCGCAAGTTGATCTTGATGCCCCCTAAGTTCCACACAGGATCAATGATCACCGATGACGATGCTGTCAGTGACCATCCCCCGTTAGTAACTGCCAGGAAGCACAAGAACCTCTGTCAGCCCCTCCTGCCCATCTTCATGCGCCCCAAATGACTCCGCCCAGGAGCTTCCTCATTCGCCCCTGTCATCCATCAGTCCTGGCCTCAGCACAGTAGCGACCTAGGCAACCACTGCTGCCCAGGCTTTGGCCCATGGATGGCAGTCCAGGCACCGGGGAACTCCTGGGCGAGTCACCAGCATCAACCCTGCATCCCTTGCAGACATACCTCAAACCCAGCCCGTTTTGTCCAGCCGTCCGAGCCGTCCGTGTTTCCCTTGTAGATGGGAGCTGGTGGCATGGATGGAAGGGACTCTGACGGCTGAACAAAAAGGAACATCTACGCTATGCAAATCGTACCCAAAGGCACCACTCACAACGCGACCAACACCCTGCCAACCGTCGTCTACGCATTTGATGGCAATGAGATCCGCACTGTCTTCTTCAATGATGATCCTTGGTTTATTGCCAAGGATGTCGCCGAAGCATTGGGATACACGGACACTGATCAGGCCATACGCAAACACTACTGTAAAGCCGCTATCACCTCACCCGTTGAATCGACGGGTCAGGTGCGCCACATGAGGATCATCCCCGAGCGAGATGTCTATCGCCTGATCTTCAACTCAAGGCTCCAGTCTGCAGAGAGGTTCGAGGAGTGGGTCGTGGCAGAGGTACTGCCCTCGATCCGCAAACGCGGCATGTTCATCATGGGCCAGCAGAAAATCCGAACCGAGCTTCTGGATGCCTTGGCCGAGAACATTCGTGAGAAAGCACTCCCGGCACTACGAGAGTTCGACCGCCTGACCGAACATGACCACTGGCTGGCATGTAAGAATCCTGAGAAGTACAAGCGCCTCTGCCAGCTCGCAATCGACAGGGTTGCGCTCGACTACGACTTACCTCGGTCAGTAATGGAAGCTATGGCCTTGACGGGACTGAGAGCGATTACCGAGCAGCACTTGGAGGCAGCCTGATGCGCTTCCCTGAGTTGATGTTCCTGGGTGCCGTGCTGCTCTGGCCTTTGGTTCCTCTGTACCTGCTCTGTATCGTCTGGCAGACCGACTTCAAGCTGGTAGCTAGATCCAAGCAGAGACCAACCGAAGGGGCTCGCTCATGAAGAGGATCGCCAACGAAGTCAGGAAGACCAGGAGTCGGAGCACTTCGGGCTTGACTGATACTGCCGAAGGCACCGCCCAACATCCGCTGCTGAGCGAGATCCTGGCCGCAGATAAGCGCAGATGGAAAGCAGCCCAGCAGATGAGCCTTCCGGTGCTCAGGCTGGCACCTACAAGCAGCGACTGACAGAACCTCCATCCCCCTTCGCCCGGACAGCCAGGAGGCCGACCATCGGCTTGGGGCTGGGGGTTATTTTTACCGTACCGCCTTTGAGAACGAAGACAGCCGAACCGGATTCATGATTGCCTCGGTCAGGGAGGCCGCTAGTTGCTCCCCCTTTTCGGTCAAACGCACGATCTTCCTACGGCGCTCCATCGGATCTGGAGTTGCCGCCACCAGCCCGAGCCCTGGCTTTTCGAGACGATGCCACTCAGAAAGAGCCGACACATTCCTTGAGCAAGACGATTGAGTCATCCCGAGATGCTTCTGCAGGTCCGTCATCGTGCAGCCTGGGTAGATCGCCGAGTAAAGGAACAATGCGACGCCTTGTGCCGGTATCTCAGGGTCAACGGCACGGAAATCCTCAATCGCTTTGAAAAGCTGGACAAGTGCATACCGATCATAAGCCAGGGCTTGCTTGCTGAATGTGGTTTCCATGTACGTCACGCTCCATCCTTACCGAAATAGAAACCAGTGCTATTCCAGGCTAACTCAAAGCACTTCGGCACTCGGACGTACACGTCACCGATGAATAAGCAAAAACGTGCTTTACCAATAGAGACGCAGAAGCCAAATTGATTATCGATCATTGGCTGAAACCTCCGGTTGATTTGTCATATTCACTACAAATAGCAAACCGTATCGGGGCGCTTCAACGTTTCCACTCCCGCCTCATTTACAGTGCGGAGTTAAATGCATAACTGAATAATTAGAAGCTCTAGTCTTTATAAGGGCTACAGCGGCAGCGCGACCCAACTGGTCAGTCCAACTAAACGCACACGCATAGTTCTCTCTCAGTCTTGTCTCCCGATAGGAGGCCGCATGATCCACCTCAACAAGATCCTCAAGTCCTTCCAGAAGGTAATCGACCAGCTCGAACAACTGACTGCCTCGAACAACTTGGAGGTGAGCCGCAACACCGAGCAGATCGACCGTCTGCAAGAGAAGAACCTCATGCTGCTCGCTGAATCCCAAGCTGCCAAGGAGACCGCAGAGAAGCTGAGCGCCCTGATCGGCCAGTAAAAACCCTCACTACAAACGAACACCTATAGCCCGCCTCTGAGTGGGCTTCGTCTTTTCTGGAGGACAAAACATGAGCAAGCAACTGACTGTATGCGGCGTGGACGTCAAGCAGGACGCCGAAGGCCGCTACTGCCTGAACGATCTGCACAAGGCTGCCGGTGGCGAGGAGCGCCACAAACCCAAGTTCTTCATCAAGCTGGACAGCACTACCGAGCTGGCGGGCGAGCTGGAAAAGGGAGGAAACCTTCCCTTTGAAATCACCCGTGGCCGCTTTGGTGGCACCTTCGTGGTGAAGGAGCTGGTCTACGCCTACGCCATGTGGATCAGCCCGAAGTTCAACCTGGAAGTCATCCGCTCCTACGACCGGTTGGCCACCGAGGATGTGGCCGTTCATGCGTCCGCCGCTGAGGCAGTGCTCGACGACCCGCTCACCTACATGGAGAAGGTCATCGCCCAGGCCAGGGTACTGAAGGCAGAGCGAGACCGCCTCGCCCTGGAGAACAAGGAGATGGCACCGAAGGCTGTCGTCTTCGACAACTGCGTGGCGCTGCGTCAGGAATCCCTGGCGACCTTCGTGCGTCTCTTCGGGGAATGAGCACCATGGACTCCACCATCACCAGTCACCGCAGCCACTCCATAGCATCAAAGTCCATTGCCTCCACCACCGGAGCCAAAACCTCCGGCCTGAAATCTTTCCCATAACGATTAAAGGTAATCCCCCCGCTCTGGTGACCAAGGATGCCCCCTACCAGCGACTCGACTACCCCCTTCTGCTTCAGATGATCTGCAAGCGTATGGCGGAAGCTATGGAAGTCCTTGCGCTCGCCACCGTCACGGAAGCCCAACTGCTCCCGAACACGAGTGAACCATTTGGAAGGAGCTGCAGCGTAGCCGTGCGCCCTGTGTAAGGTCAGCTCTGCAAAGACACGTTGATGTCCAGCCTCTCGCTGCGCCCGGACAAACTCAAGGAACCCGAGCGCTTTTAGCTTCGAGTGGATCGGAACGAGCCTTTCCGATGTAATGGTTTTAAGCTTCTGATCTGGCCTCGTGGCGCGGATATGAAGGCAGTCGATGCCGTTGATAACGACCACGTCATCCAGGTAAAGCTGACATAGTTCGTTGAGCCTTGCGCCAGTGTAAAGGCCAAGCAGCGGGAGCCAGTACTTGTGCGGCTGAGTTGAGTTGGCTGATGCGTACACCTGCTTTGAGAAAAGACGGCGCAGGTCGTCTTCTGTGAAAACGCTTCGCTCCTCACTGACCTTGCCCCGCTGCCTGACTCGAAGGCCATCGAACGGATTGCGCTCGCAGTATCCCTCGCGAATAGCGTAAGAGAAAAACGTAGTCAGGTTTTTAACGTAGTTGTTGAACGTGGTGAGGCTGATCGTGGTGGACGCGTTCTCGATGATTTGCTCTAACGACTGGCCCTCAGGCAACTGGTAGATGCGAGGCGGCAGCTTAAGTGCTGTCTCTCGATATTTACGGGCGTCCTGTCGAGTGATCAGGTCGACGGGAAGATCACCAACGATACGGATCATCATCTCCGCTACGGATCGTTTATCAGCAATCGTCTTGGCAGCGATCCCTTCCTGCCGTTGATGCTCCAAGCACTCGTGAACCACCTCGGAGAAGCGAGGAGCGTTACTGGGAAGATCCCCCACGAGCCCCTTCTTCAGCGCAGGACTTACTCGTGAAGAAGCTCTGCGGGCCTTCAGCGAGGCCTTGCCGCTGCCTTTCACGGGCACTGGAGACGTAGACGCGGCACTGTCCGCCAAATGGACCAATTGCTGCTGACGGAGCCAAGCCGCCCAACTAGCAACTCGCTTGCCGCCCGCCTCCCAAGCACCACGCAAGGAATCGAGGCTAGGCCTACTCCCCTGGAAAGCTTGGGTATAGAGCTTCTGGACCTGCAAGAGCAACTCACGGCCACGGATCAACGCTTCGCGCTTGCAGCGAGTCTGCAAAGAACGACGTATTTCGCCACAGGGAAATAACGGACGGAGGACTGACGGCACTACGACTCTGAAATAGAAGATTGAGTGTCGGGACAACCAGAGGTAAGAAGGTACGGAAGACACGGTGGATCACCCTTTGGATCACTGGCGTGATCAGAGCGAAAAACCGTTAGAAATCAAGGAGTTGGAACTAAGGTGGTGCCCCCACCAGCCACACCCCGGCACACAATGTTCCCGCTGTGGCTGCTTCCTTCCGGATCTGACCAGGTTCACGGGTAATCGTTGCGGGGGGACCGATGGGGTCACCATAACGACGCCCGCCTGACGGCGAGCCGCGCCATTGTACCTATCTGGCAAGAAGTTACAACCGTTCGCGGCGGATTAAAAAACTGAAGATGTTCAAGCACTTGCTATGGAACAAAGCGTGTCTGCGATGAAGTCGACACATCCGGCATGATTGCAAGCTGACCTGTCGCTATCGCGAGCGAGCTCGCTTCCACAGGGGGGTCTGCGCGTCAACAGGGTTGCAAGCTGCCGCCACAGAAGACTACAACAACACCTCATCCGCCCGACCACCCTCTTCCTGGATCACCAGATGGATGAAATGCAGTTTGGTGATCACCGCCGCCGGCACGACGAACGGGTAGAAATCCGGCTGGCCCATACTGCGGGACAATTCGTTGAGCATGCCGGCCAGTTCGATCCAGGCGTTGACGAACGAGAGGAAAGCCGCGCCGCCAGTGTGTTCGGGGTCGTACAAGGTCTCGGGCGGGAACGGCTGGTAGTCGAAATCCATTTCCCGGGCACTCATGCCGAAGCCCAGGGCGGTGTCTACCGCGTCCATCATGTGCAGGTAATGGGCCCAGGTTTCCGCCCAGTCTTCCCAAGGGTGCATGGTGGCGTAGGCACTGACGTAGCGGGTTTGCCAATCCAGCGGCGCACCTTGCTGGTAGTGGCGCTCCAGGGCTTCGGCATAGCTGGCGCGCTCATCACCGAACAACTCGCGAAACGCCTCGAGCCAGTGGCTGTTGGCAATCAGTCGATCCCAGTAGTAATGCCCCACCTCATGACGAAAATGCCCGAGCAAGGTGCGATACGGCTCGCGCATCTGCTGGCGCACGTACTCACGATGGGCATCGTCCGCCTCTTTGATGTCGAGGGTGATCAACCCGCTGGCATGGCCGGTCATCGGCGATTTGCCGTCGGGGTCGACACCGATGAAGTCGAAAGCCAGGCCGATATTTTCGTCGACGGCTTTCGGGATGACCGGCAAGCCAAAGGTAATCAGTTGCGCGACCAGCCGACGCTTGGCGGTCTCGACCTTGCGCCAGCGCTCAGGGTTTTCCGGAATCGACAGGTCGGGGATGGTGCGGTTCAGGCTGCAGGCAATGCACAGGGTATCGCGCCCGTTGTCCGGCAGTAGCCAATTGCAGGCTGCCGGGGTGTCGAGATTGGCGCAACGGCGGAACAGCCCGGCTTGCGGATCGGCATCCAGCGTCCAGGTGTCGGGCTGCTCACCGGGTTGCAAGGACGACAGGCGACTCTGCTCGGGTTGATACCCCAGGGCCGCCAGGCAGGCCAGGCATTGGCTGTTGCGAAAAAACAGGGACTGGCCGCAACGACACGGCCACACCTTGCTGTTGCGCGACCGGTCGCCCATGAACGGCGCGGCGATGCGTGAACTCAATTGTTCGAAGAAGCGGTACATGGCGATCTCTCCCTGGAGCCTGCAAGACTAGATCATGCTCCGTGTCGGATCGTTCCCCCGCACTGCGTCACAACACCGAATAAACCGTGGCGAGGGAGCAAGCTTCCTCGCCACAGAGGGTGCCTTCACGATTGAACCGTGATGCCATGCTGACTCAAAAAAGCCACGAACGCCGCTTCGTCGAGCACCTTGAGCCCCAGCTCGTTTGCCTTGGTCAATTTCGAACCCGCCCCCGGCCCGGCCACCACGCAATGGGTTTTCGCCGACACGGAACCGGCAACCTTCGCCCCCAGACTCTCCAACTTGTCCTTGGCAACGTCACGACTCATCAACTCCAGCGAACCGGTCAGCACCCAGGTATGCCCGGCCTCGGGCAAGCCTTCGACGACTTTCTTCTCGCTTTGCCAGTGCATACCGAAATCGCGCAACTGCTGTTGCGCCGCTTCTGCCTGCTGACGGTTGGCGGCGATGGCGAAGAACTCCCGTACGGCGTTGGCCTGCTTTTCCGGCAGCGCCTGGCGCATGTCCAGCCAATCGGCATTCATCACGCCTTCGAGCGAGCCGAACTTGTCCGCCAGTTTCTGCGCCCCGCCCGGCCCCACCGAAGGAATGTGCAACTTGTCGAGAAAGCCACCCAGGGTAGTGCTGGCGGAGAACTCGGCGCCCAACTCGCCCTGGTCCTGGATCTCGAGGCCATGGCGCAGCAGGTCCTTGATCACCTGGCGGTTGTGCGGGTCTTCAAAGAAGCTGTGGATCTCATGGGCCACTTCCAGACCGACGTCCGGCAAGTACGTGAGTACCTGGGGCAAGGCCGCCTGCACGCGCTCCAGCGAACCGAGGGAGCGGGCCAGGACCTTGGCGGTCTCCTCGCCCACGTCCGGGATGCCAAGGGCATAGATGAAACGCGCCAGGCTAGGCTTTTTGCTGTCGACGATGGCGGCCAGCAGGTTCTTGCTCGACAGCTCGGCGAAGCCTTCCAGGTCGACCACCTGTTCGAAGGTCAAGGCATACAGATCGGCAGGCGAACCCACCAGTCCCTCATCCACCAGTTGCTCGACGCTCTTCTCGCCCAGGCCCTCGATGTCCATGGCCCGACGCGAGACGAAGTGAATGATCGCCTGCTTGAGTTGGGCGCCACAGGCCAGGCGACCGACACAGCGGTACACCGCGCCTTCACTGACGGTTTCGCGGCCCTTGCTGCGCTTGATCAATTGCGTGCGCTCGACGTGGGAGCCGCAGACGGGACATTGCTGGGGCACCTCCACCGGGCGGGCGTTTTCCGGACGGCGCTCGGTGACGACCTGCACCACCTGCGGGATCACATCCCCGGCACGGCGGATGATCACGGTGTCGCCGATCATCACGCCCAGGCGCGCCACTTCGTCCATGTTGTGCAGGGTGGCGTTGGCCACGGTCACGCCGGCGACTTTCACCGGTTTGAGGCGGGCCACCGGAGTCACCGCGCCCGTGCGGCCGACCTGGAACTCGACGTCCAGCAGTTCGGTGAGTTCTTCAGTGGCGGGAAACTTGTGGGCGATGGCCCAACGCGGTTCCCGGGCGCGGAAACCGAGCTCGCGCTGGGAAGCGATGCTGTTGACCTTGAACACCACACCGTCGATCTCGTAGGGCAACGCGTTGCGCCGCTCGCCGATGTCGCGGTAGTAATCCAGGCATTCATCGATACCGTGGGCCAGCTTCAACTCACGGCTGATGGGCAGACCCCAGGCCTTGAGTTGCTTGAGGTTACCGATGTGGGTGTCGGCAATGTCCGATGTCACCTGGCCGATGCCGTAGCAACAGAACTCCAGGGGCCGGTTGGCCGTGATCCTGGAATCGAGCTGACGCAGGCTGCCGGCCGCCGCGTTGCGCGGGTTGGCAAACGTCTTGCCGCCCGCCTCCAACTGCGTAGCGTTGAGGCGCTCGAAGCCGGCCTTGGACATGTACACCTCGCCGCGCACTTCCAGCAGCGGTGGCCAGCCAGTGCCCTGCAACTTGAGGGGAATGTTGCGCACGGTGCGCACATTGACGCTGATGTCCTCGCCCGTGGCGCCGTCACCGCGTGTGGCGCCGCGCACCAGCATGCCATCCTGATACAACAGGCTGACCGCCAGCCCATCGAGCTTCGGCTCGCAGCTGTACTCCACCGCCGCGCCACCGCCCAGCAAGTCGCCCATGGGCAGGTCGAGACCTTCGGTCACCCGCCGGTCGAATTCACGCATGGTGGTTTCGTCGAAGGCGTTGCCCAGGCTGAGCATCGGGATCTCGTGGCGCACCTGGCTGAACGCCGACAGCGCCACGCTGCCGACCCGTTGGGTCGGGGAGTCGCTGGTGACCAGGTCCGGATGTTGCTCTTCCAGGGCCTTGAGCTCGTGGAACAGGCGGTCGTACTCGGCATCGGGGATGCTCGGCTCATCGAGGACGTGGTAGCGGTAGTTGTGCTGGTCCAACTCTGTGCGCAGCTGTTGGATGCGGGTTTCGACTGCGTTCATGGGTGTTCTCTCATAAAGCAAAAGAGCAGCCTGGGCTGCTCATTCTCAATACTTTGATCGCGTGTAGGAACTGTAGGAGCTGACGAGTGCAACGAGGCTGCGATCTTTCCCCTGACACTTGAATCTCAAGCGAAAGATCAAAAGATCGCAGCCTTCGGCAGCTCCTACAGGCCAGCGATCTTGGCCTCAGCGCTTCTGGGTCAGCGCCCGGCGCTCGAATTCGACGATGCGCTGGCGGTAATGCTCGATGGTCTGGGCGGTCAGCACACTGCGCTGGTCATCCTTGAGCTCGCCATTGAGTTCCTGGGACAGCTTGCGAGCCGCGGCCACCATCACGTCGAAGGCCTGCTTGGGATGACGCGGGCCCGGCAGGCCGAGAAAGAAGCTCACCGCTGGCGTGCTGAAATGATCGATGTCATCGAGGTCGAACACACCGGGCTTGACCGCATTGGCCATGGAGAACAACACCTCGCCATTACCGGCCATGCTTTCGTGGCGGTGGAAAATGTCCATCTCGCCGAAACGCAGGCCGCTTTCGAGGATGTTCTGCAGCAACGCCGGCCCCTTGAAGCCGGCCGGGTCGCGGCAGATCACGCTGATCACCAGCACTTCTTCAGCCTGGGCCTGGTCCTTGTCGACGCTCGGGGTCTTGGTCTCGTCCGGGAAGTCGCCGTCGCGACTGCTGAAGCTCGGCCCACCATCCAGGTCGAGGTTCAGGTTCAAATCCCCCTGGGACGGCTCGCTGTTGCGCTTGCCGCGCTTGGAACCCGACTCCCGTGGCTCGCGGACAGGGGCGCTCATCGACGGCAAGTCGTGCTCGTCCAGTTGCGGCTCCTTGTGGGTGTCCAGCACCCGCGGCGGGCCCAGCAGTTCGGCGCTGTCATCCTCATCGGGCAGGTTCGACAGGCTGCGATCCAGGCGAAACTTCAGTTTCCCCTTGCCGCCGCGCATACGACGCCAGCCGTCGAAAAGAATACCGGCAATGACAATGATGCCGATGACGATCAGCCACTCGCGCAGACCGATTTCCATGTAATCCCGTGCCTCTATAAAAATGCTGAAAAATAAGGGGCTTAGCTATTTGCAAACCGCTTTAAAACGTGGCGCCAACTCTATGTTCTGAATGGCGTTTTGCCCACGCATACGAAAAATTGACATTAAACTAGCACGACCAAAGATAACTTTACACCGTCTGTCGCATAGGCTTGTGCCCAATCTGTGAATTGAACATCAACCCCCCGAGTAAAAAATACCTACAGCGTTCGAAGTAGAAGCCCTACAACCGGTTGTTCAGGCATCCACCATGGCCATGGCCTCCTCCACATCCACTGCCACCAGTCGCGAACAGCCGGGCTCGTGCATGGTCACCCCCATCAACTGATCAGCCATTTCCATGGCGATCTTGTTGTGGGTGATGTAGATGAACTGCACCGTTTCAGACATTTCCTTCACCAGCCGTGCGTAACGGCCTACGTTGGCGTCGTCCAGTGGCGCGTCGACCTCGTCGAGCATGCAGAACGGCGCCGGGTTCAACTTGAAGATGGCAAAGACCAGGGCCAACGCGGTCAGTGCCTTTTCGCCACCGGAGAGCAAATGGATGGTGCTGTTCTTCTTGCCGGGAGGACGCGCCATGATTGTCACCCCTGTATCGAGTAAATCTTCGCCCGTCAGTTCCAAATAGGCGCTGCCGCCACCGAAAACTTTTGGAAAAAGGGCCTGCAAACCACCGTTGATCTGATCAAAGGTATCCTTGAAGCGGTTGCGGGTTTCCTTGTCGATCTTGCGGATGACGTTTTCCAGGGTCTCCAGGGCTTCCACCAGGTCATCGTTCTGGGCGTCCAGGTAGCGCTTGCGCTCGGACTGCTGCTGGTACTCGTCGATGGCCGCCAGGTTGATTGCCCCCAGGCGCTGGATACGCTGGGCAATGCGCTCCAGCTCTTCCTCGGCGTCTTTCTCGTTCGCCCCGGCCACCAGGGTGGCGAGCACGCCGTCGAGGTCGTAGCCGTCTTCCAGCAATTGGTCCTGCAAGGCTTTGCGCCGCACCGTCAGGGCTTGCCATTCCATGCGCTGCTGTTCCATCTGGCCGCGGATCAGTTGGGATTGCTGCTCGGCCTGGCTGCGGCGCTTCTCGGCGTCACGCAGTTCGCGGTCGGCGTCCTCCAGGGCGATCTGTGCCGTCTTGAGCTCTTCGTCGACACTCATGCGCTTGTCGAGCAACTCTTCGAGCTTGAGGCGCAGCTCTTCCAAAGGTGCCTCGCCCTCCTCCAGATTGAGGCTCAACTGCTCGCGTTTCTCGGTCAGGCGTTCGGACTGCATTTCCAGCCGTTCCAAGGCCTGGCGCGTGGAATCGTATTGAGCCTTGAGCGAGCCCAGGCGCACCGCCAACTGATGGGCGTGGTCCTTGTGCTGGCGTGCTTCCTGGCGCACCCGATCCAGGCGCTCACGCAAACTGTCGCGCTGGGCCAGCAGCAGTTCACGCTGCTCGGTGTCCAGTGCCATGGCATCGAGGGCTTCTTGCAGTTGCAAGCGCGCCTCGCCGATCTGTTCGTGCTCCAGCGCCCGCTGCTCGCCCAGTTCGGCGATTTCTTCTTCCAGGCGGGTGCGACGCAGCGCCAGTTGCTCGACCTTGGCCTTGCCGGCCGACAACTGCGCCTTGAGCTCGCCTTGCTGGCGCGCCTCATCCTGCAACAGCCGCCGCAGGTGTTCGCGGCCGTTTTCCTGTTGACGCTGTTGCGCCCGCAGGTTTTGCAATTCGGTTTCCAGGGCTTCGACGCTGGCTTCGCGCTCTTCGCGTTCGGCGCCCAGGCGCTGGATTTCCTGGCCACGGGCGAGCATGCCACTCTCGGCTTCGCTGGCCCGGCGCACTCGCAGGAAATGCCGGCCGACCCAATACCCGTCACGACTGATCAGGCTTTCGCCGGCCACCAATTGCCCGCGCAGGGCCAAGGCCTGCTCAAGGCTGTCCACCGGCTTGACCTGTCCCAGCCAGGGCGACAGGTCCACCTGGGCCTCGACCTTGTCCAGCAAGCTGCCGGGCATTCGCACTCCGTCGCCAGCCGGGCTGAGCAGGCGCAGGTCGCCCTGGGTGAAGCCCGACAGGTCGAAGCCGCCGAAGTCATCCACCAGTACCGCTTGCAGGTCGGCCCCCAGCACGGTTTCCACCGCCAGCTCCCAACCGGCATCGACCTTCAGCCCCTCGGCCAACCGCGGACGCTCGGCCAGGTGCTGGTCGCGCAGCCATTCGGCGGTGCCGGTGCCCGGGTCCAGCGCCGCTTGCTGCAAAGCCTCCAGCGAAGCCAGGCGCCCATTGAGCCGCTGCAACTCACCCTGGCCCTGCTGCTGGTTCTGCAAGGCCAATTGCAAGGCCTGGCGCAGTTGCTCAAGGCGTTCGACCTGGGCGTCTTCGCTGGCCTGCAGGTCTTCGAGGGTGGCTTCGCTGGTCGCCAGTTGTTCGCTCAGTTCCAGGATCGCTGCGTCTTCCGGGTCCGCCGCGAGCAAGGCGCGCTCTTCGGACAGGCGGCGCTGACGTTCGGCCAGGCGCTCCATGCTGGTTTCCAACTGCTGGATGCGCGACTGCTGGACTTCAGCCTGGCGCCGCGGCTCGGCCGAGGCCAGGTTGAAACTGTCCCACTGCTCTTGCCAGCCATGCATGGTCAGTTCGGCTTCTTCCAGGGCCGCGGCGGCCTCTTCGGCGGCGGCACTGGTGATTTCCTGCTCCGGCGTGAGCCTGTCCAGCTCTTCGCCGAGGGTCAGCAGCAAGGTACGGTCGTGGCCCAGGTGCGATTCGGTTTCCAGGCGCGCCCGCTCGGCTTCCTTCAAATCATCCTGCAACTGCCGCAGCCGTTGCTGCCCATGCTGGATGCTCTGCTCGACCCGGGCGATGTCGCCCCCCACGGAATAGAAGCGTCCCTGCACCAGATTGAAGCGCTCGGACAGGTCATGATGGCCATCGCGCAGGCGCTCGATGGCGGCGTCCGCATTACGCTGCTCGGCCACCAGGGCTTCGAAGCTGACTTCCTGGTTGCCGATGATCGCTTCACGCTGGCCGACCTGCTCGTTCAACGCCTGCCAGCGCAGGGCCGAAAGCTGGGCCTTGAGCTGGCGCTCCTCGCCCTTGTATTCCTGGTACTTCTTCGCGGCCTCGGCCTGGCGGTGCAGACGTTCGAGCTGACGTTCGAGCTCTTCGCGCAGGTCGGTCAGGCGCGCCAGGTTTTCGTGGGTGCGGCGAATGCGGTTTTCGGTTTCGCGGCGCCGCTCCTTGTATTTGGAGATTCCCGCAGCCTCTTCGATGAAGTTGCGCAAGTCCTCGGGCTTGGCTTCGATCAGCTTGGAGATCATGCCCTGTTCGATGATTGAGTAGCTGCGCGGGCCCAGGCCGGTACCGAGGAAAATATCGGTGATGTCGCGACGCCGGCACTTGGCGCCGTTGAGGAAATAACTGTTCTGGCTGTCGCGGGTCACTTTGCGACGAATGGAAATCTCCGCATAAGCCGCATACTCGCCGATCAGGGTGCCGTCGGAGTTGTCGAACACCAATTCGATGCTCGCCTGGCTGACCGGTTTGCGACTGGTGGAGCCGTTGAAGATGACGTCGGTCATCGACTCGCCGCGCAGGTTCTTGGCTGAGCTCTCGCCCATCACCCAGCGCACGGCGTCGATGATGTTCGACTTGCCGCAACCGTTGGGGCCGACCACCGCCGCCATGTTACTGGGGAAGTTCACCGTGGTCGGGTCGACGAAGGACTTGAACCCCGCCAACTTGATGCACTTGAGCCGCACGTCAGGCCGCCGTCAGGGCAGAAACCACCAGATCGCAACTGCGCTGGGCGTAGGCCGTGAGCACGATGCGGATCTGCGGCAGATCACGGGCCAGCACGGCGGCGAGCAGGCGCTGGAACAGGTCGAGGAATTCGCTCATTTCCGCCTTGCGCTGCTCCAGGGCCAGGAAATAGGCACGGCTCATGGCCGGTTGCAGGTTCTCGACGGTTTCCTGCAAGTACGGGTTGTTGGCAAAGGGATAGGCCGCGCGCATCACACTGAAGCTTTCATCGACGAAGGTGCGGATGTCCTGGCGCGCGTAGGCGTCCTGGAGGCGCTGCTGGATCGCCACGAACGGCGCCATGTCGGCCTGTTCTTTCCAGCCATGGGCCACGGCGTTGCCCAGCAGGACGTACAACTCGCTCATCAGCGCGCAGAGGCTGCGCACCTTGTGCTCGGTGAGTTCGGTGACGTGGGCGCCGCGGCGCGGCAGGATCGCGATCAAATGGCGTCGTTCCAGGATCAGCAAGGCCTCGCGGACCGAGCCGCGGCTGACATTGAGCGCCAGCGTGACCTTCTGTTCCTGGATGCGCTCTCCCGGCTTCATTTCGCCGCGAATGATGCGTTCGGCGAGATGGTGGGCGATTTGCTCGGCGAGGCTGTCCGGGGCCTTGAACGTCATGGTTGTCCTTCAAACTCTTCGATCTGCACAGGCGGCGCAGTGTAGCGCACTCGATACGTCATGGCGCAGGGCCTGCAGGGGGTTTTTGGCACGATATAAGCAAAAAAGTTTGAGCTTTTCATCCTGAACCAAACCTGTGGGAGCGAGCTTGCTCGCGATGGCGGTGCACCAGCCGATGAACGCATCGACAGACCCGGCGCTATCGCGAGCAAGCTCGCTCCCACAATGGGTCCATACTGACCAAACACGGCAGTTGATCGACCAAACGAATTTTCCTGACCTTTAAGTCAGAAAATCATTGACCGAAAAGTCAGACCTGATAAATTCAGGCCCATGTCGATACAACAATAATGAGTCTGCGAGGCCTTCCGTGATCCAGTTTTTACTCAACCAGGAACTCCGTAGCGAGCACGCCCTGGACCCGAACCTGACCGTGCTCAACTATCTGCGCGAACATGTTGGCAAACCGGGCACCAAAGAAGGCTGCGCCAGCGGCGACTGTGGTGCGTGCACTGTGGTGGTGGGCGAATTGGAAACGGACGCGAATGGCCGCGAACGCATTCGCTACCGCAGCCTCAATTCGTGCCTGACCTTCGTCTCGTCCCTGCACGGCAAGCAGTTGATCAGCGCCGAAGACCTCAAGCACCAGGGCCAGCTGCACAGCGTCCAGCAGGCGATGGTCGATTGCCACGGTTCGCAGTGCGGTTTCTGCACACCGGGCTTCGTCATGTCGCTGTTCGCCCTGCAAAAAAACAGCGAGCAGCCCGACGCCCACAAGGCCCACGAAGCCCTGGCCGGCAACCTCTGCCGTTGCACCGGCTACCGGCCGATCCTGGCCGCCGCCGAGCAAGCCTGTTGCGGCAAGCAACCGGACCAGTTCGACGCCCGCGAGGCCGAGACCATCGCCCGCCTCAAAGCCATCGCACCGACCGAGACCGGCGAGCTCAACAGCGGTGACAAACGCTGCCTGGTGCCGCTGACCGTGGCCGACCTGGCCGATCTCTACGACGCCTATCCCCAGGCGCGCCTGCTGGCCGGCGGCACGGACCTGGCCCTGGAAGTCACACAATTTCACCGCACCCTGCCGGTGATGATCTACGTGGGCAACGTCGCCGAACTCAAGCGCATCGAGCGTTTCGACGATCGCCTGGAGATCGGCGCCGCCACTGCCCTCTCCGATTGCTACGAAGCCCTGAAAGCCGAATACCCGGACTTTGGCGAGCTGCTGCAACGCTTCGCCTCGCTGCAGATCCGCAACCAGGGCACCCTCGGCGGCAACATCGGCAACGCCTCGCCGATTGGCGACTCGCCGCCCCTGCTGATCGCCCTCGGCGCGCAAATCGTGCTGTGCAAGGGCCAGACCCGGCGCACCCTGGCCCTGGAAGACTATTTCATCGACTACCGGGTCACTGCGCGCCAGGAAAGCGAATTCATCGAAAAGATCATCGTGCCCCGGGCCAGTGCCGAACAGGCGTTCCGCGCCTACAAGGTGTCCAAACGCCTGGACGATGATATTTCCGCGGTGTGCGCGGCGTTCAACCTGCGCATCGACAGCGGCGTGGTCCGCGACGCCCGCGTCGCCTTCGGCGGCATGGCCGCCACACCCAAGCGCGCCAAGTATTGTGAAGCGGCATTGATCGGCGCGCCGTGGACCGACAGCACCGTCGAACGCGCCTGCGCGGCCCTGGCCGAGGACTTCACGCCGCTGTCGGACTTCCGCGCCAGCAAGGAATACCGCTTGCTCAGCGCCCGCAACCTGTTGCGCAAATACTTCATCGAACTGCAAACGCCGCACATCGAGACTCGGGTGACCGCTTATGTCTAACCATCACGCCGTAGAAAAGACCCAGGCCGAACTGGCCGAGCTGTTCGCCCGTGACCTGACCACTGGCGTGGGCCGCAGCGTCAAGCATGACAGCGCCGCCAAGCATGTGTCCGGCGAAGCGCAGTACATCGATGACCGCCTGGAATTCCCGAACCAGTTGCACGTGTACGCCCGGCTGTCGGACCGCGCCCACGCCCGGATCATCCGCATCGATACCGCGCCCTGCTACGCCTTCGAAGGCGTGCGCATCGCCATTACCCATGCCGACATTCCGGGGCTGAAGGACATCGGCCCGCTGCTGCCCGGCGACCCGCTGCTGGCCATCGATGACGTGCAGTTCGTCGGCCAACCGGTGCTGGCCGTCGCCGCCAGGGACCTGGAAACCGCCCGCAAGGCGGCGATGGCCGCCATCGTCGAATACGAAGACCTGGAACCGGTCCTGGATGTGGTCGAAGCCCTGCGCAAGCGGCATTTCGTGCTCGACAGCCACACCCACCGACGTGGCGATTCGGCCACGGCACTGGCGAGCGCCGAACATCGCCTCCAGGGCTCGCTGCACATCGGCGGCCAGGAGCATTTTTACCTGGAAACCCAGATCTCCTCGGTGATGCCCACCGAGGACGGCGGCATGATCGTCTACTGCTCGACCCAGAACCCCACCGAAGTGCAGAAACTGGTGGCCGAAGTGCTGGGCGTGTCGATGAATAAGGTCGTGGTGGACATGCGCCGCATGGGCGGCGGCTTTGGCGGCAAGGAAACCCAGGCCGCCAGCCCCGCCTGCCTGTGCGCGGTCATCGCCCACCTCACCGGGCAACCGACCAAGATGCGCCTGCCCCGGGTCGAAGACATGCTGATGACCGGCAAGCGCCACCCCTTCTACATCGAATACGACGTGGGCTTCGACAGCCGCGGGCGCTTGCACGGCATCGCCCTGGAACTGGCCGGCAACTGCGGTTGCTCGCCGGACCTGTCGGCATCGATTGTCGACCGGGCGATGTTCCATGCCGACAACGCCTACTACCTGGGCGATGCCACCATCAACGGCCACCGCTGCAAGACCAATACCGCGTCGAACACCGCCTACCGGGGTTTCGGCGGGCCCCAAGGCATGGTCGCCATCGAAGAGGTGATGGATGCCATCGCCCGGCACCTGGGTCTGGATCCGCTGGCGGTGCGCAAGGCCAACTACTATGGCAAGACCGAACGCAACGTCACCCACTACTACCAGACCGTCGAGCACAACATGCTCGAGGAAATGACCGCCGAGCTTGAAGAAAGCAGCCAGTATGCCGAGCGCCGTGAAGCGATCCGCCGCTACAACGCCAACAGCCCGATCCTGAAAAAAGGCCTGGCGCTGACCCCGGTGAAATTCGGCATTTCGTTCACCGCCAGCTTCCTCAACCAGGCCGGCGCCTTGATCCACGTCTATACCGACGGCAGCATCCACCTCAACCATGGCGGCACCGAAATGGGCCAGGGCCTGAACACCAAGGTCGCCCAGGTGGTGGCCGAGGTGTTCCAGGTGGAAATGGATCGCGTGCAAATCACCGCGACCAACACCGACAAAGTGCCGAACACCTCGCCCACCGCGGCCTCCAGCGGCGCCGACCTGAACGGCAAGGCAGCACAGAATGCCGCCGAAACCATCAAGCGACGCCTGGTGGAGTTCGCCGCGCGGCAGTACAAGGTCAGCGAAGAAGACGTGGCATTCCACAACGGCCATGTTCGGGTGCGCGATCACATCCTGAGCTTCGAGGCACTGGTGCAGCAGGCGTATTTCGCCCAGGTCTCGCTGTCGAGTACCGGCTTCTACAAGACCCCGAAAATCTACTACGACCGCAGCCAGGCCCGTGGCCGCCCCTTCTATTACTACGCCTATGGCGCAGCCTGTGCCGAGGTGATCGTCGACACCCTCACCGGCGAGTACAAGATGCTGCGCACCGACATCCTCCACGACGTCGGCGCCTCGCTGAACCCGGCCATCGACATCGGCCAGGTCGAGGGTGGTTTCATCCAGGGCATGGGCTGGCTGACCATGGAAGAGCTGGTGTGGAACGACAAGGGCAAGCTGATGACCAATGGCCCGGCCAGCTACAAGATCCCCGCCGTGGCCGACATGCCACTGGACCTGCGGGTCAAGCTGGTGGAAAACCGCAAGAACCCTGAAGACACGGTGTTTCACTCCAAGGCCGTGGGCGAACCGCCGTTCATGCTCGGTATCGCCGCGTGGTGCGCCATCAAGGACGCCGTGGCGAGCCTGGGGGATTACCGGCATCAACCGAACATCGACGCCCCGGCCACGCCGGAGCGGGTGTTGTGGGGGTGTGAGCAGATGCGAGGGTTGAAGGCGGTCAAGGCTGAGGAAGCTGAAGTCGAAGTGGCTTCGCTCTAGACCGTGGCGCGGCCGATCGCGAGCAAGCTCGCTCCCACGGGGTATTTGTGAACACCAACCCCATGTGGGAGCGAGCTTGCTCGCGATGAGGCCGGAACAGACAAAACAGATGTCGAGGTGGAATATGTACAACTGGATCAGCGCCCTCGCCGACCTGCAAACCCGCGGCGAACCCTGTGTGCTGGTGACGATCATCGAAGAACTCGGCTCCACCCCGCGCAACGCCGGTTCGAAGATGGTCATCAGCGCCAGCCAGACGTTCGACACCATCGGTGGCGGCCACCTGGAATACAAGGCCATGGAAATCGCCCGGAACATGCTCGCCAGCGGCCAGCGGAATAGCCATCTGGAGCGCTTCAGCCTCGGTGCGAGCCTGGGCCAGTGCTGCGGCGGCGTCACCGTGTTGCTGTTCGAACCCATGGGCCAGGTCCAGGCGCAGATCGCCGTGTTCGGTGCCGGCCATGTCGGCCGCGCCCTGGTGCCACTGCTGGCGAGCCTGCCCTGCAAGGTGCGCTGGATCGATTCGCGGGCAGCGGAATTCCCCGAACACTTGCCCCACGGCGTGCACAAGATCGTCACCGAAGAGCCACTGGATGAAGTCGACGAATTGCCCGCCGGCAGCTACTGCATCGTCATGACCCACAACCATCAGCTCGACCTGGAACTGAGCGCCGCGATCCTCAAGCGCAACGACTTTGCCTACTTCGGCCTGATCGGCTCGAAGACCAAACGGGTCAAGTTCGAACATCGCCTGCGCGATCGTGGTTTCGACAGCGCCACCTTGCAACGCATGCGTTGCCCGATGGGCATCGGCGAAGTCAAAGGCAAGTTGCCTGTGGAAATCGCCATCTCCATCGCTGGCGAAATCATCGCCACCTATAACGCCGATTTCGGCCAGCACACCGTGCGCGCCGAACCGATTGCCAAGCTGCTGCCGGCCTCGCGCCGCAGCCAGGCGAACCGTTGAACACTCGTTGAGAATCCCCATGCCCCTGACACGCAAAGCCTACCGCGCCGCCCTGCTCCACAGCCTCGCCGACCCGGCCGAAGTGGGTATCGAAGCGTCCTACGAATACTTCGAAGACGGTTTGCTGGTGGTGGAGAACGGCCAGATCAGTGCCGTCGGCCACGCCCATGACCTGCTGCCGACCCTGGCGGCGGATATCGAAATCGCCCATTACCCGGACGCGCTGATCACGCCAGGGTTGATCGACACCCACATCCACCTGCCGCAAACCGGCATGGTCGGCGCCTATGGCGAGCAACTGTTGGACTGGCTCAACACCTACACCTTCCCTTGCGAAAGCCAGTTCGCCGACAAGGCCCACGCCGATGCGGTGGCGGACATTTTCGTCAAGGAATTGCTACGCAACGGCACCACCACCGCGCTGGTGTTCGGCAGCGTACATCCGCAGTCGGTGAATGCGTTTTTCGAAGTGGCCCAGAAGCTCGACCTGCGGATGATCGCCGGCAAGGTGATGATGGACCGCAACGCCCCGGACTACCTGACCGACACCGCCGAATCCAGTTACACCCAGAGCAAGGCGCTGATCGAGCGCTGGCACGGCAAGGGCCGGCTGCACTACGCCGTGACCCCACGCTTCGCGCCCACCAGCACCCCGGAACAACTGGCCCTGGCCGGTCAGTTGCTGGGGGAATACCCCGACTTGTACATGCAGACTCACATCAGCGAGAACCTGCAGGAAGTGCAGTGGGTCAAGGAACTGTTCCCGGAGCGCAAGGGTTACCTGGACGTCTACGATCATTACCAATTGCTCGGCGAGCGCTCGGTGTTCGCCCACGGCGTGCACCTGTGCGACGACGAATGCGCGCGCCTGGCCGAGACCGGTTCGGCCATCGCCTTCTGCCCGACCTCGAACTTTTTCCTCGGCAGCGGCCTGTTCAACCTGCCGATGGCCGAGAAGCACAAGGTGAACGTAGGGTTGGGCACGGACGTCGGTGGCGGCACCAGTTTTTCGCTGTTGCACACCCTGAACGAAGCCTACAAGGTGATGCAGTTACAAGGGGCGCGGCTGAGCCCGTTCAAGTCGCTGTACTTGGCCACCCTCGGCGGCGCCCGGGCCCTGCGCCTGGAGGACAAGATCGGCACGTTGCAGCCGGGGACGGACGCGGACTTCCTGGTTTTGGACTACAACGCCACACCGCTGCTGAGCTATCGCCTCAAGCAGGCCAAGGACATTGCCGAGCGGTTGTTCGTGTTGATGACGCTGGGGGATGACCGGACGGTGGCGCAGACGTATGCGGCCGGTAAATTGGTGCATCAGCGCTAAAGTTTCAGCGCCTGTTGGATCGCTATCGCGAGCAAGCTCGCTCCCACAGGGTTATGTGAACGACACAAATCCACTGTGGGAGCGAGCTTGCTCGCGATTGACGGTATGACTGATTCAACCCTCAGAGCTTGGCCGTCGACCGCCCCGGTTTCTTGCTCTGCAACAAATGCGAGAACACCGCGTGCAAGTCATCCGACGCGCTTTCTTCGTCGAGGTTGAGTTTGCTGTCGATGTGGTCCATGTGATGCATCATCAGGTCCACCGCCAACGTCGCATCGCGCGCCTCGATGGCGTCGATCAACTGGGTGTGTTCGTCGTAGGAACAGTGGGAGCGGTTGCCGCTTTCGTACTGGGCGATGATCAGCGACGTCTGGGACACGAGGCTGCGCTGGAAACTGATCAGCGGGGCGTTCTTCGCCGCTTCGGCCAGCTTGAGGTGGAACTCGCCCGACAAACGGATGCCGGCACCGCGGTCGCCACGGGAAAAACTGTCGCGCTCATCGCTGACCATCTGCCGCAGCTCAGCCAGCTGTTCGGCCGTGGCATGCTGCACCGCCAGTTCGGTGATCGCCCGCTCCACCAGGCGCCGCGCCATGAACACCTGGCGGGCCTCCTCGACACTGGGGCTCGCCACTACGGCACCGCGATTGGGCCGCAGCAACACCACGCCTTCGTGGGCCAGGCGTGACAATGCCCGGCGGATGATCGTGCGGCTGACCCCGAAAATTTCCCCCAGCGCCTCTTCGCTCAACTTGGTACCGGGCGCCAGGCGTTGTTCGAGGATGGCCTCGAAGATATGTGCATAGACAATATCGTCCTGGGTTCCGCTGCGGCCGGCTTTACCAGCTCGCGGTTGTTTCTTGAGGGGCTGCAACTGTTCGTTCATGGGCACTCGAGTCGGGAGAACTGCGGCGAATTGACCGTGACTGTAATACGGCACAGCGGGTCGCTGGCAAGTATCGCGTAAAAAACAGCTCGATTGTACACAACCTCTGATGGCAACACGACTGTACGACTGTTTGCGGGCATAGCTGTATTGCAATCGGCAGTTGGGTTGAGTTTAGGCTTAAACCCACCATTCTGTGACACCTGTGGGAGCAAGACTTGTGGGAGCAAGGCTTGCCCGCGATGAACGACAACGCGGTCCTTTGACAGACCAAATCGTCTGCATCGCGAGCAAGCTTTGCTCCCACAGGCCTTGCTCCCACACGCATAATCTATAACAAGGAACATCACCCACCATGACCGAAGTCACGACCACGCCACTTCGCCCACTGGCCGATACCTCGCCTTCGGCCATCGTCGCCGGGTTCATCGCGATGATGACCGGCTACACCAGTTCCCTGGTGCTGATGTTCCAGGCCGGACAGGCGGCCGGGCTGACCAGCGGGCAGATTTCCTCGTGGATCTGGGCGATTTCCATTGGCATGGCCGTGTGCTCCATCGGGTTGTCGCTGCGTTATCGCACGCCGATCACTATCGCCTGGTCGACACCCGGCGCGGCGCTGCTGATCACCAGCCTGGGCGGTGTGAGTTACGGCGAGGCCATCGGCGCCTATATGACCTGCGCGGTCCTGGTGACGATCTGTGGCCTGACCGGCAGTTTCGAGCGCCTGGTCAAGCGCATTCCGGCCTCACTGGCGGCGGCGTTGCTGGCGGGCATCCTGTTCAAGATCGGCAGCGAGATCTTCGTCGCCACCCAGCATCGCACCGGCCTGGTGCTGGGGATGTTTTTCACTTACCTGATCGTCAAGCGCCTGTCCCCTCGCTACGCGGTATTGGCAGCATTGTTGATCGGCACGGCGCTGTCCGGGCTGCTGGGGCTGCTGGACTTCAGCGGCTTCGCCCTGGAAGTCGCGACGCCGGTCTGGACCACGCCGCACTTCTCCCTGGCGGCCACCATCAGCATCGGCATTCCGTTGTTCGTGGTGGCGATGACCTCGCAGAACATGCCCGGCATCGCCGTACTGCGGGCCGACGGCTACAACGTACCGGCCTCGCCACTGATCACCAGCACCGGCATTGCCTCGCTGCTGCTGGCGCCGTTCGGCTCCCATGGCATCAACCTGGCCGCCATCAGCGCAGCCATCTGCACCGGGCCCCAGGCCCATGAAGATCGCAACAAGCGCTACACGGCAGCGATCTGGTGCGGGATTTTCTACGGGATTGCCGGGGTGTTCGGCGCGACGCTGGCCGCGTTGTTCGCGGCACTGCCCAAGGAACTGGTGCTGTCCATCGCGGCCTTGGCACTGTTCGGCTCGATCATCAATGGCTTGAGCATCGCCATGAGCGAAGTGAAGGAACGGGAAGCGGCGCTGATCACCTTCATGGTCACGGCGTCGGGGCTGACGCTGTTCTCCATCGGTTCGGCGTTCTGGGGGATTGTGGCGGGGGTGTTGACCCTGGTGATTCTGAACTGGCGCAGCGCTTGAAAGCATCGCGAGCAAGCTCGCTCCCACAGGGGATTTGGGGCGTTGATGCTCCCCTTGTGGGAGCGAGCCTGCTCGCGAAGGCGGCCTGAAGGTCACTCAATATCCAACTGACAGGCACAAAAAAACCGGCCCCCAGGCGGGCAGCCGGTTTCGGAACATCATCGAACCATCAAGCGACCGGATTGATCGGCTTTTCCGGGTACCAGACGTCCATCAGCGGGCTGACTTCCACGCTGGTCAGCTCAGGACGGGCCTTGAGCCAGGCTTCGACGGCAGCGCGCTGCGCTTCGGTGACCGAGCCACGCTTCTGCAGGCAAACCAGACCGAAGTCGTCGCCGCCGACGTAACCCAGGCCGTTGGCTTCCATGGCTTCTTTCAGGAAAGCGTCGAGGAAAGCGTCAATAGCCTCATCGGCCAGATCTTCTTTGAAATCCAGGTTCAGTTCGAAACCCAGCTCTTGAAATTCATCCACGCACAGTTTTTTGCGCAGACGCTGGGAACGGTTAGTCGCCATTGGAACAATCCTCATAAGTAATAACGGCCGGCACTTTACCAGTTTGATGCGTCGATTGCCCGACTGATCGGGCGTATCGGCCTACCGTCGGTAAAAAATAGCAGCCGAAGGGCTCAGGCACGGCCCAAGCCGTCGCGGCTTGGGGCATAATGCCGACACTTTCATGACCGTTGAGGACGTTCATTTTCATGTCCTCGTTTTTTCCCCCTCGCCCGTAGGGTTCTATTTCAAATGATCAAATCTTTGCGTCCACTGCTTCTGGCCAGCCTTCTTCTTCCCCTGGCCCTCCCTGTCACCGCCCACGCCGCCACGATCAACACTGCCCTGTCGCCCAATGTGCAAAAGGCCCTCAAGGCCAGCAAACTGCAGGATGACGCCCTGTCCCTGGTGATGGTGCCGCTCAATGGCCCCGGCACTCCGACGCTGTACAACGCCGACGTTTCGGTCAACCCCGCGTCCACCATGAAACTGGTGACCACCTACGCGGCCCTGGAAATGCTCGGCCCCAATCACCAGTGGAAAACCGAGTTCTACACCGACGGCACCCTCAGCGGCGGGATTCTCAACGGCAACCTGTACCTCAAGGGCGGCGGCGATCCCAAGCTGAACATGGAAAAACTCTGGCTGCTGATGCGCGACCTGCGGGCCAACGGCGTGCAGCAGATCACTGGCGACCTGGTCCTGGACCGCAGTTTCTTCATCCAGCCGCAACTGCCCGAGTTCAACGACGACGGCAACGACGAAAACAAGCCGTTCCTGGTCAAGCCCGACTCGCTGCTGGTCAACCTCAAAGCCCTGCGCTTCGTCGCCCGCAATGACGGCGGCCGGGTGCTGGTGTCGGTGGAACCGCCGATCGCCAGCATTCGCATCGAAAACCAGGTCAAGGCGGTCAATTCCAAGCAATGCGCCGGCGGCGTGCGCTACAACCCGGTGCCACAGGCGGACGGCAGCGTGACGGTGACCGTCGGGGGCCAGCTCGGTGACGGTTGCAGCTCCCAGACCTACCTGTCGCTGCTGGACCATGCCACCTACACCGCTGGCGCGGTGCGGGCGATCTGGAAGGAACTGGGCGGCAGCATCCAGGGCAAGGACCGCCTGGCCGCGACTCCGGGCAACGCCAAGTTGCTGGCCCGGGCGTTCTCCCCGGACCTGGCGGAGATCATCCGCGACATCAACAAATACAGTAACAACACCATGGCCCAGCAACTGTTCCTGAGCCTCGGCGCGCAGTTCCGTAACGAAGCCGATGGTGATGACGCCAAGGCGGCGCAACGGGTGGTGCGCCAGTGGCTGGCCAAGAAAGGCATCACTGCGCCGCACCTGGTGATGGAGAACGGCTCCGGCCTGTCCCGCGCCGAACGGGTCAGCGCCCGGGAAATGGCGGCGATGCTGCAAGCCGCCTGGCGCAGCCCGTATTCGGCGGAGTTCATCAGCTCGATGCCGATTGCCGGCACCGACGGCACCATGCGCAAACGCCTGAAGACCACTGCCATGGCGGGCGAGGCCCACGTCAAGACCGGCACCCTGAACACCGTCCGCGCCATCGCCGGCTATAGCCGCGACATCAATGGCAACACCTGGGCGGTGGTCGCGATCCTCAACGATCCGAAGCCATGGGGCGCTTCATCGGTGCTGGACCAAGTGCTGCTGGACCTGTACCGCCAGCCGAAACTGCCGCAGACGGCTTCGGTGCTCTGACCCGGCGCAAAACCCAATGTGGGAGCGAGCTTGCTCGCGATTCGGTCGGCCAGATAGGGATGTGACTGGCCTGGCGCTATCGCGAGCAAGCTCGCTCCCACAGGGGATTTGCGTCATACACAAATTCTGCGCCCACTTTGACCCCATGGGCCCAGCCAAAATAGCTAACCCAGCTGCGTCTCGACCCGATCCCGCCCGGCCTGCTTGGCCGCGTACACACCCGAGTCGGCCCTGAGCAGCAACGCATCGGCGCCCTCCCCGGCGCGCCAGGTGGCGATGCCGAAACTGGCGGTGACCAACCCCACCTCCTCGATGGGCGCAGCCCGCAAGCCTTCCCACAGTTCCAGGGCCAGGGAATAGGCGCTGTCGCTGTCAGTGTCCGGGCACAGCACCACGAATTCTTCCCCACCCAACCGGCAGAACACATCGGTGCGGCGCAACCGTTGGGCGATGCGCTGGCAGACCGCCTGCAATACCCGGTCGCCCACCGCATGGCCGTGTTGGTCATTGATGCGCTTGAAATGATCGATGTCGAGCATGATGACCGCCAACCCACCGGAACCGCGCTCGACCCGGGCCATCTCCGAGGTCAGGCGCTCCTGGAAATAGCGGCGATTGCGAATGCCGGTCAGGGCGTCGGTCACGGACAACGCCCGCAGTTCTTCTTCCACGCGCTTGAGGTCGGAAATATCCGAGATATAGCCGTGCCACAACACGCCCCCGCCAGGCAACTCCTCGGGCGTGGCCTCGCCACGCACCCAACGCAGGCCGCGCAAAGGCAATTGCACCCGGTACTCCTCACGCCACGGGCTCAAGGTGTGGGCCGAAGCACCGATCGAAGCGCGGACGCGCGTACTGTCCAAAGGGTGGATACGCGAGAAAATCGCCTCGGCGTTCTGCACCAATACATCGGGTTCCAACTCATAGATGTCGCGGATGCCGTCGCTGGCATAGATCACGCTGAAGCGACCATTGAAGTCCATTTTGAACTGGTAGATCCCCCCGGGCACATGAGCGCTGAGCTTTTTCAACAACAGGTCACGGGCCGCCAGTGCTTCGTGGACGCGCTTGCGTTCGGTGACGTCGATGCAGATTGCCAGGTGCCCGACCCACAGCCCCTGCTCATCGAGCATGGGGGTGGCGAGCATGTTCACGGTCAGGTGGCTGCCATCGCGGCGTACCAGGGTCCATTCCCGCGCCTGCTGCCCACCCTGCTCACCGCCCTCGAGCAGCATCGCATGGCAGGTGGGAATCGGTTTGCCAAAACGTGCGCCGAGCTGGGCGGCCCGGGCCTGGAGTTCTCGCGGCACATGCAGGCTCTCCAGGGTCATGCTTTGCAGCACCTCGCAACTCGGGTAGCCGAGCATCTGTTCGGCGCCGACGTTGAAGGTGGTGATGACTCCGCGCAGGTCAGTGGCGATGATCGCGACCTGGGTCGCGGCATCCAGCACGCCGCGCAATTGGCCATGAGTACCGCGCAGCTCCTGCTCCCGGGCGCGCAGTTCACGGGTACGTTGCTCGACCAGCTTCAAGGCCCGCTGCCGCTGGCTGACCAGCACATAGAGCAAGGCACTGAGCAGCAGGCTGAGCAAGCCGCCGAGTACCACCGTGCCGGTGACCGAAGAACGATTGGTCGACAGGAACACCCGGCTGGGCCGCAACTCCACCCGGTAGTCGCGATCGGCCAGGCGTAACAGGCGGATCGACGACAAACCACCGTCACCCGGCGCGTCGAGGGAATCGAACAGCACATCCCCCGGGTCGTCCGTGGACGGGTCCAGAACACGCATCGAAAGGTTGTCATGACCTGCGGTCGGCAAGCCATCGCCCACCAGCTGGCGCATGTCGATACCCGCCACCACGTAACCGAACGGTTCCTTGGCCGACGCTCGGGTGACCGGCGCCACCAGCAGCACGCCACGGGCGAAGTCCGGTCCGACCCCCATCAGGTCCAACGGCTGCGAGACCACCACGGTGCCAAGCAAACGCGCTCGCTCGAGCGCGGCCCGACGCAATGGATGGGAAAGCAGATCGAACCCCAGGGGGGACATCGAGAGCGGCAGGCTCTGGAGGTACAGCACCGGCACGTACTCGTCCCGCTCGGCGGCACGCCGCAGGCCGCCGCTCTCGTCGGCCTCGCGGATAGCAAAGGTGTCGTCTCCCTGGCCTCGCGTCTCTTGTTCGAAGGATTGTCGCAGGTCCCGAGAGACCCGGGGCGCCCAGGCGAAGGCCAGGGTGCGCCGCAACAGCGGTTCGACGTAGCCGTGAAACTCCGCGTTGGAAACCTCTACCGAATTGGCAAAGAACCGCCGCAAACCATCGAGACGTTGTTCCTCGTCCTGGAAGCGTTCTTCGATGCGGCTGAAGCGCTCCTCGGCTTGCAACTCGAAGCGCTGGCGCAGTTGCTGATTGAACAGGTTCGTCATCGCCCAGCTCAGCAAGCCGGTCAGGAAAATGCCGGCCAGCAGCACCAGCAAAGCCACCAGCCAGGCCGACACATCTTCGCTGATAAAGCCCAGGATCCTGGGGCGCACCTGATGCAATGCCATAAACACAACTCAGAATGGAGCCAGGCATAGGCACAGCCCTGGACACTGCCTAAGTTATAGCTATTAGCCATTACTTTGACCAGCCCCAAAATGCGGCTGGAAGCCTTGAATTACAAGGCTTCATGGATCCAATCAGCCTTCGATCAACGGGCCATGATCTTCCAGGCACGGTGGATCTTGCCGTTGCGGGCAAAATCCGGATCAATGGTCTTGGCGGTGATCTCCTCCACCGCGTAGCGCTCGCCGAGATTGTCCTCGAGCTGGAACTTGCGGAAGTTGTTGGAGAAATACAGCACACCGCCCGGGGCCAGGCGTGCCATGGCCAGGTCCAGCAACTGGACGTGGTCGCGCTGCACATCGAACACGCCTTCCATGCGCTTGGAGTTGGAGAAGGTCGGCGGGTCGATGAAGATCAGGTCGTACTCGTCACGACTGGCTTCCAGCCAGGCCATCACGTCGCCCTGTTCCAGGCGGTTCTTGTCGGAAAAACCATTGAGCGACAGGTTGCGCCGCGCCCAGTCCAGGTAGGTTTTCGACAGGTCGACACTGGTGGTGCTCCGAGCGCCACCCTTGGCAGCGTGGACGCTGGCGGTCGCGGTGTAGCAGAACAGGTTGAGGAAGCGCTTGCCGGCCGCCTCTTTCTGGATCCGCAGGCGCATCGGCCGATGATCCAGAAACAGCCCGGTGTCCAGGTAGTCGGTGAGGTTGACCAGCAGCTTCACGCCGCCTTCGTTGACCTCGGTGAACTTGCCCTGGGCGCTCTGGCGCTCGTACTGCTTGGTGCCGCTCTGACGCTCGCGGCGCTTGATCACCACACGGTTCTTGTCGACGTTCAGTGCCTGGGGAATGGCCGCCAGGGCGTCGAACAAGCGGGCCGAGGCCTTTTCCGGGTCGATGGACTTGGGCGCGACGTACTCCTGGACGTGAACCCAGTCGTGGTACAGGTCGATGGCCATGGAATACTCCGGCATGTCGGCATCGTAGACCCGGTAGCAGTCCACACCTTCACGCTTGGCCCATTTACTCAGCAACTTGAGGTTCTTTTGCAGGCGATTGGCGAACATCTGCCCGCCTTCGCTCAACCGCGCCTGCTCGACCACCGGGGCCGGTGCCGGAGCCGGTTTGATCGGGTTGCCGTTCTTGTTGTACTGGCGCTCTTGCGGTACTTCAGGGGCCTGATCGTAGGCGGCCTGTTCGCGCTCGGCCTGGCGTTGCTCCGGGGTGCGACGCTCGCCGGTGACGAACTGATCCGGCAGGACCTTGATCAACAGCAGCTTGCACGGCAAGGCGCCGTTCCAGAACGAATACTGCTTGTGGCTGCGAATGCCCATGCGCTTGCCCAGGTCTGGCGCGCCGGTGAACACCGCCGCCTCCCAGTTCAGGCAGGCCTGGCGCAGACGCTCGCCGAGGTTCTGGTAGAGGTAAAGCAGGCTGGCTTCGTCGCCCAGACGCTCGCCGTACGGCGGGTTGCAGATCACCAGGCCTTTCTGGTTCTGGTCCGGACGCGGCTCGAAGGTGGCGACTTCGCCCTGGTAGATCTTGATCCACTCGCTCAGGCCCGCACGCTCGACGTTGTTGCGGCCCGGCTGGATCAGCCGTGGGTCGGCTTCGTAGCCGCGAATCCACAGCGGCGGCTTGGCCAGCCCGGCGGCGGCGCGGGCGGTAGCCTCTTCGTGGAGTTTCTTCCACAACGCCGGCACATGGCCCAGCCAGGCGGTGAAGCCCCACTGCTGGCGACGCAGGTTCGGCGCCATGTCGGCGGCGATCATGCCTGCTTCCACCAGGAACGTGCCGACACCGCACATCGGGTCGGCCAGCGCGCCGCCCTCAGCGGCAATGCGCGGCCAGCCGGCGCGGATCAGGATCGCGGCGGCGAGGTTTTCCTTCAGCGGCGCTGCGCCTTGCTGCAGGCGATAACCGCGCTGGTGCAGGCTGTGGCCGGAAAGGTCGAGGGAGAGGATCGCTTCACCGCGGTCCAGGCGCAGGTGGATGCGCAGGTCCGGGTTGAGCTTGTCGATGGACGGCCGCTCGCCCGTCGGGGTGCGCAGCTTGTCGACGATGGCGTCCTTGACCTTCAAGGCGCCGAAGTGAGTGTTGTCGATGCCCGAGCCATGGCCGCTGAACTCCACCGCCAGGGTGCCATCGGCCAGCATATGGTCTTGCCAGTCGACATCCAGCACACCGTGGTACAGGTCTTCGGCGTCCTTCATCGGGAAGCGCTTGAGCACCAGCAGCACGCGGTTGGCCAGGCGCGACCACAGGCACAGGCGATAGGCCGTTTCCATATCGGCCATGCCGCGCACGGCCGAGGTGTGCTCGCGCGCCTCTTCAAGGCCAAGCCCGACGGCTTCCTCGATCAGCAGGCCTTCGAGGCCCTTGGGGCAGGTGAGGAAGAGTTCGAAACGATCGGACATGGGATTCCAGAGCCTTTGGCTAAGTGGGCCGGGCAACGCATTGCCGGGCCGGGTTCAGTCAGGTGCTTTTCTCAAGAGCACCCGCGTGGCACGAATGTGTGCCGTGCCGCCCTCGCCGCTCAGGTTAAAAGAGCTTTGATGCGAAGGCAGGTAAAAAATTCTGTGCAACAAATTGTGAAAACTCGCCCCTTTCGTCGAATAGTACCCGAGTGCAACGGGAGGACATTCTCATTCAAGGGAAACCAGTCCCCTTTGGCGCAGGGCCGATCATACAGGGGTCTTGCTCAAAAGCGGTCAACGAACATGAAGTTACTTATCGCCCTAACATCTTTATTGTTACGTGCTTATGACAAAACGATCATTCCATCCCTGTGACGCTTTGGTTAGAACTCAACACAGGTTGACGTCGCAACGGCGTCAACAACCTCGGCTCGTCACGCCGGCAACGAGCCACCAACGGCAGAATGATTCTGCCCCGGCCTCGATAGAGGTCGACGCTAAGTAACAGTCAACAAGTGAGGGAAACACCCTATGAGAAGACTTAAGCGTGATCCGTTGGAAAGAGCATTTTTACGTGGTTACCAATATGGCGTTGGTGGTAAATCCCGTGAGCTTTGCCCCTTTACTCTACCGTCGGTACGTCAAGCCTGGATCAATGGCTGGCGAGAAGGACGCGGCGACAACTGGGACGGTATGACCGGCACTGCGGGTATCCACAGACTCAACGAACTTCACGCCGTCGGCTGACACAGGGCTTAATACTCAAGAACTCGACAATTTGACACCCATATCGATTTAACCACGCACGTCCCATCCGGACGGCGGGCTACGGCCCAGGGGGCTCCTTCGAGGAGCCCTTTTTAATGCTTGGGGTTTATGTCATTGCCTGAGCTGCGAACACCTTTGTGGCGAGGGAGCTTGCTCCCGCTGGGCTGTGCCCTGTAGGAGCTGACGAGTGCAACGAGGCTGCGATCTTGCTCCAGACAATTGAGTCGAGAGCGAACGATCAAGATCAAAAGATCGCAGGCTGCGCCAGCTCCTACAGAGTCCAACGGGAGCAAGCTCCCTCGCCACAAGGGTCCACCCAGCCTTAAGTCAACCCAACGCCGCAATGGCATCCACCGACTCACGGATCAACGCCGGCCCTTTATAGATGAACCCCGAATAGATCTGCACCAGGCTCGCCCCGGCGGTGATCTTCTCGGCGGCATGCTTGCCTTCGGTAATCCCGCCCGCCGCGATGATCGGCAAGCGCCCCGCCAATTCAGCGGCCAGCACCTTCACGGTATGGGTGCTCTTGTCACGCACTGGCGCGCCAGACAAACCACCCGCCTCGTCACCGTGCTCCAGCCCCTCGACACCTTCGCGCCCCAGGGTCGTGTTGGTGGCGATCACCGCGTCCATGCCGGTCTCGATCAGGGCCTGGGCCACCTGGGTGGTCTCCTCGTCGGTCATGTCCGGGGCGATCTTGATCGCCAGTGGCACATGCCGGCCGTGGGTCAATGCCAGTTCCGCGCGACGCCGGGCCAGGTCGGCCAGCAATTGCTTGAGGGAATCACCGAATTGCAGGCTGCGCAGCCCCGGGGTGTTGGGGGAGCTGACGTTGACGGTCACGTAGCTGGCGTGGGCATAGACCTTGTCCAGGCAGATCAGGTAGTCGTCGACGGCCCGCTCCACTGGCGTGTCGAAGTTCTTGCCGATGTTGATGCCCAGCACGCCTTGGTACTTGGCCGCTGCGACGCGAGCCAGCAGATGGTCGACACCCAGGTTGTTGAACCCCATGCGATTGATGATCGCCTCGGCTTGCGGCAGGCGGAAGATCCGGGGCTTGGGGTTGCCCGGCTGTGGTCGTGGGGTAACGGTGCCGATTTCGACGAAACCGAAACCCAACTGGGCGAAGCCGTCGATGGCCGCGCCATTCTTGTCCAGGCCCGCCGCCAACCCGACCGGGTTGGGAAACGCCAGGCCCATGACCGTCACCGGCAACTTCGCCGGCGCCTTGCACAG
The DNA here is from genome assembly GCF_900106885.1 of Pseudomonas sp. NFACC14. Taxonomy (NCBI): domain Bacteria; kingdom Pseudomonadati; phylum Pseudomonadota; class Gammaproteobacteria; order Pseudomonadales; family Pseudomonadaceae; genus Pseudomonas; species Pseudomonas sp. NFACC14. Next base: position 635,009 of record NZ_FNOA01000001.1, read on the forward strand.
CAAACCGTTGAGGCCCAAACGTCCGCCCGCGCCGATCAGGTCCAGGGACAGATCGTGGGAGGTTTCCGGGGAAAGTTTGAACAACAGCTGACGGGCCAGGGTGTACATGGGTGGGTTTGACTCGATCGACGAAATGAGGCGCGGATTATAGCCGGGGTGAAGGGATGGGAGCGAGCAGCCGATGGCGGCTGCTCCCGGGTTGAATCAAGACGTGGTCGTTTCCTGCAGAGTATAGGTATTGCCGGTTTGTTTCAGGTTGGCAAAGATGAGTGGAAAATAAAGAACCGTCATCATTATGGCGAAACAGCCATTGAGCATACGGCCCTGGGTATCGTCTCCGAACTGGGATTCACTCAATATGGCCGCTATCGCACCTAGGAACAGGGTGAGAGTATGCCCAAACGATAGACGTACCCCCGCAACATTCACGAATGCATCGGCCAATTGCGTCCTGGTGGGCCACTGAACACCAGCGCGCACCTCCAAGTCCACTTGTCGTAAAGACTCAGGATCAGAAAAGACCGAATCCAGCCCTCGCTGGGGTGATAGCACATGCCAACTTTTGCAGACAATCAAAGTAGCCACATCGGCTACCATTCCGAGCGCGTTCAGCCCGGCTTGAATAGCGTCCGCCCCGAAATCGTGACCAAGCTCCCCGGCTGCCCTGGCAGGCCCACTCAGTGGCATGACCTTTCCCAGCTCCGCCAAAGCAAATTGACCTGCGCCATAAGCCGCTGCCGTCACCGCAGTTGACGCTGCGTTCGCGGGACCTGCGTTGTCTTTCAAAGGAAAGAAGGATTGAGCCACCGCCCGAGCCATGATGTAGACGACTCCACCGGTCAATGTTGGGAAAAGCTTTGACGCCGCTCCCGTGAGAACGGCCGCGACCGAGCCTCCCAGCGCAGCAGACGCTATGCACAAATTCCCCAACCGAGACTTCCAGGTCGCCTCCCCTGCCATCTCCCTGCGGACAGCCCCCATCAGCGTCAATGCCGGCCCCATCATTGCCAGCGCAACGGTCGCCCATGCCCGCGTGGCCTCAGGTGTATCACCTTCGCGCAGAGCGTGTTCGACGTGATAGCCAACGTACTGCCGCAAACAAGTGGCCAGCGCAATGATCAAGCCCGTGTGCCCAGCGACATTCAGCAGATTGAGCCCTGGCCCCTTGGCGGCTTCGAGCAGTTCCATGCCAGCCTCAAGTACTTCCTTCAAGCGATCTACACGGCTTTCGGCGCCAGTAGTGCCCCCTTCGCCGATTAAATTAAAAATTCCGCTGTTTTCAGGATCAGCGGGCATTTCACCCGATTCAATAAAATGCTCAATTCGTTTTTTCGCATCTACATCCAGCTGTCCCAGATTCTCATTGCACTCCTGAAAGAAAGGCTCCGTTGCGCGACTTAAAAGCTCAAAGGCCGCTTTGACTTGCCTGGGTGATCCCAACTCGCTCGGTTGAAATCCCGTAACGTTCAACATCGCGGGATCAAGCTTCTCTAGAGGCCCTGCTGAGGTATTTGAAACCGAAACAACGTCGTTCCGAGCCGCAGCGGGTATGCCGGCCCCTCCTGTAATTTGCATGGTCAATTTCTCCTTGTAGTTTGATCAACAGCCAAATTTGCCGAGCGTTACTCACCACTCACTCTTCTCCCAAGCCTCATCCCCCATAGGCTGAAACACATCCCGCATAAACCCTTTAACAAACAGGTCCACCGCAAACGCCAGACCATTGGCACCGCTGACCTCCCGGTAAAGCTGCGACTTTTCCAACCCCTGCTCCTTCAACCGAACCAGCACCTGCAGCGTGACCGCCATCAGCGCCTGGGCGGTGGGATAGGCCGCCGTTTCGCCGTCTGCTCCCCGCAGTGCACGGAGGAACTCATGAATGGCCTTCTCACCCTGCCCTTCCATCGCCAGCAGCACCTGATACAGATGCTCGAACTCAGGGTCCGGACGTTTGCCCTGGCTCGTTCCCTGATGGGCGGCCAACAGGCGCGACTCCAGGCTCCGCACCGCAGCATCCGCGCCGCGCTCAAAGGCGATTGGAGCGATCGACGATTCAATCTTCATGGTCGTGCATCGCCTCGGCCGCCTGCCCGGTGAAGCTTGAGCACAACGCTTCAAGCGCCTGGGTCGCCCCTTGGTCCAGGATGCGAACCGTCTCAGGCAACTGCGCAATGCGCGCCATCAAGCGGGGCTCCAGGCGTTGCCGGGTGGCTTCAACGTCGAACTCCAGCAGTTGATCGCCAAGCCGCAGCACGTAGCGGTTGTGCGGGTGGTAGTGCACGAGCAGGTCGCCGGTCCACAACGGGCGCAGGCGTTCGCGCCATTCATCGCCGCGTTCCCGGCAATGCTGCGGCAACAGCAGGTGCAGTACCGCGCCCGTCTCGCCCGGTTGCGCGGTAAGCCAGCGCTGGAGCATTTCATCCAGCCACTGGGGTTGCTCCAGGGCTTGGGCGAGCAGGTCCCGGGCAGCCTGAGCCAGCGCGTTGCGCAATTGCAGGCCCAGCGATTGTCCGTTCCGCAAGCCTTCGGCCAGATGCCCGGTGGCGCGCAGAATGCCTTCGGCATACCCCCTTTGGAATGCCTCGGCATGCAGCGCTTGCGCATCGCGCTGAGCCTGCTCGATGCACTCACGCGCCCGACGCCGGGCTTCGAGTTGCAAGGCATGGCGACGACGGGCGGCGACGATGTCTTCGCGAGCCAGGCGCACGTCTTCGCCCACAGGCAGGTCAGCCAGGGAGCGGATGGAGTCGAGCATGCTGTACCGCCAGAAAGAAAAGGGTTGGGTCGGGTTGCGTGAGCGGCCAGTGCCGCTGCAATTGCACGACAGGCGCGGAGAATTGCAGGGCCAGGCGTTCGAACAACGGCGCGGGGACCTGTTCGTGCCAGCTCCACAGGGCATTGAGGCCGGCCGCTTCGACCTGCTCCAGCGAAACGGCGGGGCACTGGAGTGCGAGGTCGCCTCGAAGGCCCAGGCTGTAACTGGCGAATCGCCGGACCGGCATTGGCAGGCACGCCAACGCCGCGCCCCGAGCCAAACCGTGCCGCAAGCGATAGGCGCCCAGCAGCCAGGCGATGTAGGGCAACTGCCACCAATGACGAACCCATTGTTTCGCCACGCCACTTAACCTAATCGACGGCCACGGCCCTTGCAGTTGCAGACCCTCGAGCACGATCCGGTTGAGCACGCTGCGCGCCTGGGGCCCGTCGAATCCCGCCGGCAGCACCAGGCGCCGAGGGTGCAGATACCCCAGGGGCTCGGCGAGAATCCCTTGCAAGCGGTCAATGTCCGACATCACGCCGCCCTGCCCTGGCCTGTTGATAAGCCCAGGCGCCGCCGCCAACCAACAGCAATCCCCCCGTCGCGGCCAGCAGCCACGGCCAACTCGACGCACCCCGGGAGACGATCGCGGTCGGCGCCACATGCTGGGTCTCGGAGCGCCTGGACAGCACCACCGAAACGTTCTCGTATTCCACGGCGGCAAAGCTGTTCTTGAGGAAGCGCTTGATGTCGGTAATGAGCAACTGCGGTTCGACATCCCGCTCATGCACCACTAGCGCCGCGAGATGAACAGGCGGCGACTTGCGCCCACCCTCGCCTGCATCCAGGTCGTAACTGACATGGACCCGGGCTGAAACCACACCTTCGAGCATCGCCAGCGACTGTTCGATACGCTGCTCCAACGCCGAGTACAACCGGGCTTTTTCCGCACGGGGCGAAGCCACCAAGGCGTCGCTGGGGAACATTTCGGCCACCTGCAGGCGTGGCCGGGAAGGCAGCGAATAGAGATTGAGCAGGTCGACGGCGGCGGAAAAATCCAACGGGTCGATCTTCACCGCGTAGCCGGCTTTGCCGGTGTCGATTTTCACCGCCGTGATGTTGTTGCGTTGCAGGACCGACAGCACTTCATTGGCCTGGTGCTGGTCCAGCCCTTCCAGCAGAGTCGGCTGGCGACAGCCCGACAGCAGCAGGCACGACAACAGCAGCAAGACAACCGGCCTCATGACGCACGCAACAGGGTTTCTGCGGTGCCGACCGCCTTGCGCACCAGCACGTTGAGCAAATTGATATCCACGTTGTATTGCCCTGTCAGCTCCTGCAGTTGGGCCAATACCTCGGGGTTGCCGATGTCCGGACGCTGCAGCAACTGGTTAATGGCCGCGACCTCGCGCCCGCTGTCCACGGCCGAAGCGGCAAACGCCCCGATCAACCGCGCTTCAAGGGAAACGACTGGGCCTTCCTGCGGACCGTCCAGTTCAACGAGGCTCGCACCGTGGACAAGGGCAGGAGAAAAATCGGCAGGCATACAATGCACTCATGAAAAGGGCCATCCCCTCAGGCAATGGCCGGTCGAAAGGAACCCGCGTCAACGAGCCGCCTGGATAATCGCCATGTCGATATCCTTGAAACCCTTGATCGTGTTGGTCTGGGCGTTGCGGAACACCGTGTACGACGAAAACGCCGTCTGATAAGCCGCCAGTAGCCCCGGGTCCGAAGCATCGGTTTTGAGCTTGTCCAGTGCAATGTCCAGGGCCTCCTTGAGCTTCTGCGCGCCGTCTTCAAATGCCTGCGCCTGCTCGCCGAGAAAATCATCGGGAAATGTGATGGGGAGTCCGATACCAGCCATGCGTCACCTACTCTGTCTGATTTAGAAAATGCCAGGACGAGGACCCCGTCTTGACGTAGCCCTGGGGGCCGGTTTGAAACGACTTGCCCTTGAGCGAGTCGTCCTTGAGCGCGACAGTGAAATGCACGTAGCGATCACCCCATTGCCGGTAAAAACTGTCGACATACTGGCGAGCGGCGGCCAGTTCGGAATCCTGCAGGTTGCCCTCGACGGCGAACGTGACGCCGTCCTCGTGCTCGACCCGATTGAAGGCCAGTGCAAGACGCTGCAAACCGGCCTGTGCAAGACCGGCCAGCAGTTGGTCATCCTGTTCTTGCAGCAGGACGTCGCGGGCATAAGGCGCCGCCGCGCGCAACGTATCAATCAGGCTTGCCTGCCGGTCGGGCGTCAGCAGGTTGCGTTGCCCACTGAGTAGCAGGCGCGGCAACGCTGGATCCCTGAGATCGAGGAAATGCCAGGCCAATTGCGGATCGTGGTCGATCAACACCTGCTCCAGTCGGCGGCGCTCCTGGTCCGTCACCAACACCCTGCCGTCCAGGGTGCCGTGGCGCGCCAGCACCTGTCGGCTCCAACCGGCATCACGCTCGGAAGCCACGAATACGTAGACCGAACGATCACGCCCCGGCAGCACCTGGACCTGCGCACTGGCGCCGCCAATCAACGCACGGACATCGGTTTCAGGCGCGGTCCCCGGCATGGTCCAGAAACCGACCACTACGACCGACGCCATCAATGCCAGCCCACAGCCGGCCCAGCGCAGCCAGTGACCACGGCCATCGATGAACGCAGTGGCAGCGGTTGGTGACAAGGGGGATGGGTCGAGACACTCGGCACGCCAAGCTTGATCCTCGGGACGCAAGGCAATGTGCAAGGCACCGATCTGCACCCGGGTCTGAAACCCGCAGTGGCGTACCGCGACTGAATCGCCGAGCAGCCGCACCGGCAAGCCGTCCGCCGTGGCCTGGTCGGCCAGCACCTCGAAATTGCAGCCGCCCGCCTCCAGAGGAACGAAGATGGCTTCCTCGGGAACGCTGGCCCCTGGCGCGCCGTTCCCGAGCCAATCCACAGGCCCGACCACGAACAGGGTCGGGCCTTCGCCAAGCGGGAATTCGCAGCCCTGCAGCGGACCATTGAGTATCCGCAGAACGCAAGGCTGTAGCGTGGTGGCCGTCGGGACTGTCACCGTCCAAGCTCCAGGGCAATGGAATGAGCCGCCATGGTAGGCACCCCGAAAACAGGCTTCCTGATCGAAATCTGCCGGTTGCGCCTTGCAGGGGATCAGATTCCCGTATCGACCTTTTCAGGAAGTATCACGCCCCTGCGGCAGGCTCATTGTGCCGAGGGAGCTTGCTCCCGCTGGGGCGCGAAGCGGCCACAGAACCTGGCGACACAATAGGGCCACCTGTTAAGTGATTTTGGGAAGGCTGTTCGCTCATCCACCTGACACATCGACCAACGATCGCTCTGGCTGGCCTTGAGTCAGCACTCGATAGCGCCGCCAGACCTTGCGCGCATAGCGCAATCGCGCGACCTGGCGATGGGGTGAGTTGCCCGCGTTGTAGGCACCGACCGCCGTCCAGTTATAGCCGTAGCGCGCGATGAACCCGGCCAGTACCTGCGCACCGACTTCCACCGACAGGCAAGGCTCCTGCAACAGACGCTGCTCGGTGATGCCCTGGGCCTTCAATCGAGGCAGGTGGATACTGTTGATCTGCATCAGGCCGATATCGCGGGTGCCATTGCTGTTGTGGTGGACGGCATCCGGCAGCATGTCCGACTCGACTGCGGCAATCGCTTGCAGCAACTCGGGTTCGATGGCATGCAATTGCCCCGCCTCGCTCCAGCACCAGGCCTGCGCCTGGGTCATGCCAAGCCCTAGACCAAGGCACATCGGCAGGCATAGCCATTTGTTCCCGCGCCGCTTCATGCCAGACGCCGCTCGCTGATCCACGTCAGCTGTTCATGAATGCGCACCCGCAGGATCTGCGCCCGGACACAGCCCGGATCATGTTGCAGGCACTGCTCGATCATCCGCGCCGCCTGCTCGTTGCGTTGCCAGAACCAGTGATGCCAGGCCTGAAAATACAGCACGTCAACCTGATCGGCCGACCACAGGCAGCGACGGAACAGCACCTCGGCCGCTTGCTCGCAGCCGCGCAAACTGGTGAGCAATGCCAGGCGCATCAATGCCGGGATGCTGCCCGGATCCAGCGCCAAGGCATTGGAAACCGCCGAGTGAGCCTCTTCGATGACGTGCCCCTGATCCCCTTGGCCCATCAGCAACTGCCCCAACCACACATCCGCCAGGCCGCACCAGGGCGGCGCGTAGCCGGCGTCGAGTTTCAAACACTGCCTGAACAGCACCTGGGCATCGCGCAGGCTTTGCACCGTGTGTTGTTGCACGCTGCATAACCCATTGAGATACGCCACCGCCACCGGATAGGACCCGCAGCGATCACCGACAGGACGCAGCCCCGGTACGCGCTGGGCAACCAGGCATGTCAACGCACCCAGTGCCTCCCCCGGATCCCAGGCATCCAGCGTCTGACCGTGCAGCAAGGCCTGGTCGCGTCCACGAATCAACTCGATCGACCAGTGCTGCAAGCCGCCCGCAGCGATAAAACGACCGTTCAAGCAATAATCCGCCGACAACTGCCCGGCCACCGACCGCACGTCGTCCAAAGCCCCGCAGGCCGCGATCAGCCCCGAGGGAATGACATGCAATGCCTCGCCGAACGCCGTGGTCAGTTGGCGGATCATCAGATCCTGCAGATCCAGCGCCGCGATCTCGTCCAGATTGCGAAACGGCAAAACCGCCAGCGAAGGCGCCACCGCCCTCGCCTCGCCCGGTACGTCGAGCTCGACCACGGAACCGGTGAACCGATAACCCTGGCCGTAAACCGTCGCAATGTAGCCCTTGTTCTCCTTGAACAACTTGCGCAACGCATAGATACAACGGGTCAAAGACTCCTCCGCCGCATCCATCCGGGGCCAGACCCGGTCCAGCAAACAATCCTTGCTGACCACCGTGCCCGCCGACATCAACAACAGGCGCAGCACGTGCAGCTCTTTGGGTGGAACATGAACGCCTTGTCCATCTCGCATCAGCGTTCCATCGCTTTGCAATAGCCAGTGGTCAAAAACGAATGACTTGACCGGCGGTTGATCAGTTGCACTGTCCATACTTTGAAACTTCTCTATAGAAAGTTACTGAAGCGCGATCGAGCCTGTGGGTGTGACAGGCTCGGGATGACGAGCTGCTTGACTATAGGAAGATGCGTAGGAGGATTCCGTAGGCCACTGAACGTTATTAACGTAGGAAACAGCGACGAGAACCGTAGGAGGCACTCAATAAAATCAAGATATAAAACTTAACCACATCGGAAAGGGCGAATAAACACGGCAATGAATAGTCAAAACGCTTTGCCCCCCGTATAGATCCCATCAAGGGCTATTCCCTATATGCCTCTGCACCGAATCGACTACATCCTGCACTGTCCTCCACGCCTCCACCTCATCTTCGGACAGCTCGATACCGAACGCGTTATTCAACTCCAGGACAAGCTCGACCAGGCTCATGGAATCGATAAACAGGTCCTCGACCAACCGCGAGAAACCGCCAATGACCCGATCACCACGGGGAATACCAAGCGCCAATGATTTGATGACGGCCTGAATGCTTTCGCTCAGACTTTCTGACATTTTTCTTTTCTGAAAAAAATCTGGCAGGCGCGGAACAGTACACGCCATACCAGATTGAATATGCAGCCGTTGCTCGATCTTAGAAGTTCAACATCGCCCGCAACATATCCGAATACTGATTCAAATGCGCCGACAAGGTCTTATTGAAATTGTCATGGTAAGCGTTGGCATTCGAATACTTCTGCGTGAAGGACTGCAATCTGTTTTTCAGAAGTTCCTCCTGGGCGTTGAAGCCGGTTTGCCAGGCGTTGAATGCGGCCGTATCGAGCTTTACCTTGTCGCCATAATCCTTCAGCCCGTCGTGCATCACATTCAAAGGCCCGATATCGATGACCACGCACCAGGGACCGTTCGGCTTGGGATTCTGCTGAAGGCAACTGTCAGGCAGGCCCAGCGCCTTGAGCCATTTTTCCGCGTCTTCCTTGCTCGCTCCGGTATCGGGGGGTGCCGGAAAGAGCATGGCAGCCGGGTTGGGCAGGGAATATTTCGCAATCAGTTTTTCCAGTGCCTCGCGCAACGGGCCCGCACTTAACTCGACCTCTTTGCCGTCGTTAACCCCTTCGACCCAATCCTTCATCATCGCGGTGATTTCGGTGTTGAAGTCGGAGAAGAAGTCCGAATAGGCCGAGATGATGTGCTCGTAGCCGGCGAGGTAGCCGTTCTTGATCAGGTCGATCAGTTCCAGGAGCTTTTCGAAGAAGTCATTCGAGGAATTGATCGAGGCATCCAGGGCCTCGGCGATTTCCGGAGGTGCGCTCTGCTCGATGGACTGCTTGAGGCTGCGCAATATTTCGCTTTGTTGGTCATCGAGTTGCTGGCGCTGTGTTTCATTCAGCGGCGCCGTTTCCAGGGTGTGGGCTATCACGGCGCAGCATTGGCGCAATTGCAGGGTCCACATTTCGGCGCGAATACGCTTGGCGTGGGTCTGTTTGACGAAACTCGCCAGGGCGCCTTTCTCCGGCCCCTCGGCTGCCAGGCGCTCGGCGGCCCGGGTGATTTCCTGCGAGCAGATCAGCGCACGCACCAGATGACGATCGAGGGTCTTAAGCGAGCGCCCCAAAGACGCCGCAGGGTTTGCGACGACTGGATTGACAGCCGGCATTTCAGGCGATGTCGGTGAAGGGCTCGCAGTGTCCAGCTCGATGGGCTGCGGGTGGGTGGATGTGGAACCGTGAATGATCATCAGGTCAGGTCCTCTCAAGCCGTCAGGCTACGAATGACGTCGGCACGGGACTGGAACAGCTGCATCACAATCTCCATCAGTTTTTGCAACAACGCCGCTTCGGCTGCGTCCTTCTGGCTGACTTCGTCGCTCAGGGCTTTCTGGCTGTTCTGTGCGCTTTGTTGCAGAACATCCTTCTCACGGGCGGTGTGCTCGCTCAAGCCAACGAGCTTGGACAGCACTTGCCCCAGGTTCATCGACATGGCGCTGAGGGCGCGGCCAATCTCCAGCTTCTTTTCGATGCCTTTGCTGCCCATCTGGCTCAGCCAGTCGGAGGTTTGGGCGACCTTCTGGGCCTTGAGGATTTCAGCGTCGAACCAAGCCTGTTGCTCCGTCGTCAGTGACGAGCCCTTGGGTTGGAAATCGACCGTCTTGAGGCGGCCGAAATCATCGAACGTGTTGATCTTGTACTGGGTTTGCGGATCCCAGTCGTCACGATAGCGATCACGCTTGAGGTCGCGCTCAAGGTTACCGGCCTCCATCGCGTTGCGTTTGTGCAGATTGATATCCGCATGCTTGAGGCTATGACCGTGCAAGGTCTTGACCATGGCGAACCCGGCAACGGCCCCGGAGACGACTGCCCCGGTGATGGCGCTGTACAACGCTGCCTGGCCGGACTCGATAATCGCCGCGCCCTGGGCCTTGGCCGCCTCGGAAGCCATGACGGTGAAATGGCCGCGCAGTTGCGCGTTGGTCACGCGGGCAACGTTCAGCGCAATGATCGCGGCCACCAAAACATTGGCGTGTTTTTCCCAGGCACCTGGGTCGAATATCAGGTCGTTGCGTACTTCATCGTTGAGCAGCGTCAAAGCAACGGCCAGGTCCTCCCAATCCGATTGAGTGGGCTGGTAGGCATCGATTGCATTTTCCAGCTCCAGCGCTGAGGGCGCGATGAAACTCTCGTTGCGCAGGATTTGCTTTTTGGTGATTTGGTCGAGGACCGCCGGGCTCAAATGGGACTTACTTTTAAGCCCCTTGGCAAACTGTTCCTGAGTAATCAGCTCGCTCAGCCCTGCGCCACTGACTGAATCAGATTTAAGCAAAACGCTGGGGGTTGGTGCATGAATAGTGGTCATCGTAGATACCTGTTACCAATGGGTTTCAAATACGCCGAGCCATTTGCAGGCTGGCGGAATGGCTGCGTTGCAGATCGGCGAATACCTGTTCGATCTGGCGGGTTCGTTCCTGCATCGCCTGGCCGTAGTTCTCGACCACCTGAGTGAGGTAGGCGCTGATTTCCTCGCTGATCGCCATGCGCACGCGCACATCCGCCAGGTGCACGGCCGCCTGGGCCTGGTGGTGGCCGCTTTTGATTTGCATTGCGCCTTGCGCGGCGACATGACCGAATTCGGTGAGGGCCTGGGCGACTTCCAGCTTCGCGGCGTAACCCGCCAGCTTGACTGCATCGGCGCCGTTGGTGATGAACCCGCGCAGTTGCGTGAGCATTTGCGTCAGGGTGTTGCCGACCGACGTCGCCACCTGCTTCATGGCTTGCATCGCGGCAGGAGTGGCCTGGGAGGCCACCGAAGCCAGTTTCGAGGCGACGGCGCTGGCCGCCGGCCCGGCCACCTGCGCCCCGGCGACGGCCACCAGGGCGACCGCCGCCAGTGTCGAGACAACGCCCTGGATCATGCCGCCGATGTGCCCGATTTCCTTGGCCTTTTCCTCGTCGACCCCCAGATCTATCAGCAGCTGGGTGTAGATCTCGGAGAACCGCTTGATGGCTTCTTGCATGACGACGGTCAGCGGTTTCATGGCTTCGGCCGTGAACGACTTGCCGGTTTCCTTCTCGACTATCGCATCGGCAGACATGATCGCAATGCCAACCACCCCTGCCACGATCAGCGGCACGCAGCCGGTCAGGACCCCGGCTACGATGGCGACGACGGACAATACCGCGCCGAGGATCTTGCCAATGCAGCCCATGGTTTTCTGTAGGGCCTCGGCCTTGCGGACCTGTTCCAGGTATTTATCCGATTCACGCTGCATGTGCTCCTGAAGTCTGGCCTGCATCTCCTGGAACAGCTCCTGGCTGAGCTCCTCCTTGTTCTGCGCCGCCTCACCGAGCAACTCGATGATCTTCAAGCGGTTGAGCAATGCCAGGGCACTGCTGCTAAGGGCTTTCTCGTCAGTTTCCTTGTTGGCCGGATCACTGACGCTGGAAACCACCACTCTGGCGACGACCCCGCTCAGCGTCCTGGCGAAGGCATTGGCGACCTCGATCAGCTTCAAGTGCGCATCCACGGCCGTGTCGAGAGCCTGGGTGTGGCTCGCCACCTCGCCCTGGAGTCGCTCGCGGCGGGCCAGCTCCTGGACGTACTCAGGCGATTCGGGATCGAGCCGCGCCAGTCGCGCCTCGCTGTCGGCCAGCAGCCCCTGGAAGTGCAGGACGCGTTCGTGCAGCTGGTCGAGCTGTTCCTGACTGTTCCCGACCTGGCCCTCGGCATCGGCCAGCGCCTGGACAGCGGCGGCGTATTCCGCCGAGAGGTTGGCCTGGCCCTGCTGCCTGGCACTGGCCATGCTCTGCAGCATCGCCAGACGGTTTTTCAGTTTGTTGACGTCGACCTCACCGATCAGTTCGCTGATCATCGCCATCAACAGCGTGAACAGGTCACCGTTGGTTTCCTGTTTGTTGCCATCGGCCCGTGGCGGCGGCGCGTGCAACACGGGGCGGCCAGTGCCGGCAGCGAACGGGCCATCGTGCCCCTCGTACTTCACTGACATCAGGTCCGCCAAGGCTTTGCGACCGGCTTCCTGATAATCCGTGGTCCTGGCGGCCTTGCTGGCAGCCGGGCCATATTTTTCAAAGGCTTCGGTGCGGCTCATCCCCCCTGGGAATAGAGCGCTACGGGTGTTTCCAATGTCAGTCATGTTCAGTCCTCCGAACCATGCAGTTCCATGTTGGCCAGGGTGTCGAGATACACCTTGGCCTGCTCGCGCAGATCGTCTTTCGCGGCCTGTTCAAGCACGTACTCGAAACACAACCGGGCCTTGCCGACCTTGCCCAGAGCCAGATGACATTGGCCGCTGTACAGCATCGGCCGGTAGTCGTCGCTGCCTTGGGCAAAGGCGATGGCATACAGGTCGATTGCCTTTTGGTGGTTTTGCTTGAGCTGGTGCACCGCCGCCAGTCCCATCCAGTAATGGCTGTTGTAGAAGTCGTAGATGCACAGGAAGTGAAAGAACTTCTCGGCATCGTCCAGCCGCCCCTGTTCGTAGAACTGGAAGGCGAAGGCATAGAGACTGTCCATGTGCTCGTCACTGAGGCCTTGCACATCTTTCAATGCCGCGCCACCGAGCACCGCGTCGACGACATCCAGGGCCACCTGCTCGTCTTGTTTGTTGTTGCGACTCATCAGCCACACTCCTGAAAAAACGTCAGCGTCGCTGACCGATGCATTGGGCCAAAACACCGACAGGTCACGCTGCCAAATTGCGCTCATCCGCGTGGGTTTCGCCCCTGGACTGGCAAGGCTGTCCTGCGACATGTGGCGAGGGGATTTATCCCCGCTGGGCTGCGAAGCAGCCCCAAAAAAGCGGCGAGCGCTGCGCACTCGAACGGGGGATAAATCCCCTCGCCACAGGTGTACGGCATAGTTGATAGGGAATAGTCTCGAAGAAGCGTCGGCCTCAGGCCTGTTCGACCTGCTCCAGCCAGATCAACAGGCGCAGCACCTCCTCGATCTCCTGAACCTGGAGGAAGCTGTAGCGCTGGTGGGTCTGGAAGATCCGTCGGGCCAGGGCGATGTCGTTGATCACCGGCACACCGACCTCCTTGGCGTACGCCCGGACGGCCAGGGCACGTTGGTTGGTTTCCATCAGGGAAATGAACGGCAACAGCGTGATTTCCGGGCGGAAGTACACGCCGATGGCAATGTGCGTGGGGTTGGCGATGATCATCCGCGAGCTGCGCACATCGGACTTGACCTGCTCCGACAACAGCTCCATGTGCAGGTCGCGGCGGCGCCCCTTGATCTGTGGGTTGCCGTCCTGCTCCTTGTGTTCACGCTTGACCGAATCCTTGTCCATCATCTGGTCTTTCATGAACAGCCAGTACTCGCTGAGGGCATCGAGCACGACGATCAGCAGGACACAGGCGAGAAATGCCAGCACCAACACCAGCAACAAACGCCCCCAGATCGCGAACAGCGCCGGTGCCTGGACGAACAGTTGGGCGAAGATCAATTGCCGCTGGGTGATCCAGACGATCCACAGCGCCATGGCGAAACTGCCCAGGTACAACAGCGCCTTGAACGTGTCCTTGACCGTGCGCAGGCTGAACAGTTTTTTGAAGCCATTGATCGGGTTCAACGCACCCAGGTTTAGCTTCAAGGCTTCGCTGGCCAAGGCAAAACCGCTTTGCAGCAATGCCGGTAACGCACTGGTCAGCACGCAGACCAACAACAACGGCAGCAACGCCTTGAGGCCGACCAACACCAGCATCACCGAGTAGGCTTGCAGGTCGGCGTCAAAATCGCTGGCGATGATGCGCCGGTAGACCTCCATGATCTCGATCAACGAGCTGTTGAACACCATGTAGGTGACGCCACACAGGGTCAGGCAGGTGATGACCAGGTCCTTGGCCTTGAACGTCTGGCCTTTGCGGGCGGCATCGCGCAAGCGCTTGGCGGTGGGTTTTTCAGTCTTCGAGGCGCTGGATGACATCACCCTTCTCCCCGCCGCCCAGCGCCTGCGCCACGCCGTCGGCCATCGTGCCCATGCGCAAGACTTCGTCCGGCAGATGCACGCCGAAGTACAGCATCAGCACCACCAACGCCACCAGGCTCTTGACCGTCAGCGACACGGAGAAGGCATTCATTTGCGGCGCATAGCGCGAGAGCAAGCCCAGCAGCGCCTCGCTGACCAGCAAGGTCGCCACCACCGGCGCACTGATGACCAGCGTCTTGCTCACCAGCGCATCCAGCAACCCCAGCACCGCCGGCACATGGAGCTGGCAACCGCTCGCCGGCGCACACAAGCGATAACTGTGGCCAACGGTTTCGAGCATCAACAGCATCCCGCCACCGGCGAGATACACCGCCGCCGCGAACAACTGGAGAAAATTCGCCAGCTCCGAGGTGTCGACACCGTTGGCCGGATCCATGGTGCTGCTGAGCATGGCCCCGCGCTGGTTGTCGATCAGGTTGCCCATGGCGTGCAACACCCAGAACGGCCAGCCCAACAGCATCCCCAACAGCACGCCGATACTCGCCTCGCGCAGCACCAGGCCGAGGAACGCCAGGCTGTCGAGGGCGGGTGTAGGCACACCGATATAACGCCAGAACCCCAGCGCCACCAGCACAATCACCGCCTGACGCGGGGCACCGGTGAGCACGCCGCTGTTGAGAAACGGCAACATGAAAAAAATCGGTGCCAGGCGCGCCACACCCAGGACCGCTGCGGCGAACCAGGCGTACAGGTCGAAAAACAACGCCACCGACATTGGCTAGCTCAACGCCAGGCGGATGACTTCACGACTGAAATCCAGCAGGGTTTCGCCGTACCAGCCCGACAGCAGGAACAGGCACGCCGCCACCGCCGACAACTTGAAACCGAACGGCAATGTCTGCTCCTGCAACTGGGTCACGGTCTGGATCAACCCGACCACCAGGCCGACCACGGTGGCGACGATGATCGGCCAGGCCACCATCAGCAGGATCAGGTACAGGGTTTTGTTGCCGGCATAGACCAGATCGTTCATCGGTGCACCTAGGCCAGCAAGGTCAGGTATTGCTTGACCAGCCCGGTCGACAGCAGCGCCCAACCGTCCAGCGCGACGAACAGCACCAGTTTGATCGGCACGGAAATGATCACCGGACTCATCATCATCATGCCCAGCGCCAGCAGGATGCTGGAGATCACCAGATCGACGATCACGAAGGGCAAGTACAGGTAGAAGCCAATCTTGAAGGCACTCTTGATTTCACTCAGGGCATAGGCCGGCAGCAGCGCAAACAGCGAGGGCACAAGTTCTTCATCGGCAGCCAGGCCCGTGTCGGTTTCATCCTGGAGCGCCTGGGCCCGCTCGAAAAACTGCGCCAGCTCCGGGTCGGTGTACCTGCGCAGGTAATCCTTGTAACTGCCCAGGCCGTTCTCGGCGAAGTTCACCACCGACTCGATATCGGTAAAGGCCACCGCCTCGCGCTTGTAGTAGTCATGGCCCTGCTTCATGACCGGTGTCATGACGAAAATCGCCAGCATCAGGGCAATCGCATTGAGCGCCATGTTCGACGGCACCTGCTGCAGGCCCAACGCGTTGCGCACGATGATGAACACAATGGAAAACTTGAGATAGCAAGTACCCGCCGCCACCAGAAACGGCAGCAGCGAAGCGAACGCCAGCAGCGCGATCAGCGAGACATCATTCATCGGCGCTGGCCCGATAGACCTGGAGCAATTCGACACCCAACTGACCGTCCAACTGCACCAGCTCCCCGCGGGCCACCGGCTTGCCGTTGGCCCGCACCTCGATGTGCCGCGCCGCGTCCTCGGTCAACGGGATCAGTTGCCCGTCGATGATGCGCGACAAGGTGGCCAGATCGGTTTCATGACTGGGGAGCAGGAACTCCAGGCGCACCGGGAGCGCTCCCAGGTCGATCGTCGCGTCGGTTTCTGGCGGGTTATCCGCATTGGCATCGGTCACGCTCGGTTGCATGTGTAGACCCTCCTGGGTAAAGGTGAAAGTGCCAAGGCAGTAGTCGGCCAGCCAACAGCGCTGAGAACGCTGGACGATGCGCACGACATCGCCCTCTTCCAGGCGCATCCGGCTGGCACGGCTCAGGTGGCTGACGCCAAGCATCAACTCCAGGCGCAACGGCAATTCGTCCAGCCATGAATTGACACCCAAGCCCTCGCTGGCAACGGGCGTCGGCGGCAGTTGCAGCAACCACAGGCGCCCCCGCGGGGTTTCGAGCCAGGGCAGCTCGCAGGTAGGCAATCGCGCCGGGGCGACGCATTCGATGTCGGACAGCGCCCGGTACTGCAGCTCCTCCACCTCCAGCAGCAAGGGACGTGGCAGCGCCCGAAACAACTCGACGATGTTCATCAACGACGTTTCCACCTTCAGTAACGATTGCAACTGTGGAAGCGCGCGATACAGCCAGTCATGGGCCGCGATCAACCCTTGCCAGTGGCCGCCGTCACCCTGGGCGCAAAAACACAGATAGCCGTCATGCCCTGGCACCTGACCCAACCCCGTGTCCCGACCGGCGCGCCGCCAACGTTGAATCGCCTGGGCCTGGGCATGGGCCAACGGCTCGACCCGTCGTAGCGGCAACGCGCTCATGCCGGCCCCCCGGCCTGCTCGTCCTGCTCCTCATCCGGCGCCTGATGCGAGCCTTGGCGTGGCTGCTCCTCGCCACTGTCGGCCAGCCGCCAGGCCGGTTCCCGGGCCAGCTCGAAAGGCCCCTTGAGTTGTTCGAATACCAAGGCATTACTGGGGTTGAGCGTCAGGTTCCGGGGGGATTCTTCGGGCACCCGGGTAATCGTTATCAGTCCACTGGCAGCGCCTTTATTGAACGGTACTTGCAGCACGCCCCGGCCCGTGTCCGGCGGCACCTCGACCATGACCTCAAGCATTGGCGGCGCCAGCGGTAGCGCCGGTAAAGGGAGGGCCGCTGGGGCAACGGCCGGCGTCTGGCGCGGGCCTTGAGCGCTCATCGGCACCTGGGGCAATGGTTGTTCGTCGAGACGGGGTGCCGTGAACGGCTCCACCGCCAGCGGCTCAAGCGATGCCGACACCGCAGTTTTATCGACGCCAGAGGCCACAAGCTCCAGATGTTGCGTCAAACCTGGTTGGATCAACTTGCCGAACGGCGCGCCTGTCGGTGGAAAGGCCAGGTTTTCCCGGGCAACCCATCGTCTGCCAGCGGGCTCGGTCCCCTCCGTATCCCGGACAACCGGCCCGGCTTCATCGCGCTCAACCGCCAGCATCTCCTGTCCCACTTTCATCGCCTGCCCAGCCAGCGTCAGGGCAGCTTCCATCAGGGGGCGCCGAGGCAGGATCAGCGCTGTCATCAGGTCCAGCACACCTTGTGGCAGTTCATCCTCTTGCACCGGGACGAGCTGGTCCAGCAGCTCATCCAGCGGACCTTCGTCGACGGGTTCCAGAGCCTGGACCGGCCCGGTGGGCACTGCAAAGACCTCGTTCATCGCCGCACTCCGATCATCTCTTCCAGCTCCCGTTCTTCACGGCGCACCGCCTCGAGCCGCTGCCCACGCAACAGCTGTTGAATGCTCCGCGCATACTTGTCGTGTCTGCGTTGCAGCCCACGCAGTTGCTCGCGCTGTGCCTGCAACTGTTGCTCGACCTGTCGGTACTGCTGATCCACGCGATCACGCTCGACACGCAGCAGGTCGATGCGTCGCCGGATGACCGCCTGGGTGCGCAACAGCGCCAACAACTGGCCGTGATCCAGCACACAATCATTGGCTTGATGACTGTTCAACAAACGTTGCAGCGCCGCCTCTTGTTCCTCGACAGCGGACTGTTCCTGGCGCAGCGGCAGCAATTGACGCTGGACACGCAACACGGCCTGCTCGCCGCGTTGCCGACGGAACTGACTGAAGGCCAGCAGGCGTCGTTGATCAAGCAATGATTTCATGCAGGCTCCGCAGGGTTTCATCTGGCTCACTGGATTGATCCGTCGGCTGGCGCAACCATTGGCCGAGGGCTTCGCGACGTTGCAGCGCGTGGTCATTGGCCGCGTCCGCGCCCGGGCTGTATTCGCCCATGTCGAGAAACACCTGCAGCTGTTCAAGGCGTGCCAGGGTGTCGCGAGTCGCGGCCGCCAATTGCCGGACCTCTGGCGTGGTGACCTGCGTCGCCACCCGACTGACGCTGCGCAAGACATCGATGGCCGGGTAATGCCCCTTGGCGGCCAAGGCCCGGCTCAGGTAGACGTGACCGTCGAGAATGGAGCGAATCTCCTCGGCGATCGGATCCGGCTCGTCATCGCTTTCCAGCAGCACCGTGTACCAGGCCGTGATGCTGCCCGACGCGGTCACGCCCGGACGTTCCAGCAGGCGCGGCAAGGCATCGAACACCGAGGCCGGATAACCCCGCCGCGCCGGTGCTTCACCGGCGGCCAAGGCCAGGTCGCGGCGCGCACGGGCGTAGCGGGTCAACGAGTCCAGCAACAGCACCACGCGCCGGCCCTGGTCGCGAAAATACTCGGCGATGGTGGTGGCCTGCAGCGCCGAGTTGCAGCGATCCACCGAGGAAAAATCCGACGTGGCGTACACCACCACGCAACGGGAACGCTGGGGCGACTGGCGCAGATGCTCGATGAACTCGGTGACTTCGCGCCCACGTTCGCCAATCAGGCCAATGACAAAAACCTCCGCGTCCGAGTGTTCGATCAGCATGTTGATCAAGGTGGTCTTGCCGGAACCGGCGGCGGCAAAAATGCCGATGCGCTGGCCGACGCCGCAGGTCAGCAAGCCGTCGATGACGCGAATACCGGTGCGCAGCGGCTCCACCACCGGGCGCCGCTGCTGGTACGACGGAGGGTCGGCATCCACCGCACAATCGCGCTGGGCGACCGCCGTCGACGGCGCCAGGCGCTCGACGATAACGCCCTGGGGATCGACCACGCTGCCGAGCAAGGCGTCACTGCACGTCAACTGCAATGTCGAGCCGGTGGGCACGATCATCGATTCCCGGGACAAGCCTTTCGCCTCGCCCAGCAAACTGAGCAGCACCGCGCCGGGCTTGAAGCCGATGACCTGCGCCCTGGCTGCGACTTGGGGCGAACGCCAATGCCGGCGCACTTCACAGATTTCGCCGACCACCACCTCACTCAGCGCCGCTTCGATCAATGGACCGCTCAAACGCAAGGGATGGGCCGCCCGTCTTTCCAGATGGACATGCATCGTCACGGCTGCTCATCCAGCGTTTCAACAGCCTGCAAAACGGCGTGCGACATGGGGCAGATCTCCTCAAAGCGTCTTGATGACATTGACCGAGACATGCTCGGAAACCTCGCCGAACGACATGACGTCCAGCTCCCGGAAACGTCCCTCGATCAGTTTCTTGATGTAGCGCCGCACGTCGACCGAACACAGCAGCACCATGTCCTTGTGGGCGATGTGCACGCTGTCCAGGCCGACACTGAGACGGTCCATCAGCTCTTCCGAGTCGGCCGGCTCCAGGTTGAGGAAATTGCCGCCCGAGGTTTGCCGGATGCCCCGGCGGACCACGTCTTCGAACTCCGCCGACAACAGCAAGACCCGAAGGTCGTTGCCCTGGGCGAACTTGTTGCTGATGTAGCGAGCCATCGCGCCGCGAACGTGCTCCACCAGCGCCAGCACGTCCTTTTCCCGGGAGGCCCAATGGGCGAGGGATTCGAGGATGAGCTTCATGTTGCGCACGGAGATGCGCTCGCCGATCAAGCGTTGCAGCACCTCGGCGATCTTCTGCACGGTGACGTGGCGATAGACTTCCTTGAGCAGGTCGGGGTAACGCGCTTCCATTTCGTCGAGCAACTGCTTGGTTTCCTGCACGCCGAAAAACTCCTGGATGTTGCGCGCCAGCAGCGTGACCAGGCAGCGATAACATTCTTCGTCGGCAGGTCGCAGGTGATAACCCAACTGCTGCACCCGCTCCCGGTCGGCGGCCGTAACCCAGACGCCGCCCAGGCGATTGCTGTCGGTGCCGCGCACCAGGGCAAAGCCCAACGGTTCCAACTCGGGGGAATAATCCAGCAGGCGCCAGTGATCGAAATGAATATCGAACTGCTCGGCCCGTACTTCATTGATCAGCACCGCCACTTGATGGACCGGCAACGCCTCGCTGGCCCGCAGCCGTGGCTCGGGAATACGCAAGCCGTAATCGACGAAAAACTGGCTGCGAAAGCGCGCCGCCCAGCGCTCCTTCTCCAACGCCTGCAGGCGCGCCGGGGGCACCAGCAGCATCAGGGCGATGGTTTCGGTCGCAACGTTGTCGACGTCATCGATCAATCCCGACGCCCCCGGCCCCGCGCCGGCCTCGGCAGGTTCGCTGCGGCTTTCCCCCGATCCAGCCGGGCGCGAGGCGCGGCGATGGCGCACGAACACCACCAGCCCCAGCACTGCGGCGATCGAGAGAAATGTCGGCAGTGGAAAACCGGGCAACAAGCCCACGCCCACCGCCAACAACGCGGTGACGCCCAGGACGAATGGGTTGCCGAGCATCTGGGTGAGCATGTTGCGCCCCAGGTTGCTGTCATCGCCGTTGACGCGGGTGACGATGAAACCGGCACCGATGGCGATCAGCAGCGCGGGAATCTGGGCGACCAGGCCATCGCCGATGGTCAACAGGGTGTAGGTCGACAGGGCCGTGGACAGGTCCATGCCCAGTTGCCCGACGCCGATGGCCATGCCGCCGATGAAGTTGACGAAGATAATGATGATGCCGGCGATGGCATCGCCCTTGATGAATTTCATCGCCCCGTCGAAAGAACCGTACAGCTGGCTTTCACGTTCC
This sequence comes from Pseudomonas sp. NFACC14, assembly GCF_900106885.1. Classification (NCBI taxonomy): domain Bacteria; kingdom Pseudomonadati; phylum Pseudomonadota; class Gammaproteobacteria; order Pseudomonadales; family Pseudomonadaceae; genus Pseudomonas; species Pseudomonas sp. NFACC14. The sequence continues at coordinate 656,022 of NZ_FNOA01000001.1, forward strand.
AGCACGCTGCGTTTTTCGCGGGCCTGGGCCGCATCGATGGCGCCGGCCTTGAGGTCGCCGTCGATGCTCATTTGCTTGCCGGGCATGCCGTCCAGGGAGAAGCGCGCCGCCACTTCGGCCACCCGCTCCGAGCCTTTGGTAATCACGATGAACTGGACAATGGTGACGATGGAAAAAATCACGAAGCCCACCACCAGGCTTTCGCCGATCACGAAGTCACCGAAGGAGGCGATGATCTCGCCGGCGTCGGCCTGGCTGAGAATCAGCCGGCTGGTGCTGATCGACAGGGCCAGGCGAAACAAGGTCGTCAACAGCAGCAGCGCCGGGAACGTCGAATAGCTGAGGATGCGTTCGATGTAGAACGAGCCCATGAACACCAACAACGAGATGACGATGTTCAGGCCGATGAGAAAATCCACCAGCACCGTCGGCAGGGGGATGATCAGCATGGCGATGATCATCACCATCAAGGTCAGGATCAGCAGCTCCGGACGCGCGCCGACACTTCGCAGGAACACATTGAGCATTCAGGCCTGGCTCCGCGACAAGATCATGGCTGACCGCCGCACTGGCGCTGCTCGATGCATTCGTGGGCATAGGCGACGTCGGCCAGACGGGTGAACTGAATGGCCAGGCGCTGTGGCGCCTCTTCATCGGCAAACAATGGCGGCGGCAATTGCAGGCTGAGCCGCCGCAGGGTTTGCAGCAACGTCGAACGCTCGCGGTGGGCACTGAGCAGCACAGGCTCGCCCAACGCCCCGAGCAGCAGTTGGTCGAGGTCGTCGGGGTAGGTCAACACGCCGAGCAGGAACACCAGCCATTCGGCCTCATGGGGGTTGTGCCGACAGATCAGCGCATCGCCGAGCACGGCGCCGATAAACAGCCCATCGGCCGAACGCAAGCGCTTCAGGTCGGTCACCCGGGTCAGTAATTGGCCGAACTCGAGGCGCGAGCAACTGGGGTCCTGGGCGCTGATGTCGGTGAGCAACGCGGCTTCGATGAAGGCCAGCACATTCATGCGCTGTGCCGGACCATACAGGGCGATCCAGTCCTGGTAGCAACCGAGCGGGCCTTCGTCGGACTCGAGGAAATCCCGGTAGGTCTCGCGCAACAGCCCGGCCCTGACGGCCATGCTCTTGCCGAACATCCTGGCCTTGAGCGCGGCGTTGATCCCGGCGTTCATGCGCTTGGGGGAACCTTGGGCAACCACCGTCTGCAAGAGTGTTTCGAGGCGTTGGCGGGTGTGGGTTTCCAGGTTGCGGCGGCGCAACAACGCCCGCAGCACCAGCGCCAGGTCGCTGTCATCGGGGAACAGGCGGCGCGCCATCTGCAGCAACCAGGCCACGGGCTTGTCCGCCAGCCGCGCCAGACCCAGCACCTGGCGGGCCTTGGGCACGGTGTCGTCCTCCAGCACGCGCTCGAAGGTATCGGTCAGGGTCTCGGACTTGAGTTCGAACAACCGTCGGGCACGGAACTGCGTCAGCGCCGCCGACAACTCGTCGCTGATCTGCACGATGCGCTGCGCCACGGCCGCCGTTGCGCTGTCGTCCAGCGCCACTTCGGCATCGACTTGCGGTTGTGGATGTTCGGCGGCCTTCTCGGCATTCAACCGGGCCTGGGCGGCCCGGCCGCCCATGGAAACCGGCGGCAGAATCATTGCTCGGACATCCGGAAGTACATTCGCCGCACGCGCTCATGCTGCTCAGGGGTCAGCAACGGCATGCCCAACTCCACCGTGGCGGATTCTAGGGCGTCGCGGATCTCCTTGGGCTGGATCAGAAACACCCGCACCGTGTTGGCCGAGCGGCCCTGGCGATAGCTGAACAATCGGCCGATCCACGGAATCGACCCCAGCACCGGCACGCGGCCGATCTGCTCGCCGTGATCGTCACGGGTGAAGCCGCCCACCAGCAGGCTCTTGCCCTGGGGCACCCGCGCCACGGTACTGATGCGGGTGCGCCCGACCGTCGGCAACGCACTGGGTTGATCACCCCGGCCGGGGTTCTCGACTTCGTTGCCGTCCTCGATATTGAGCGACATCTCGATCTCGTCGGCCTGGGCGAAACGTGGCAGCACGTTGACCAGGGTGCCGTAGGTGATGTGCTGTAGATCGACGCTGCGCTCCCCCACCAGCGGGGCGTAGAACGTGCGGTTGTTGTCGAAGATCGCCGGCACGTTTTCCTGCGTCAGGATCACCGGTCGCGAGACCACGTTCGCCCGGTGGGTGCGTTCCAGCGCCATGACCTGGGTCACGAACGAGGCGCCGTCGAGGGTGGTGGCCGAGCCGGCGTTGAGCGAGGCGCTGAACTGCCCGCCGGACTTCACCGCGCCCTGCCAGTTGATGCCCAACTGGTTGAGCTCATCCTTGTGCAGGTCGATGATCCACAGCGACAACTCGACGTGGCGTTTCGGCGTGTCGAGGGCATTGACCAGGTTCTCGATGAAACGCACCTGCTCCGGCAGCCCCTTGACCAGCAGGCTGTTGGTATCCGGGTAGGCCACCACCCGAATGTTGCCGGCGGCCACCTCGCGGGCAATGATACGTGGGGCCGTCGGGTCCAGGTCCGAAGAGGTGTTCGCCAGGCCTTCGAGGGGAAACACCGGCATCGTCCCCCGCGGTCGCGGTTCGGGGGTTTGCGCCACCGATGGCTCGACCTGTTGCTGCTCGCCACGCAACAACGCTTCGATCACGGTGGCCAGCCCGGGGATGGTCACCTTGTCGTCGCGCAGCTCATATTGGCGGTCGCTGACGAAGGTGTTGCGCACATGGATGACGCCAATCTGCTGCTTGCCCAGCAGCAGTTCCGAACGCTGGTTGTCCATCAACCCGGCCGCCTGCACCACCAGGTCGACATACATCGGCGGACCCGACACATGGAACGTCCGCAGCCCGTCGTGGCGCAATGGATAACGCCCATCGTGCAAGCCCGAACGCCCGAGGAACGCCTGGAGCTTGGCGACGGTCAAGGTCTGCAGCGACATCATCGCGCTCTTGATTTCCGAGGCGTCATACAGATAGATCGCCTGGCCATCGCTGTACCAGATCAACCCCATCTGCGCGCTGACTCGCTCGAACGTCCGTTGCGGCGTGCGCAGATCGAACGTCCCGCCAATGCGCTTGGCCGCTGCGGCCTTGCTGACGATGACCGGCTTGCCCAAGGACCCGGACAACTCGCTGAAAAACGTGCGCGCGCTCTGTTCCCGGGCCTCGAAGGTATAGACATTGGCCGCAGCGGCAACGGGTGCCAGCAGCCACGCGCCGTTCAAGCAGAGGAATAACAGGACCCGGGATAACGAACGAGGGATCATCGACTCACTTGCCTGGCAAGTAGGTGATATCGGCCAGGCTGCTGGGGGTAAAACCCACCAGCTCGCGAATCTCCTTGGAGAAATGTGACGAAGAGGCGAAGCCGAACTCCAGCGCGACATCGGTCAGCGAGCCGTCCCCAAGGCTCATGTTCAACAACGCCTGGGCCGTGCGCCAACCGCGCAAGGCCGGCTTGGCCGCGCTACCCAGGGCCTGGTGGCAGAGCCGGCGAAAATGCGAGACCGACACGCCATAACGCTGCGCCAGGGTGGTCAGCTTTTCACTGCGGGTGCCTTGCTCCAGCAAAAACCGCACGAGCCCGTAGCTCTCGTGATGACGCAACAGGCGAGCGACAGCGTGATAGGCCTCGGTGCCGTCCATCGCTTGCCTGATGTACCAGCGTTCGAGCCGTTGGGGCGAGCGGACGGTTTCGCCGGCCACCGGCAACAAGGCCCATGGCAGCGCGTCCAGCCGTTGCCCGACATCCATCAGGGCATCGCTCATATCCAGGAACGCCTGCAGCTTGACCAGCGTCGCTTCGCACACCGGCGTGACCTGCAACTTGCCGCCACTGAAGCGCAGCGAATCGCCCTGCACCACCAAACCCTCCCAACCGACGGGCAGGCAGTGGCTGCGGCCCAACTGTGCAGCATTGAGCTGAACCGGGGACTGGGCCACGCGCAGGTGCAGCACGCGTTCGCCCAGATCAGGCAAGGCCGTGGCGCGAATTGATTTGTCCTGCATACCGTCTCCTTTGCGACGTGGCGTTGGAAGGAACGACAGGATGAAAGACCCGACGCCTGGAATCTTGATGGAAAGGTGATGAGGGCCGGGCTGGCATATGCCTTGCACCATTACTGTTCATCGGCGCCCATGCCGGTGGCCAAATGAGTGCCAGACTGATTGAAGGGACAATGGCGGCGTTTCCGGCCCGGCTCTGGCATTTGGCTCGGACACGGCGCTTTTTTATGTGTAAAGGTGAAGCGCGATGAATGAAGTTCCAGCCAACCCCCTGGCCTGGGTCAATGGCAGCGATGCCCCGGAAAAGAGCGCGGTCAATCTCGGTTTCATGGCGTTGAGCGACTGCGCCCCGGTGGTGGTCGCCGCCACCCAGGGCTTCGCCCAACCCTACGGCCTGACCCTGAACCTCAAGCGCCAGGCATCCTGGGCCAACCTGAGGGACAAACTGGTCAGCGGTGAAATCGATGCCGCCCACAGCCTGTATGGCCTGGTCTACGCTGTGCACCTGGGCATCGGCGGGGTCGCAGCGACCGACATGGCGGTACTGATGGGGCTGAACCAGAACGGCCAGAGCATCAACCTGTCCCATGGCTTGCAGGCCCAGGGCGTGACCAGTCCTGAGGCACTGGAACGGCACGTGCACCAAACTCGCCCGAAACTGACCTTCGCCCAGACCTTCCCCACCGGCACCCACGCCATGTGGCTCTATTACTGGCTCGCCGCCCAGGGCATCCACCCCTTGTCGGACGTCGACAGCGTGGTGGTGCCGCCGCCGCAAATGATTGCGCACCTGCAAGCCGGGCGCATCGACGGCTTTTGTGTCGGCGAACCGTGGTGTGCCAGCGCGGTGAAGCAGAACCTCGGTTTTACCCTGGCGACCACCCAGACCATCTGGCCCGACCATCCGGAAAAAGTCCTGGGCTGCACCCGGGCGTTCGTCGAGCAATACCCCAATACCGCCCGGGCCTTGGTGATGGCGATCCTCGAAGCCAGCCGCTTCATCGAACAAAGCAGCGAAAACCGTCGCAGCACCGCGCAACTGTTGAGTGCACCCGAATACCTCGACGCCCCGCTGGACTGCATCGAGCCGCGCTTGCTGGGAATCTACGCCGACGGTTTGGGCAACAGCTGGCAGGATCCCCACGCCATGCGCTTCCACGGCAATGGCGAGGTGAACCTGCCATACCTGTCCGACGGCATGTGGTTCATGACCCAGTTCCGTCGCTGGGGCCTGCTGCGCGAAGACCCGGATTACCTGGCCGTGGCCCGGGACGTCCAGCAGCTCAAGCTGTACCGTGAAGCCTGTGCGGCGCTGGACATCGCGCCCCCGGGCCAGGACATGCGCAGCAGCCAACTGATCGACGGCATCATCTGGGACGGCTCGGACCCGGCCGGGTACGCCCGCAGCTTCAAACTGCACGCCTTGAGCGATGCGGCTCCCCTTCTCGCCAGCCGCTGACAGGAGCCACGACCATGTTGCGTATCCTGCTGATCAACGACACCGCGAAAAAAGTCGGCCGCCTCAAGGCCGCCCTGATTGAAGCCGGCTTCGAAGTGATCGACGAATCCGGCCTGACCATCGACCTGCCGGCGCGCGTCGAAACGGTGCGTCCGGATGTGATCCTGATCGATACCGAGTCACCCGGGCGCGACGTGATGGAGCAAGTGGTGCTGGTCAGTCGCGACCAACCACGACCGATCGTCATGTTTACCGACGAGCACGACCCCAATGTGATGCGCCAGGCGATCAAGTCGGGCGTCAGTGCCTACATCGTCGAAGGCATCCACGCCGCGCGCCTGCAACCGATCCTCGACGTGGCCATGGCCCGCTTCGAAAGCGACCAGGCCCTGCGCGCCCAACTCCTGGCCCGGGACCAGCAACTGGCCGAACGCAAGCGCATCGAACTGGCCAAGGGCATGTTGATGAAGATGAAGGACTGCAACGAAGAACAGGCCTACACCTTGATGCGCCGCCAGGCCATGAGCCGCCAGCAGAAGCTGATCCAGGTGGCGGAGCAGATCATTGCCATGAACGAGTTGCTCGGCTGAAAGCCTTGTAGCGCCTGGCCTGCCGCCATCGCGAGCAAGCTCGCTCCCACAGGTCCAGGGGTGAACACAATATTTGCGAACACCCCCAACCAACTGTGGGAGCCGAGCTTGCTCGCGATGGCGGCCCTGCATTCAACATAACCGGCGACTGACCTACCGCTATCGCGAGCAAGCTCGCTCCCACAGGTCCAGAGGTGAACACAATATTTGCGAACACCCCCAACCAACTGTGGGAGCCGAGCTTGCTCGCGATGGCGGCCCTGCATTCAACATCACCTTTGACTGACCTACCGCTATCGCGAGCAGGCTCGCTCCTACAGGATCCGAGGGTGACCGCAGCTTCTGTGAACACCGCAAATCCATTGTGGGAGCGAGCTTGCTCGCGATAGCCCTCACGCCAATCCCTACTGTTGGCACAGATCTCGCTTAAGCAAACCCACAGGTAACCAACGGCGGTTGCCCCACCTACGACAAAGACGTCGCACACCCTCCTTGCCTTTCTGGCGATCCGGGTTGCGGCGTTTTTTTGTTTTGGCTCTTCGGAGCCGGTGGTGCGACCACAGACGGCGCACTGCCCTAAGCACTGACTCATTTCTCGAGACTTTTACAGCTGAGGTGCGCGATGAATTCAAGCTTCTGGAAATCCGGCCACACCCCGACACTGTTCGCGGCCTTCCTTTATTTCGACCTGAGTTTCATGGTCTGGTACCTGCTCGGTCCACTGGCGGTGCAGATCTCCGCCGACCTGCACCTGACCACCCAACAACGCGGCCTGATGGTGGCGACGCCGATCCTGGCCGGTGCCGTACTGCGCCTGTTCATGGGCCTGCTGGCCGACCGGATTTCACCGAAGACCGCCGGCATGGTCGGCCAGGTGATTGTGATCGGTGCGCTGTTCTGCGCCTGGAAACTGGGCATCCACAGCTACGAGCAAGCCTTGTTGCTGGGCTTGTTCCTGGGCGTGGCCGGCGCGTCGTTCGCCGTGGCCCTGCCGCTGGCCTCCCAGTGGTATCCGCCACAGCACCAGGGCAAGGCCATGGGCATCGCTGGCGCCGGCAACTCGGGCACCGTGCTCGCAGCGTTGATCGCTCCAGTGATGGCGGTGGCCTTCGGCTGGACCAACGTGTTCGGCTTCGCGCTGATCCCCCTGGTGCTGACCCTGGTCCTCTTCGCCTGGTTGGCCAAGAACGCCCCCGAGCGGCCGAAAGCCAAATCCATGGCCGACTACCTCAAGGCCCTGGGCGATCGTGACAGCTGGTGGTTCATGTTCTTCTACAGCGTGACCTTCGGTGGTTTCATCGGCCTGGCCAGCGCCCTGCCCGGCTACTTCAACGACCAATACGGCCTGAGCCCGGTCACCGCCGGCTATTACACCGCCGCCTGCGTCTTCGGTGGCAGCCTGATGCGTCCCTTGGGCGGTGCCCTGGCGGACCGTTTCGGCGGCATCCGCACCTTGCTGGGCATGTACACCGTAGCGGCGGTCTGCATCGCGGCGGTGGGCTTCAACCTGCCAAGCTCCTATGCGGCCCTGGCCCTGTTCGTTTGCACCATGCTCGGTTTGGGTGCGGGCAACGGCGCAGTGTTCCAACTGGTGCCACAACGCTTCCGCCGCGAAATCGGCGTGATGACCGGGCTGATCGGCATGGCCGGCGGCATCGGCGGCTTCGTCCTGGCGGCCGGCATGGGCGCGATCAAGCAAAGCACCGGCAGCTATCAACTGGCCCTGTGGCTGTTCGCCAGCCTCGGTGTCCTGGCCTGGTTCGGCCTGCACGGCGTCAAGCGTCGCTGGAGAACCACTTGGGGTTCGGCCGCCGTCACCGCGGCTCGGGTATAACCTGCAACCATGAGCCTGCGATTGAGCTTCGCCGAAGCCAGCGCCATCGGCCCGCGGGAAGAAAACCAGGACGCCCTGCGCCTGGTCACCCCGGCGCCGGCCCTGGCCGCCAGCAAGGGTTACCTGTTCGCTATCGCCGACGGCGTGAGCCAATGCGCCGATGGCGGGCTGGCCGCCCGTTCGACCTTGCAGGCCCTGGCCCTGGACTACTACTCCACGCCGCAAACCTGGGGCGTGGCCCAGGCACTGGATCGATTGCTGCTGGCCCAGAATCGCTGGCTGCAGGCCAACGGTGGCGGGCAACCGTTGCTCACCACCGTCAGTGCCCTGGTCCTGCGGGGCCGACGCTTCACCCTCGCGCATGTCGGCGATTGCCGGGTCTACCGCTGGCACGCCGATCACCTGCAACGGGTCAGCGAAGACCACGTCTGGGAACAGCCGGGCATGCAACATGTGCTCAAGCGCGCCCTGGGCCTGGATCAGCACCTGATCCTCGACTTTCTCGACGGTGAACTGCGCCCCGACGAAACCTTCGTATTGCTCAGCGATGGTGTCTGGGCGGTCCTGGGGGACACGGCCATCGCCGGCATCCTGCGTGACCAGCCGGACCTGGACCTGGCCGCGCAGACGCTGGTCAACGCCGCGCACCTGGCCGGCAGCCAGGACAACGCCAGCGCCTTGTTGGTGCGGGTCGATGCGGTGGGCGAAGCCAGCATCGGCGATGCCCTGATCCAGTTGCAGCAATGGCCCCTGCCGCCTGCGCTGAAACCGGGCCAGGTCTTCGAGGGCTGGCAGATCGAAAGCCTGCTCGGCCACAGCCAGCAATCGTTGCTCTACCGGGTACATGACGGCCAAGGCCAACCCTGGCTGCTGAAAACCTTGCCCGTGCAGCTACGGGACGACAGCCGGGCCGGACAGGCCTTGCTCTCGGAAGAATGGTTTCTCAAGCGGGTCGCCGGGCGGCAGTTTCCCGAAGTCCATGGCGTTCCCCAGCGGCAGCATTTGTACTATGTGATGCGGGAATACCCGGGGGCGACCCTGGCCGAGCGGTTCAACCAGGGCGGGCCGCTGCCCCTGGCCCAATGGCTGGAGCTGGCGCAACGGCTGGTGCGGGCCGTGGGCCTGTTGCATCGAAGGCAGATCTACCACCGCGACATCAAGCCGGAAAACCTGCACCTGGGCGACGACGGGGAATTGCGCTTGCTGGACTTTGGGTTGGCATATTGCCCGGGCCTGTCCGAAGACCAGGCCAACGTGCTGCCCGGCACCCCCAGCTACATCGCCCCGGAAGCCTTCGGCGGCACCGCGCCCACGGCCCAACAGGATTTGTATGCCGTCGGCGTGACCTTGTATTTCCTGCTGACCGGGCATTATCCCTACGGCGAAATCGAAGCCTTCCAGCGCCCGCGCTTCGGTGTGCCGGTCAGTGCCAGCCGCTATCGGCCGGACCTGCCCGAATGGCTCGGGCAAAGCCTGGAACGCGCCGTCGCCGCAGACCCGGAACAACGCTTTGAAACCGCCGAGGAGTGGCTGTTGCTGCTGGAACAGGGCGAGCGCCGCAGCTTGAGCGTAAGGCCCAGGCCATTGCTGGAGCGCGAGCCGCTGAAGGTCTGGCGGACGTTGGCGCTGGTGTCGTTGGTGGTGAATGTTGTGCTGCTGTTTTTGGTGTTTCACAGCTGAGACCCGGTCGCGCCTATCGCGAGCAAGCTCGCTCCCACAGGTTGTGTGTCCACCACAGATCCAGTGTGGGAGCGAGCTTGCTCGCGATGGCGGCTTGCCTGTCACTACACATCTATCGCCCCACGCTCCATTACCGGGCAACCCGCTTTGATTCGGTGCAATAAATCGCTCTTCAACTCGACTCACCCGCCCGCCCTTCAACAAATCCGCGCCTTCCAGCCACTTGGCACAACCACTGCATAACCGCTCTCACCATACATAAAGCAACGCCTCCAACGATGAAGGCGGTGCTTCCCGAGAGAACGGGACCAGGACAAAGGCGTCCTCGCTAGCTTGCTAGCGGGACGCCTTTTTTTGTTTTCGTAAAAATTGCCGAGCCAGTCCGATCGCCGTGACGAAACGGGCCTGGCTTGCGGAGAACCCTGATGAAAAAACTCAAACTGGTGATGATCGGCAACGGCATGGCCGGGGTTCGAACCCTTGAGGAACTGCTCAAGCTGAGCAACGAGCTGTACGACATCACGGTGTTCGGCGCCGAGCCCCACACCAACTACAACCGCATCCTGCTCTCGCCGGTGCTGGCCGGTGAGCAGACGTTCGAAGAGATCGTGCTCAACGACCTGAGCTGGTACCTGGACAACGACATCAAGCTGCTGCTCAACCGCAAAGTGGTGGAGATCGACCGGGTCAAGCGTCGGGTCATCGCCGAAGACGGCAGCGAAGCCGAATACGATCGCCTGCTGATCGCCACCGGCTCCACCCCGTTCATCCTGCCGATTCCCGGCAACACCCTGGACGGCGTGATCGGCTACCGCGACATCGCCGACACCCAGGCGATGATCGACACCGCCAAGACCCACAAGCACGCCGTGGTCATCGGCGGCGGCCTGCTGGGCCTGGAAGCCGCCAATGGCTTGAAGTTGCGGGGCATGGACGTGACCGTGGTGCACCTGGGCGAATGGCTGCTGGAACGGCAACTGGACAAGACCAGCGGCCAACTGCTGCAAACCGCCCTGGAAAACCGTGGCCTGAAATTCCGCCTCAGCGAGCAGACCCAGGCCTTGCACGACGCCGGCAACGGCCGGGTCGGCTCGGTGCAGTTCAAGAACGGCGACATCATCCCCGCCGACCTGGTGGTGATGGCCGCCGGCATCCGCCCCAACACCGGACTGGCGGAAAAATCCGGCATCCCGTGCAACCGTGGGATCCTGGTCAACGACACGATGCAAACCTACGACCCGCGCATCTACGCCATCGGTGAATGCGCCAACCATCGCGGCACCGCCTACGGTTTGGTCGCACCGTTGTTCGAACAGGCCAAGGTCTGCGCCAACCACCTCGCCCAACTGGGCTTCGCCACTTACAAGGGCTCGGTCACGTCGACCAAGTTGAAAGTCACCGGCATCGACCTGTTCTCCGCCGGGGACTTCATGGGTGGCGAAGGCACCGAGACCATCACCCTTTCCGATCCCATCGGCGGCGTCTACAAAAAGCTGGTGATCAAGGACGACGTGCTGGTCGGTGCCTGCCTGTACGGCGATACCGCAGATGGCGGCTGGTACTTCCGCCAGATCCGTGAAAACCACGCCATCGGCGAAATCCGCGATCACCTGATGTTCGGCGAGAACGCTTTGGGCGATGTCGGCCACCAAGGCCAGGACAAAGCCATGAGCATGGCCGACAGTGCCGAAGTCTGCGGCTGCAACGGCGTGTGCAAGGGCACCATCGTCAAGGCGATCCAGGAACACGGGCTGTTCAGCGTCGATGACGTGAAAAAACACACCAAGGCCGCCAGCTCCTGCGGCTCCTGCGCCGGCCTGGTGGAGCAGATCCTGATCAATACCGTCGGCGGCGCGGCGGACGTCAAGCCGAAAAGCGAAAAAGCCATCTGCGGGTGCAGCGACCTCAACCACGGCCAGATCCGCCAGGCGATCCGCGACCAGCACCTGCTGACCATCGCCGGGACCATGAGCTACCTGAACTGGCGTACCCCGAACGGCTGCGCCACCTGCCGCCCGGCGCTGAACTACTACCTGATCTCCACCTGGCCCGGCGAAGCCCAGGATGACCCGCAGTCGCGCCTGATCAACGAGCGCGCCCACGCCAACATCCAGAAAGACGGCACCTACTCCGTGGTTCCGCGGATGTGGGGCGGCGTGACCAATCCCTCCGAGCTGCGGCGCATCGCCGACGTGGCCGACAAGTACAACGTGCCCATGGTCAAGGTCACCGGTGGCCAGCGCATCGATTTGCTGGGGATCAAGAAGCAGGACCTGCCCGGCGTCTGGAAAGACCTCGACATGCCGTCCGGCCACGCCTACGGCAAATCCATCCGCACCGTGAAGACTTGCGTGGGCAGCGAGTTCTGCCGCTTCGGCACGCAGAACTCGACCCAACTGGGCATCGAGCTGGAGCACGACCTGTTCAACATGTGGTCGCCCCACAAAGTGAAGCTGGCCGTTTCCGGCTGCCCACGCAACTGTTCGGAAGCCGGAATCAAGGACGTCGGCATCATTGGCGTCGACTCCGGCTGGGAGATGTACATCGGTGGCAACGGCGGGATCAAGACCGAGGTCGCCGAATTCTTCGTCAAGCTCAAGACCGCAGAGGAAGTGCGCGAATACAACGGCGCCTTCCTGCAGCTGTACCGCGAGGAAGCCTTCTACCTCGAACGCACTGTGCACTACATGCAGCGCGTTGGCATGGAGCACATCAAGAAGGCCGTGCTGGAAGACCCCGAGCGGCGCAAGGCCCTCCATGAACGCCTGAAGTTTTCCCTGTCGCTGGAGCAGGACCCTTGGAAGCAACGCCTGGAACAACCGCATTTGAAGAAAGAGTTCGAGGTCATCCCCGTGAGAAACCTGGAGGTGCCGGCATGAACTGGTTGGATATCTGCGCACTGGAAGAGATCAACATCTTGGGCTCGCGCATCATCAATGGCCCCAAAGGCGATATCGCGATTTTCCGCACCAGCGACGATGAAGTGTTCGCCCTCGATGACCGTTGCCCGCACAAGGGCGGTCCGTTGTCCCAAGGCTTGGTCTACGGCAAGCGCGTGGCCTGTCCGCTGCACAACTGGCAGATCGACCTGGAAAGCGGCCAGGCCCAAGCCCCCGACGTGGGCTGCGCCCATCATCATTCGGCCCGGGTCGAAAACGGCCGGGTGCAGTTGGCCCTGCGGGACGCAAGCTGATGAACCGCCAGATCACGGCCTCGACCTGCTGTTATTGCGGGGTCGGTTGCGGCGTGCTGATCGAGCATGACGACGAGCGCATCCTCGGCGTCAGCGGCGATCCCGCCCACCCGGCCAACTTCGGCAAACTGTGCAGCAAGGGTTCCACCCTGCACCTGACCGGCGACCTCGCCGCCCGCGCCCTGTACCCGGAGCTGCGCCTGGGCAAAGGCCTGGCACGGGCCCGCGCCGATTGGGACAGCGCCCTGGATCACGCCGCCAGTGTCTTCGCCGAGACCCTTGTCGAGCACGGCCCCGACAGCGTGGCGTTCTACATCTCCGGCCAGTTGCTGACCGAGGATTACTACGCCTTCAACAAACTCGCCAGGGCGTTGGTGGGCACCAACAACATCGACAGCAATTCCCGGCTGTGCATGTCCTCCGCCGTGGTGGGCTACAAGCGCAGCCTAGGCGCCGACGCCCCGCCCTGCAGCTATGAAGACCTGGAGCTGAGCGACTGTGTGATGATCGTCGGCAGTAACATGGCCTACGCCCATCCCATCCTCTTTCGCCGCCTCGAAGAGGCAAAATCCCGCCGACCGCAGATGAAAGTCATCGTCATCGATCCCCGGCGCACCGACACCTGCGACCTGGCGGACCTGCACCTGGCGATCCTGCCAGGCACCGATGTCGCCTTGTTCCATGGGATTTTGCACCTGCTGCTGTGGGAAGACTGGGTCAACCGCGACTTCATCAAGGCCCACACCGAAGGTTTGGCGGACCTGAAGAACCTGGTACGCGACTACACCCCGGCGATGGTTGCCCAGCTGTGCGGCATCAGCGTCGAACAACTGCACCAGTGCGCCGAATGGGTCGGCACCTCGCCAAGCTTCCTGTCGTTGTGGTGCATGGGCCTGAACCAGTCCACCGCCGGCAGCGCGAAAAACAGCGCACTGATCAACCTGCACCTGGCCACCGGGCAAATCGGCCGGCCGGGGGCGGGCCCCTTCTCGCTGACCGGCCAACCCAATGCCATGGGCGGACGGGAAACCGGCAGCCTGTCGAACCTGCTGCCGGGCCACCGCGAAGCGGCCAACCCGGAGCATCGCGCCGACGTCGCCCGTTACTGGGGGGTCGAGCAATTGCCCGCCACCACCGGCTTGAGCGCCATCGAGCTGTTCGAGCAGGTGCGCAGCGGCAAGATCAAGGCCTTGTGGATCGCCTGCACCAACCCGGCCCAGTCGATGCCGGACCAGACAGCGGTACGCGAGGCCCTGCAAGCCTGTCCGTTCGTGGTGTTGCAGGAAGCCTTCCGGACCACCGAAACCGCCGCCTTTGCCGACCTGCTGCTGCCGGCAGCCAGCTGGGGCGAGAAAGAAGGCTCGGTGACCAACTCCGAACGACGTATTTCCCACGTCCGTCGGGCCATCGGCGCACCGGGTGAAGCACGGCCGGACTGGGCAATCACAGTGGATTTCGCACAACGCCTGGAGAAACGTCTGCGCCCGGGCCAACCCAGCCTGTTCGCCTTCGACACCCCGGCCCAACTGTTCGATGAATACAAGCAGCTGACCCGTGGCCGCGACCTGGACTTGTCCGGCATCAGTCATGCCCTGATCGACCGGCTCGGCCCCCAGCAATGGCCCTTCCCGGATGGCGCCACGGTCGGGACGGCGCGCCTGTACGTGGACGGGATTTTCCCGACCGACAATGGCCGAGCGCGCTTCGTGGCCGATCCCTATCGCGCCGCCCAGGAACTGCGTGACGCCCGCTACCCATTGACCCTCAACACGGGCCGCTTGCGTGACCAGTGGCACGGCATGAGCCGTACCGGTACTGCCGCGCAGCTGTTTGGGCATGTGAACGAAGCCGTACTCAGCCTGCACCCCGATGAACTGCGGCGGCATCGCCTGCAAGCGGGCGACCTGGTCAGCCTCAAGAGCCGTCGCGGCAGCGTGATCGTGGCGGTGGACAGCGACGACAGCGTACGCCCCGGCCAAGCGTTCCTGCCCATGCACTGGGGGGATCGATTCCTAAAGGGCGGCGTGAATACCCTGACTCAACCGGCTTTCGACCCCTTGTCGAAACAACCGGAACTCAAGCACAGCGGCGTGCGCCTGGAGCCGGTGAACCTGCCTTGGCAACTTTTCGCCTTGATCGAAGGCGATGTTCAACAGCATCTGGAGGCGCTGCGCCCCCTGTGCGAGGCGTTTTCCTACGTCAGCCTGAGCCTGACCGGCCGTGAGCGTCCCGCGTTGCTGATTCGCGCTGCCAGCGCCGTCGCGCCCGAACCGCAACTGCTCCAGGCCATCGACGAGCAATTGGGCCTGATCGACGGGCCGGTGCTGGCCTATGACGACCCGCGTCGCGCCATCGGCAAACGGGTGCGCATCGAAAACGGCCACATCACCGCCATTCGCCTGGCCGGCGAAACCCTGGCTCGACACTGGCTGCAGAACCTGTGGCTGGAAGGCCGTGCCGATGAACAGCTGCGGCGCTGGCTGCTGGCGCCTTTGAGCGCGCCGCCGGGCAATGTCGGCGCCGCAACGGGTGGCAGCAAAACGCTGTGCAACTGCATGAACGTCAGCCAGCGTGCAATCTGCGCAGGCATTGAACGTGGCTTGGACTTGCAGGGGCTTAAACAGGAACTGGGCTGTGGCACGCAATGCGGTTCTTGCGTACCGGAAATCAAACGCCTGCTGGTTACCACTGCGCAACCGCTGGCGGCTATCTCGTGAGGAAAACACTATGAACGCAAAAGTCTGGCTGGTGGGTGCAGGTCCCGGTGACCCTGAATTGCTGACCCTCAAAGCCGTGCGCGCCTTGGGCGAGGCCGACGTGGTGTTGATCGACGACCTGGTCAATGCCGCGGTGCTGGAACACTGCCCCGCAGCGCGCATCATTGCCGTGGGCAAGCGCGGCGGCTGTCGTTCCACCCCCCAGGCCTTCATTCATCGGCTGATGCTGCGTTATGCCCGCCAGGGCAAATGCGTGGTGCGCCTCAAGGGCGGCGACCCGTGCATCTTCGGCCGCGGCGGCGAAGAGGCACAGTGGTTGCGCGAGCATGGCGTCGAGGTGGAGCTGGTCAACGGCATCACCGCCGGCCTCGCGGGAGCGACCCAGTGCGATATTCCACTGACCTTGCGCGGGATTGCCCGGGGCGTGACCCTCGTCACGGCCCACACCCAGGACGGTAGCCGCCTGAACTGGCAAGCCCTGGCCCAAAGCGGCACGACACTGGTGGTGTACATGGGCGTGGCGAAACTGAGCGAGATCCGTGAGCAGTTGCTGGCCGGTGGCCTGGCGGCGAACACGCCCGTGGCCATGATCGAAAACGCCTCCCTGCCCCACCAGCGTGATTGCCGCAGCGACCTGGCCTCGATGGAAGCCGATGCCAGCGCCTTCCAGCTCAAGAGCCCGGCGATCCTGGTGATTGGCGCGGTGGCCGGTGCTGCCGAACTCACCGCCTCACAGCCGGCGTGGGTTCAGGCTTCGGCGCTGTAACCAACAACACCCAACCCTATGTGAAAGCGAGCTTGCTCGCGATAGCGTCGGATCAGCAGCATCCATACTGGCTGACACACCGCTATCGCGAGCAAGCTCGCTCCCACAGGTTTTGTGTTTAACCAACTGTTTTGCGGCAACGCCCCCTCATTTTCATAAATCGCAGGCAAAGAAAAGCCCGGCCTGGGCCGGGCTTTTCCAAAGCTGTGGGCTAATTACTTAGCTTGAGCTTCAACCTGCGCTTCTACGCGACGGTTAACTGCACGACCAGCTTCAGTGGCGTTGTCGGCAACTGGGCGGGTTTCGCCGTAGCCAACAGACTGAACGCGGGACGATTCAACACCGTACTGGTTGGTCAGAACTTGCTTGACGGCGTTTGCACGACGCTCAGACAGTTTCTGGTTGTAAGCGTCAGGACCGACGGAGTCAGTATGACCTTCAACAGTAGTGGTGGTGGATGGGTACTGCTTCATGAAGTCAGCCAGGTTCTTGATGTCGCCGTAGCTGTTAGGCTTGACGACCGACTTGTCGAAGTCGAACTTGACGTCCAGCTCAACACGAACGACTTCGGCAACTGCTGGGCAGCCATCAGCGTCAACGGTTACGTTGGCTGGGGTGTCAGGGCACTTGTCGACGTTGTCGCACACGCCGTCGTTGTCGCTGTCGGAGCAGACTTCAGCCGGAGCTGGAACTGGAGCAGCAGCAGGCTTGGAGCCGCCACCGAAGTTCACACCGATACCGACGCTTGGCGCCCACTCGGTGTCGCCCTGGTCGATGTTGTACTGAGCTTCAACGCCGGCACGGGCGTAGAAGTTCTCGGTGAAATACAGCTTGGCGCCGCCACCAACGTTGGCGAAGGTAGAACGGTTACGACCGTTGCTGCCATTCTGGTCGATGCTCTGGTCGGAGAAACCGGCCGAAACGTAAGGACGCAGCATGTCGCCTGGGTTGTTGAAGTGGTACAGGGCGTCCAGAGCGGTGTTGGCGCCCTTGACGTTAGTGCCGTCGTCGGTACGTGCGTTGTGCACTTCGTCGTAGGCCAGACGCAGTTCAACGTCGTCGGTCAGAAAGTAACCAACCGAACCGCCGAACAGGTTGCCGTTGTTCTTGAAGTTACGAGCGCTGTCGAATTGTTCTTTCTTGGCGAAGCCTTCGATTTCAACTGCGCCTTGGCCTTGTGCCAGAGCGCCGAACGAAGTGGCAGCAATCAAAGAACCAATGGCAAAGCCCAAGGTGTTTTTCAGTTTCATCCGTTAAATCCCCATCTGGTGATTGTGAAGCAGTCCCGCAAACCGGGGGACAACTCGGCGGCAAGTCTATCAGAACTTGCCTACGCGTAAGAGATATTTGCGCCGAACTAAGTTTCAGCAATGCCCGCAAATTTCTCACGCAATTTGTCAAGAGCGCGCTTGTAACGCATTTTTGTCGCGCTCAAACCCATGTGCATTATGTCTGCGATCTCCTGGAATTCCAGCTCTGCGACAAATCGTAGCACCAGAATTTCCCGATCGATCGGGTTTACATGGACCAGCCAGCGATCGAGCCCACCCTTTTCCTCGGGCTTGGGCGCCTTATCTTCCGACGCTTCCTCGAGAGGGTCCAGGCTCAACGCGTCCATCAAGCGACGCTTTCGCCGTTCCTTGCGATACTGCGTGATGCATTCGTTGTACGTGATGCTGTAGAGCCAGGTCTTGAACTTCGATTTCCCCTCGAAGTTCTTCAGGCCATACAGCACCTTCAACATCACCTCCTGACAGACATCGTCAGCATCACGATCGTTCCCGAGATAACGCGCACAAACGTTAAATAAAGTTCTCTGGTAGCGACGCATCAACTCTTCATAGGCGCGCGTTACGTGGAACAGCTCCGTATGCGCGCGCGCAACCAACTCCTCATCGGAGAGATCACGGGGGTCGTAGCGCGTGGATAGCGATTGGGGTTTGTTCAAAACAAGTCGGGCCGACAGTCTAGGTCAATGTGCGCCGCAGCCTGTGCTAGCAGGCATTTCGCGGCGGCATACATTAGCAGGGTTTGCCGGGTTAGCGGCTACTCACATGCTGTTCCAGCAGGATCCGATTGGAAAGCGACACCAACTCGCCCTCCTCGGTCAGCAATGTGGTTTTCACCGTGCCGATCTCCTCGATCTGGCCTTCGACCTCGCCAACACGCACTTGTTGCCCAACCTCATACAATTCACGCACATAGATTCCCGCAAGAATCTGACCGGCGATTTCCCGGCTTCCCAATCCCATTGCCAGCGCAACCGCCAGACCAACGGTAATCAATACGATCACGATCACGTGGTTGAGCAGGTCGGTCTTGACCTCCAACTGGCTGATCGCCACCGAAATACTGATGATAATCACCAGGCCCTGGGCGATACGCCCCACGCCAGCGGCATAGTCCAGCCCGACGCCTTCGGCCGCACCGCGTACCAGCCCATTGGCCAGTTGTGCCAGCAGGACACCCACCAGCAACACCAGCGCGGCACCAAAAACCTTCGGCAAATACAATGCAAGCATATCGAGCGTAGCTGAAACTCGCTCAAGGCCAAGGGATTCCGCTGCGGAAACCAAAAAAATCAGCAAGACGAACCAATAGACGATCTTGCCGACCAGGGTCGAGATCGGCACCTGAATGCCGCCACGGGACAGCAACTTGGTCAGACCGGTGCCGCCCATCAGGCGATCGAGACCCAGCTTGGCGAGCAACTTGGACAGCAACGTATCCAGCAGCTTGGCCACGACAAAACCCAGCAACAACACCACCAGCGCCCCGAAGAGGTTCGGGATGAAGTTGGCTACCTTGGTCCACAACGCAGTCATTGCCGTGACGAGGCTCTGGGTCCAGAGATCAAGTTCCATATTCAATCAGCCTTATCAGCGGTGCGAGTAACAGGTTTACGACGGGAAACCGGCGAGACATGGGCCGATCCGTTATTCAGGGCGATCATCAGCGCGGGCAACCAGCGGCCCAGCAGGCTGAACAGATCGCCCGCGCCGACCTGGCGGTTGGCGGTTTTCAGTACACGTCCCAGGCATGCATCGTCGTCCCGGCTGGACGGCGAAGCCTTGAGCATGTCGCGCAAAGACTGTTCAAACGGATCGTGCATACGCACCTCTCGTGATGTCTGTGGAAGACGCGATCAAATTTCGTCGGGTCACATGAAACCCCTGTCATACCCAGCGCAAACGACGGAACAACCACCACTGTCCCAGTGCCACGCAGATCATCAACAGGCACGCGAACATGAAACCGTAGGGGCTTGCGGAAAACGGAATGCCGCCGACGTTGATACCCAAAAGGCCGGTGAGAAAACTCATTGGCAGGAAAATCCCGGTGACGATGCCGAAGCGGTACATGGTGCGGTTCATGCGCACCGAAAGGCGCCGGTCTTCGGCCTCCAGCACAAGCCCCACGCGCTCTCGAGTCAGTTCCAGCTCCTCGAGGTAACGGGTCAGGCTGTTGTTCAATTCGTTCCAATAGTCGCCGTCGTCATCGAAAAACCAGGGCAGCTTGAGCCGCGTCATCTGGCCGAAAATGTCCCGCTGTGGCGCCAGGAATCGCTTGAGTCCGGCGGCCCTTCGACGGATGTGCAAAATGGCGTCGTGCTCGGGAGTATACCGTTCGTCGGTATCAAGCTTTTCTTCCTCCCCGTCGACGATTTCGGACAGGCAAGTGACCAGGTCCTGCACCTTGTTGGTGAGGTATTGCGCCATATAAAGGATGAGTTCAGAGGCCGTTTTCGGCCCCTTGCCCTCGGCCAGTTGCGCCAACAGTTCATCGGTGGCGCGCAACGGACGCAGGCGCAGGGAGATCACCCGCTGGGCGGACGCGAAGATCCGTACCGACACCATGTCTTCCGGCTCGGCACCCGGGTTGAGGTTGATCCCCCGCAGGAACAGCAGCAGTTCAGCATTGGGCAACGGCAACAAGCGCGGCCGGGTGTTCTCTTCGAGCAGCAGGTCGCAGTTGAATTCGCTCAGGCCGCTGGATTTGCGCAGCCAGGTGTGGGTTTGCGGATGACTGCGATCCCAGTGCAGCCACAGGCTTTCGTGGGCCTGCAACTGCAAATCGTCGAGTTCGGTCCGGGCTATGGAACGCGCGCCGCCTTTACCGTCCAGCACCAGGGCATGCACCAGCCCCCATTGCGCGTTTTCTTCCTCGAACATCCTCATCCCTTATGGCTGTGGCGCTTCATTCAGGCATTTTCAGCGGGCTTGGCGAAACGATCACGCCGTTGTTGTCGGCATAGACATACTCGCCCGGACGGAACGTCACACCGGCAAAAGTCACCGCCACATTGAGATCGCCGATACCGCGCTTGTCGGTCTTCATTGGATGGCTAGCCAGGGCCTGGACGCCGAGGTCGGTCTGGGCGATGACGTCGACGTCGCGGATGCAACCGTAGATCACCAGCCCTTCCCAGCCATTTTTCGCGGCTTTTTCCGCCAACATGTCCCCCAGCAGTGCCCGGCGCAGGGAACCGCCGCCGTCGACCACCAGCACCTTGCCATTGCCCTTGAGTTCAACCTGCTCCTTGACCCGCGAGTTGTCCTCGAAGCACTTGATGGTCACGATTTCACCGCCGAAGGAATCGCGGCCACCGAAATTGCTGAACATCGGTTCCAACACCTGCACCAGTTCCGGGTAGGCGTCGCACAGGTCGGGCGTGAGGTAATGGTTCATCGAACAACTCCTGAAAGGCTGGAACGTCAGACTGAATGAGCAACCGTTTGTGACTGGAACTGCTTGAAGCGTCATATCTTAGCCGCAAGCCGACCGGAGCGAAATGCCCTTGTCAGAGCCTTCGCCTCAAACCGCCTCGGCCAACTGGGGCTGTCCTGCCAGCAGGGGGGCCTGTTGATCCTCGAGCCAACGCGCCACCAACGGCCAGACCTCAAGGTGAGCGGCCTTGCTGACCAGCATCTCCACATGACCGAAATCGTCTGTGAAACCCTGTCCCCGGCCCAGGCAGACAAACTGCTTGTGCACCGAGCCGATCTGATCGAAAAGCTTGCGGCAAGCCCAGGTCGGGTCCTGGTGATCGCCCGCGGCACTCACCGCCAGCACAGGCAACCGGACATCGGCCAACCCGGCCCACCAGTTCTTCTCGGCATCGCCGAAACGTCCGAACAAACCGTACCAACGCATGCTTTCCAAGGCCAGGCCGATGGGCTCGTCCTCGGGGCCGCGCTTGAGCCTTGAGCCGGACAGTTGGGCAAATCGTTTGAGAATGAAGCGGCCACTCCATTCCACCGGAGGGATCTTCAGTGGCCAGTAGGTGCGGCTGACCTGGGTGCCGAAAAATGCCGCCGACGCCACGGCAGGCTCGCCCAGGTAGTGGCCGCCCAAGGCTGCCGCCAGGGTGATGCCCCCCAGGGAGTGGCCGATCCAGTGGGGCACTTGCCCGCTCTGCTCGCGCACGAAGGCGCCAATGGCCGGCAAGTCGTAGCGGGCGTAGTCGGCCACCCGATTGTGGCGATAGCCCTGGTTGCGCTGGGAAAGCCCATGGCCGCGCATCTCGGGAATCCACACGTCGAATCCCAGGCGTGCAAGGTACGCCCCCAGGCCCAGGCCCTTGGGTGAATACCAGAAACGCCGATTGGAGAAACTGCCGTGCAACAGGATCACCGGGACGCCACGGGTGTCACCCGCGTCGGCCATACCCAGCCGGGTGACGGCCAGTTCGACACTGGCATCCGGGCTGTTGCCGGGCTTCAAGCGATAGACATCTTCGCTCAGATCACCGCGCCGCTCGGCGCTGATCAGGGCGACAGGAAAAAGGTTGCTGCTGCTTTGCATAATCTTCTTGCACAAAAAAAGACGACTGTGGGAGCGAGCTTGCTCGCGATTGCGATGGATCAGCAAAATAATCTTGGCTGACACGCCGCTATCGCAAGCAAGCTCGCTCCCACAAAGGTTACCCGGCTTACATTACCGGTGAGGCCCCTTCACTCGATCAGACCGCCGCCTGACCCTCGGCCAGGAAGAACCAGGTTTCCAGCACGGAGTCGGGGTTCAACGAAACGCTTTCGATGCCCTGCTCCATCAGCCACTTGGCCAGGTCCGGGTGATCCGAAGGACCCTGGCCGCAGATGCCGATGTACTTGCCAGCCTTGTTGCAGGCGGCGATGGCATTGGCCAGCAGCTTCTTGACCGCCGGGTTCCGCTCGTCGAACAGGTGGGCGATGATCCCGGAATCGCGGTCCAGGCCCAGGGTCAGTTGGGTCAGGTCGTTGGAACCGATGGAGAAACCGTCGAAGAACTCGAGGAACTCTTCAGCCAGGATGGCGTTGGACGGCAGTTCGCACATCATGATCACGCGCAGGCCATTGTCACCACGGGCCAGGCCGTTTTCCGCCAGCAGGTCGACGACCTGGCTCGCTTCGCCCAGGGTCCGCACGAACGGCACCATGATCTCGACGTTGGTCAGGCCCATCTCGTTGCGCACGCGCTTGAGGGCGCGGCACTCGAGTTCGAAGCAGTCGCGGAACGATTCGCTGATGTAGCGCGACGCACCGCGGAAGCCCAGCATCGGGTTCTCTTCTTCCGGCTCGTAGAGCTTGCCGCCGATCAGGTTGGCGTATTCGTTGGACTTGAAGTCCGACAGGCGCACGATGACCTTTTTCGGCCAGAACGCCGCCGCCAGGGTGCTGATGCCTTCCACCAGCTTCTCGACGTAGAAACCGACCGGATCGTCGTAGCCGGCAATGCGCTTGTCGACGCTGTCCTTGATTTCCTGGGGCAGGCCGTCGTAGTTCAGCAGTGCCTTGGGGTGCACGCCGATCATGCGGTTGATGATGAACTCCAGGCGGGCCAGGCCCACACCGGCGTTCGGCAACTGTGCGAAGTCGAAGGCGCGGTCCGGGTTGCCGACGTTCATCATGATCTTGAACGGCAGCTCCGGCATGGCGTCCACGGAGTTCTTCTTGATGTCGAAGCCCAGTTCGCCTTCGAAGATGTAGCCGGTGTCGCCTTCGGCGCAGGAAACGGTCACGCCCTGGCCGTCCTTGAGCAGTTGGGTGGCGTTGCCGCAACCGACCACTGCCGGGATCCCCAGTTCACGGGCAATGATCGCCGCGTGGCAGGTACGCCCGCCGCGGTTGGTGACGATGGCGCTGGCGCGCTTCATCACCGGTTCCCAGTCCGGGTCGGTCATGTCGGAGACCAGTACGTCGCCGGCCTGGACCTTGTCCATCTCCGAGACGTCCTTGATGATCCGCACCTTGCCCGCGCCGATGCGCTGGCCAATGGCCCGGCCTTCCACCAGCACGGTACCGGTTTCCTTGAGCAGGTAGCGCTCCATGACGTTGGCCTGGGTGCGGCTTTTCACGGTTTCCGGACGGGCCTGCACGATATACAGCTTGCCGTCGTCACCGTCCTTGGCCCACTCGATGTCCATCGGGCACTTGTAGTGCTGCTCGATGATCATCGCCTGCTTGGCCAGCTCGCTGACTTCGGCGTCGGTCAGGCAGAAACGCGCGCGCTCGGCCTTGTCCACCTCGACGGTCTTCACCGAGCGACCGGCCTTGGCTTCGTCGCCGTAGATCATCTTGATGGCCTTGCTGCCCAGGTTGCGGCGCAGGATGGCCGGACGACCGGCTTGCAGCGTGCCCTTGTGAACGTAGAACTCATCCGGGTTCACTGCGCCCTGCACGACGGTTTCACCCAGGCCATAGGCGCCGGTGATGAACACCACGTCACGGAAGCCAGACTCGGTGTCGAGGGTGAACATCACGCCGGCGGTGCCGGTTTCGGAGCGGACCATGCGCTGCACACCGGCGGACAGGGCGACCAGCTTGTGGTCGAAGCCCTGGTGCACGCGGTAGGAAATGGCACGGTCGTTGAAAAGGGAGGCGAAAACTTCCTTGGCGGCACGAATGACGTTTTCCACGCCACGGATGTTCAGGAAGGTTTCCTGCTGGCCGGCGAAGGAGGCATCCGGCAGGTCTTCGGCGGTGGCCGAGGAACGCACGGCGACGGCGATATCGGGATTGCCTTCGGACAGCTTGGCGAAAGCGGTGCGGATCTCGGCGTTCAGTTTCTCGGGGAACTCGGCTTCCATGATCCATTGGCGGATCTGGGCACCGGTCTTGGCCAGGGCATTGACGTCATCGACGTCCAGGGCATCGAGCGCATCGTGGATCTGCTTGTTCAGACCACTCAGTTCCAGGAAATCACGATAAGCCTGGGCGGTCGTGGCGAAGCCACCTGGCACCGATACGCCGGCACCGGCGAGGTTGCTGATCATCTCGCCCAGGGATGCGTTCTTGCCCCCCACATGCTCCACATCATGGACGCCGAGCTTATCGAGGGAAACTACGTACTCTACCAAGGTGATCTCTCCACTGACTGTGTTGGAAAAGCTCAAGGCACCGGCGGCTCCAGGGGAGCGCTCGCCGGCGATATGGCCTGGACCTGGAAAATAAGTGAGAATGCGGGCCACTGGCGGCCGGCAAATCGCGCCTATCATATCCAAGAATCGTCACTAGCTCACTAGCTTAAGGCCCAAGGCGCAAATGAAACGATCTGCTTTCTTTATCTCCGACGGCACCGGCATCACGGCCGAGACGCTAGGCCAAAGCCTGTTGGCACAGTTCGAAAACATTACCTTCGCCAAGATGACACGTCCGTACATAGACAGCGTCGACAAGGCGCGGGCCATGGTACAGCAAATCAATAAAGCCGCCGAAACCGACGGTTTTCGCCCGATCATCTTCGATACCATCGTCAATCAGGACATCCGTGAGATTCTCGCAACGTCCAATGGTTTCATGATCGACATTTTTTCCACCTTCCTGGCGCCCCTGGAACAGGAACTGAGCGAGCACTCTTCCTACTCGGTCGGCAAGTCCCATTCCATTGGCCACAACTCCAACTACATGGAGCGGATCGAGGCGGTCAACTTCGCGCTGGACAACGATGACGGCGCCCGCACGCATTATTACGACAAGGCCGACCTGATCCTAGTGGGCGTGTCGCGTTGTGGTAAGACTCCGACGTGCCTGTACATGGCGATGCAATTCGGCATCCGCGCGGCCAACTATCCGCTGACCGAAGACGACATGGAGCGCCTGCAACTGCCCAGCGCCCTGCGCGCCCACCAGCACAAGCTGTTCGGCCTGACCATCGACCCGGACCGCCTCACGGCGATCCGCAACGAGCGCAAGCCCAACAGTCGTTATTCAAGCTATGCCCAGTGCGAGTTCGAAGTGCGCGAGGTGGAAAACCTGTTCCGGCGCGAGAACATTCCCCATATCAACTCCACGCATTTTTCCGTGGAAGAGATTTCGGCGAAGATCCTGGTGGAGAAAGGGGTGGAGCGGCGGTTCAAGTGAACCCGCAACAACACAAAACCCTGTGGGAGCGAGCCTGCTCGCGATAGCGGAGTGTCATGACCCACCGCTATCGCGAGCAGGCTCGCTCCCACAAGGGATTTGTAGTGCTGCTGGCTACTGCGCCAGACGCTTGACCAACGCCTGCCCCACCGCCAGCGCCGAGGCCGGGTTCTGGCCGGTGATCAATTCCCGATCCTCCACTACATGGGCAGTCCACGGCGTGGTGTTGCTGCTGTACTGCCCGCCAGCCTGCTGCAACGCGGTCTGTGGGTAGAATTTCATGCTCCCGCCACCTAGCAGCCCCTTTGCCAGCTCTTCTTCCTGATTGCTGATCACCGTCATCCTGTACCCGGCATAGATCCAGCCGGCCTTGGCCGAGGCCTGGCCTTTGCTAGCCAACTGGCCAACGAAGCCCTTGGCATCAGGCAGGGTCGACAGCAACGCGATCGGCCCGTGGCAGACCAGCGCGGTGGTCTTGCCCTTGTCATGGAAGTGCGTCAACACCCGCCCCAGCGGTGCGCTCGTGAGCAAATCCTGCATGGGCGCATGCCCGCCGGGAATGTACAGGGCATCGAACTGTTCCAGACCGATCTGCTCGACACGGGCCAGGCTGATCACCGGTGAGTCCTTGGCCGAAGTGATGTTCAGTTGCGCCAGCAACGCCTGGTAGCGCTCCAGCTCCGCCGGATCATTGTTGAAGTACATCTTGTCCACCGAGGACCGGTCCAGCGTCGGCGCCTTGCCCTGCGGGGTGGCGAACGTCACGTGGTGACCGGCATCCAGCAACAGCTTCACCGGTTGCAGCAATTCGTTGAGGTAAAACCCGGTGGAGAAGACCTTGCCCTTGTTCAGATCCAGATGGTCGGAATCCGACAGGACCACCAGCACGTTATCGGCATGGGCCGCGACACCAATACCTGCCAGAACAACAGACGTTGCCAAGGTCGTGAGCTTTTTCATGATGACTCCAGGATGTTTCGATAAAAGATGCGCTCACTGTATTGATGCCCTCACCGGCGATAAACTGGCGCACCGGAACATCACTTGGCCCCTGGAGGCAACAATGGCACGCCGATTCGATTATCTGGCCGACGTGGAAGCCTTCGTCACGGTCGTGGAAAAAGGCACGCTCAGCGCCGGCGCCGTGGCGCTGGGGACCACGCCTTCGGTCCTGAGCCGCGCCATCTCCCGCCTCGAAGCCCGGCTCGGGGTGCAACTGTTACGACGCACGACCCGGCGGTTGAACCTGACCGATGCCGGCACCTTGTACCTGGAACAGTCGCGCTCGGCCTTTGCCCTGATTGACGACGCCGAGCGGCGAATCCAGGGCCAGGACGGTGTCTTGACCGGTCGCGTGCGCTTGAGCGTACCGACCACCTATGGCCATTACCGTCTGCCATCGCTGCTGTCGCGTTTCGCCGAGGCTTATCCGCAAGTTCGGGTCGAGCTGAGTATCACCAACCGCAATGTCGATCTGGTGGCCGAGGGGTATGACCTGGCGATCCGCCTTGGGCCGCTGCCGGACAGCGGCCTGGTCGGACGCAAACTCGAAGACGCCCGCCTGTGCCTGGTCGCCGCGCCGCATTACCTGGAACGCGCCGGAACGCCCCGGCACGTCGATGAACTGGCTGCCCACGCCTGCCTGACCTTCGTAATGCCCAGCAGCGGACGCATCGCGCCCTGGCTGTTTCGCGACAATCATGAAGACCGGGAATGGCTGCCGGCGGGCAATGTGCAGGTGTCCGATGATGTATTGGGCATCGTGTCCCTGGCGCAGGCCGGGATGGGAATCTGCCAGACCTATGAATTCATCGTCCGGGAGCGAATCGAGCGTGGGGAACTGGTGGCTTTGCTGGAGGACTTTGGCGGGCGCAGCCGCCCCTTTTCAATCATCTACCCGCCCCATCGTCAATTGCCGGCGGCGGCACGGGCGTTGATTGATTTCATGGCGAAAGCGGGAGCCACCTGTGGGAGCGAGCCTGCTCGCGATAGCCGCACCTTGGCCTGACTGACAGACCGAGTTGCCTGCATCGCGAGCGGGCTCGCTCCCACAACGTCCCCGGGCTACTGCGCCAATGCCGCCTGCTCGTCCATTTTCTTGCGCAGGCTCAGCGGGCGCATGTCGGTCCAGACTTCTTCGATGTAGGCCAGGCACTCCTTCTTGAAGCCGCTTTTACCGACGGTACGCCAGCCCTCGGGGATGGCCTTGTAGTCTGGCCAGATCGAATATTGCTCTTCGTGGTTGACCACGACCTGAAAGACGATGTCCTCGCGGTCGAATACTGAAGTCATGGGTGTCTCTCCATCTTTGCTCGAGGTTCGCTGCGTCACATGCGCAGCCAGGATATGAAAGGAACGTACGGGGCCGGGTGAAAATTAGCTGTCTTTGACCGCCGCATGCAGGGCTCGCCCGAAAATCTCGGCGACCCGATCGATTTCGGTCCGGGTGATGATCAACGGTGGCAGGAACCGCACCACGCCGCCCTGGCGACCGCCCAACTCCAGGATCAGCCCGCGCTTGAGGCATTCGCGTTGCAACCGTGGCGCCAGCTGGGCATGCACTGGCGGATGGCCCAGGGCGTCCGGCTTGCCCGCCGGGTCCACCAACTCGACACCGAGCATCAGCCCGCGACCGCGGATATCGCCCAGTTGCGGGAAGTCCCGCTGCAGGATGTGCAGGTGCTCGCCCAGGCGTTCGCCCATGGCGGCGGCGTGGGCCGGCAGGTCGTGCTCGCGCAGGAAGCGCATCACCGCGGAGCCGGCGGCCATGGCCATCTGATTGCCACGGAAGGTCCCGGCGTGAGCGCCCGGCAACCAGGTGTCGAGCCAGTCGCGGTAAACCACCACCGCCAGCGGCAGGCTGCCGCCAATGGCCTTGGACAACACCACCACGTCCGGGATGATCCCGGCATGTTCGAAGGCAAACATCTTGCCGGTACGGCCGAAGCCGCTCTGGATTTCGTCGACGATCAACGCCACCCCTGCCTGCTCGGTGATCCGTCGCAAGCCGCGCAGCCAATCCAGGTCGGCGGGAATGACTCCGCCCTCGCCCTGCACCACTTCGACGATGACCGCCGCCGGCAACTGCACGCCGGCCTCCGGGTCGTTCAGCAGGTTTTCCAGGTAATGCAGGTTGGCCTTCACGCCCTCGACACCGCCCAGCCCGAACGGGCAGCGGTAATCGTAGGGGTATGGCATGAACTGTACGCCGCTGCTGAGCAAGGCGCCCAAGGGTTTCTTCGGCCCCAGGCTGCCCATCAGGCTCAATGCCCCCTGACTCATGCCGTGATAACCGCCCTGGAACGACAGCACGGTGCTGCGTCCGGTCGCGGTACGCACCAGCTTGAGGGCGGCCTCCACCGCGTCGGTACCGGTGGGGCCGCAGAACTGGATCTTCGCCTCGGCGGCCAGCTTCGCCGGCAACAGGCCGAACAGGTCCTGGACGAAGCGGTCCTTGACCGGCGTGGTCAGGTCCAGGGTGTGCAACGGCAGCTCATCGGCCAGCACCTGCTGGATCGCGTCGATCACCACCGGGTGGTTATGCCCCAGCGCCAGCGTGCCGGCGCCGGCCAGGCAATCGATGAAGGTGCGGCCCTCGACGTCCTCGACATACAACCCCTTAGCGCGCTTGAGGGCCAGGGGTATGCGCCGTGGATAGCTGCGGGCATTGGACTCCTGCCGACTCTGGCGAGCCAGCAGCGGCGACTCATTGAACTGGTAGAGCGTCTCGGCCGGCACGGGGTTGACCCGGGCCGGCTGTGCTTCGATAAGGCTGTTGGCGACTGACATCTCTCGACCCCGCAGTACGTGACCCAAAACGACACACCGGGCAGGTGCGCATCCGGTCGGGGCGCACATGCAGGTTTCCTGTTGTGGAAACGCATCAGCCACGGGGGGATTTACTCCTGGGCAGCACTTTCTCCGGTGGCGCGATCAGTGGCTTGTGCATCGCAATGGCCTTGACCCCGCCAATGGCGAAGGCGTCAGCGCTTTGTTCGAAGCCCAGGTGTCGATAGAACGCCTGGCTGCTACGGGTGCTGTTGAGCCGCACCCGGGCCACCCCGCGCCCGCGCAGCCAGGCCTCGATGTCCCGCACCAGCGCCTGGCCGACACCGCGGCGGAAGGACTCCGGCTGTACGTAGCAGAAGGCGATACGGCCACTGGCCGAGGCCATGGCGACACCCGCCGGCCGCCCCTGCAAACGGGCCAGGGTCAGGCGCAAGCGTGGGTCGACCAGCCAGGGGCGGATATGCGCGAGGGTGTTGTTGCGTACCCAGGCGGCGACGACAGTGGGGTCGTTGCGGTGTTCGGCGGCACACCCGACCCGGATGCAGCGTTCGGCGATCCGGCTGATGATCCCGGCATCGCTGGGCGTGGCCGTGCAGATTTCGATGAAGGTGTCCATGGCGCGGTTTTCCTCAGTCCTTGAGTCGAGCTGAAAAAAACATAGACCCGGATAAGGCCAGGGCGCCAATGGCAGGTCGTTACAGCAAATGTACAACGACCTCCCGCCAAGCGCGCCTGTAGGAGCTGACGAGTGCAACGAGGCTGCGATCTTGTCCCAGACAGTTAGATCTCAAGCGAAAGTTCAAGATCAAAAGATCGCAGGCTTCGCCAGCTCCTACAGACCCAGCGGGAGCAAGCTCCCTCGCCACGGAACCCCTCATTGGATCAGGGGTGCTGCACCGGCATCGTCAATTCGACCCGCAATCCATCCGGGCGGCTGTCGAAATGCAGGCCGCAACCGCAACGCTGGACGATGGCCTGGACGATCGCCAGTCCCAGCCCGCAGCCGGTGCTCTGGCCGTTGCGCCAGAAGCGTTGGGTCAAGTGCTGGATGTCGTCGGCGGCGATGCCGGGGCCGTGGTCGCGGACCTGGAAACGCACGCGCTGGCCGATCATTTCCAGGCTCAATTCCACGTCGGTGTCGTCCGGGGTATGGCGCAGGGCGTTATCCAGCAGGTTGCGCAAGGCCGCGATGGAGAGCACCGCCGGCATCTGCACCGGCGCATCGGACAGCCCTGGGGCCAAATGCAATTTGATTCGCCGGGACTCACTGCTGGCCGCGTCCTGGATCGCCAGTCGCGCGACCTGCTCGGCGTTGCAGTGCACGCCATCGTCGAACGACAGGCTGCCTTCGACCCGAGCCAGCAGCAGCAACTGTTCGAGTGTGCGATGCATGCGGTCGGCGCCCTCCTCGGCCCGGGCCAGGGATTGGTCGCGGGCGGCGCCCTCGGTCATGCGCGCCACTTGCAGGTGCGTCTTGATGGCGGTCAGCGGGCTGCGCAGCTCGTGGGCAGCGTCGCCGGTCAGCCGTCGCTCGCGCTCGATGGTCTTGCCGATGCGCTGGAACAGCTGGTTCTGGGTCTCCAGCAAGGGCCGCAACTCGCTGGGCAGCGGATGGATCTGCAAGGGCTCCAGGGAATCGGCATTGCGCCGCATCAGCGCATCGCGCATGCGATTGAGCGGCGCCAGGCCCTGGCCGATGCCCAGCCACAACAGGCACAGGCAACCGAGCAACGCCACGCCCACCGGCACCGAGGCGGCCAGCAGTATCGACAGGTTCAGGGCTTCGCGCTCGATCTGGCGGTCGGCGGTGGTGATGCGCAAGTCGCCTCGGGCCAGGGTGAAGCTGCGCCAGGGCGCACCGTCGATCATCTGGTCATGGAAGCCCATTTTCTCGGCTTCCAGGGCCTGTTCCGGGGTGCCGTGGCTACGGGCCAGAATCTCGCCGCGCAAGGAACTGACCTGACAGGCCATGCCGCCGGGAATGCTCAATTGCTCGGAGCTCAAATGGGTGCCGTCGCCCTTGCTGGGCAACGGCGGCATCTGTTCCAGCAACCCGGCAACCATCCGCGCCGACGCCACCAGGCGCTGGTCGAGGGAGAACATCATCTGGTTGCGCAGGTCACTGAGCATCCACGCCGCGGCCAGGGCCCAGATCAGGGCGAAGGCCGCGCCGAGGGTCAGGCTCAGGCGCAGTCGCAGGCTCATCACTTGGAGGGTTCTCCGCCGTCGG
The DNA here is from genome assembly GCF_900106885.1 of Pseudomonas sp. NFACC14. NCBI lineage: Bacteria > Pseudomonadati > Pseudomonadota > Gammaproteobacteria > Pseudomonadales > Pseudomonadaceae > Pseudomonas > Pseudomonas sp. NFACC14. The sequence continues at coordinate 687,669 of NZ_FNOA01000001.1, forward strand.
CCGGCCCCAGGCGATAACCCAGGCCGCGCACGGTCTCGACAATGCCGTTACCCAGCTTGCGCCGCAGGTGGTGGATATGGACGTTGAGGGCATTGCTTTCCAGCTCGTCGTTGAACCCGTAGACGCTGTCCTTGAGTTGCTCGGTGGACAGCACCCGGCCGCGACTGTGCAAGAGCGCCTGCAACAGCGATTGTTCGCGCCGGGACAGATCCACCGGCTGGCCGTCCAGGGTGGTTTCCCGGCTGCTGGGGTCGTAGGTCAGGCGACCGTGCTCGATCAGGTTGACGCTGCGCCCCGCCACGCGCCGCAGCAACGTGTGCAGGCGCGCCGCAAGCTCGCGCAGGTCGAAGGGTTTGAGCAGATAGTCGTCAGCCCCGGCCTGCAAGCCGTCGACCCGGTCGGTCACCGAGTCACGGGCGGTGAGGATCAGCACCGGCGTCTCCAGCCCCTGCTGGCGCAGTTGCCGAAGCAGCTTGAGACCGTCCTCATCGGGCAATCCCAGGTCCAGCACCATGACATCGAACTCCGCCACGCCGACCATCGCCCGCGCCGCCGATGCGGTGGCCACGTGCTCGACCGTCAGGCCCTGCGCCGTGAGGCCGGCAACGATCCCGCTGGCAATCAACTCATCGTCTTCGCAGACCAGTACGCGCATGGTAAGCCCCGTGGAAAAAGGTACATTAGGCCGCTGGCCGATTAAGCCGACATTATGCGACGAGTACGGCAAACGTGGCGATCATTGCGGCCTGCCGGTCGCCGCCGGGTTAATCGACGGTTAATCGTCAGTCGCCATTGTGTTTTCCACTCGCTTCGTTCTAAGGCTTTATCCATGCGTCGATTGTTTTTGCTGTGGCTGCTGCTGATCTCGGGCCTGGCCCAGGCCGCCAATCCCTTCGAAACCAAACCCGATTTCCTGCCGGTGGAAAAGGCATTCGTGTTGACCTCCGAACGCCTGGACTCCGGTGAAACGCAGCTGTTCTGGCAGATTACCGATGGGTACTACCTGTATAAGCAGCGGCTCAAGTTCGAAGGCCTGGCCGAGGCGCAGAAACCCAAGTTGCCGGAGGGCGAGGCCCACAGCGACGAGTTTTTCGGCGACCAGCAAGTCTATCGCCAGGCGCTGGAACTGAAGATCCCCGCCGGTGCCACGGGCAAGATCAAGGTGGGTTTCCAGGGCTGTGCCGACGCCGGCCTGTGCTATCCACCCCAGACCCAGGTGATTGACCTGGGCGGCAGTGCACCGGCGGCGGCCACCGGCGAGGCGCCGGACCAGGCCCTGGCCAGCGGCCTGCAGCAACGGGCCTTGGGCTGGAGCCTGCTGGTGTTCTTCGGCCTGGGCCTGCTGCTGGCGTTCACCCCTTGTTCGCTGCCGATGCTGCCGATCCTGGCCGGGCTGGTGGTGGGCAGCGGCGCCGGGCCGAGACGCGGCCTGGCCTTGGCCGGCAGCTACGTGATCAGCATGGCCCTGGTGTATGCGGCCATGGGCGTGCTCGCCGCCCTGCTGGGGGCCAACCTCCAGGCACTGCTGCAACAACCGTGGCTGCTGGGCAGCTTCGCGGCCGTATTCGTGTTGCTGGCGCTGCCGATGTTCGGCTTCTTCGAATTGCAATTGCCGGCGGCGCTGCGTGACCGCCTGGAAAACGCCGGGCGCCAGCGACGCGGTGGCAGCCTGGTGGGCGCCGGCGTGCTCGGCGCCCTGTCCGGCCTGTTGGTGGGCCCGTGCATGACTGCCCCGCTGGCCGGCGCCCTGCTGTATATCGCCCAGAGCGGCAATGCGCTGCACGGCGGGTTGATCCTGTTCACCATGGGCATCGGCATGGGCCTGCCACTGTTGCTCCTGGTGACCGTGGGCAACCGCTTCCTGCCCAAGCCCGGCGCCTGGATGAACCTGCTCAAGGGCGTGTTCGGCTTCCTGTTCCTGGGCACCGCACTGCTGATGATTCGCCCGATCATCGACGGCTCGCTGTGGATCGGATTGTGGGGCGTGCTGCTGTTGATCGCCGCCTACAGCGCCTGGCGCCAGACCGGAGGCTTCGGCCGCATGGCCTACCTCTGCGGCAGCGCTTCGTTGCTGTTCGGCCTGTGGGGCAGCCTGCTGGTGATTGGTGCGGCGGGCGGCGGCGATGATCTCTTCCAACCCTTGAAGGTCTACGCTGGCAACGAGGGTAGCGCGACCGTCAGCGCCCACGATGCGTTCGTCACCGTCAGCGAGCCCGCGGCCTTGCAACGGGAACTGGACGCCGCCAAGGCCCAGGGCCAGTGGGTGCTGCTGGACTATTACGCCGACTGGTGCGTGTCCTGCAAGATCATGGAAAAACAGGTATTCGGCCGCACCGAGGTGCTGGACGCCCTGCAAGGCGTGCGCCTGCTGCGCCTCGACGTCACCGCCGACAGCCCCGCCAGCCGCGCGTTGCTGAGCCGTTACCAGGTACCGGGGCCGCCGAGCCTGCTGTGGATCGGCGCCGACGGTGAAGAGCGCCGCAGCCAGCGGATCACCGGGGAAGTCGACGCCAGGGCGTTCCTGGAGCGCTGGAACCTCACCCGGGACGCGCGCTGATGCTGACGTTCACCCTGGGCACCTTCGCCATCGCCCTTAACCATCTGTTGCTGATCAGCGCCCTGGCCCTGGCGACCTTCGTCGGCTGGCGGGTGGCCAGGCACGGTGGCGAGAACCCTGAGTCGGTGCTGTTCGTGCTGTTTCTACTGGGGCTTTTGGCCGCACGGATCGGCTTCGTCGTCGCCTATTGGCAACATTACCGGGACGACCCGTGGCAGATCGTCGACCTGCGGGACGGCGGTTTCCTCGCCTGGCCGGGGATCGTGGCGCTGCTGATGGGCGCCTTGTTGTGGGCCCGGCGCCGCCCGGCCCTGCGCCGCCCGTTGGGCTTCGGCGTCGGCAGCGGCTTGCTGTTCTGGCTGGTGGCGAGCCTGTCGTTGACGATTTATGAACAAGGCACCCGGCTGCCGGACATCACCCTGCGCACCGCCGACGGCCAGACCGTGAAGCTCACCGACTACCAGGGCGGCCCGCTGGTGATCAACCTCTGGGCCACCTGGTGCCCGCCCTGCCGACGTGAAATGCCGGTGCTCGAAGAAGCCCAGCAACAGCGTCCGGACCTGACCTTCCTGTTCGTCAACCAGGCCGAAAGCATGCAAAGCGTCAGCACCTACCTGGCCACCCAGGGCCTGAGCCTGACCAACGTATTGTTCGATGGCAGCGGCCGCCTCGGCCAGGCCGTGGGTTCCATGGCCCTGCCGACCACCCTGTTCTACAGCGCCGACGGCCGCCTGCTGGGCAGCCACCTGGGCGAATTGTCGGAAGCGAGCCTGGCCCGCGCCCTGGAAAACTTCGAAACGCCGGATTCGTCCACGACGTCCCACTCCGCCACAAGGAAACCGCCATGCCCCGCCTCCGCCACCTGCTGACCCTGGCCGTCGCCGCCGCACTGTCGCAGGCCCCGCTGCTGCAGGCCGAAGAATTGCCTGCGGCCATCAAGAAGATCGAAGCCAAGGGCGCGAAAATCGTCGGTACTTTCGAGGCCCCGGACGGGTTGCGCGGTTACGCGGCGCAATACCAGAACCGCGGCATGGCGCTGTACCTGACCCCGGATGGGCAGCACGTCCTGCTGGGCAACCTGTACGACGCCGAGGGCAAGGACCTGAGCGCCGAGCCGCTGCAAAAACTGGTCTATGCACCGATGGCCAAGGCCATCTGGACGAAGATGGAAGCGAGCAACTGGATCGCCGACGGCAACAAGGACGCACCGCGCACGGTGTACCTGTTCAGCGACCCGAACTGTCCGTACTGCAACATGTTCTGGGAACAGGCCCGGCCTTGGGTCAAGGCTGGCAAGGTGCAGTTGCGCCACATCATGGTGGGCATCATCCGCGAAGACAGCCCGGGTAAATCCGCCGCCTTGCTGGCCGCCAAGGACCCGGAAAAAGCCCTGGCCGAGCATGAAAAGGCCGGCAAGGGCAGCCCGCTCAAGCCACTCAAGGACATACCGCCCGCCATCCAGGCCAAACTGGACGCCAACCAGCAGTTGATGGACGAACTGGAACTGTCCGCCACCCCGGCGATTTTCTATCTGGATGACAAAGGCGACCTGCAACAGCAGCAAGGCGCGCCGTCACCGGACAAGCTGGTGAAGATTCTCGGGCCGAAGTGACCGACAACCACTGCAGCCCCTGTGGGAGCGAGCTTGCTCGCGATGGCGGCAGATCAGTCAGCATTGATGTGACAGGCACACTGCAATCGCGAGCAAGCTCGCTCCCACAGTGGATGTGCATCGGTCACAAAATCCCAGTGGGAACGAGCCTGCTCGCGATGCGGCAGATCAGCTACGCAAGACCTTCAGCAACGCCTCGGTCACGAACTGCGGATTCTCAAGATTGGAAATGTGCCCCGCGTCCGGGACCAGCACATGCAGGCAGCCAATCAGTTCGGCCATTTCCAGGGCCTCGGACGGTGGCCTTGGTTTATCCTGGTCGCCGCACATCACCAGGGTGCGCTGAGCGTTGAGCTCATGCAAACGCCCCCGCATGTCGTCGCGACCGAAAATGATCCGCCCCAGCGGCACGATGCTGGCGCGCAGGCGATCGGCCGGCAGCGCGGCCAATGTGGCGCGAAACTGCTGGTAGAGCGCCGATTGCGGGTCGATACCCGGCCGAAAGAAGATCGGCACGACGATGTCCAGCAACGGCTCGGGAATGCTGCCGCTGGCTTCGATCTTGTCGAACAGCGAGAAATAGTACTGGCGGGTCTGCTCCGGTTCGACGCCGACGTAAGTATCCATCAGCACCAGCGACTGGATCCGCGTGGGCGCCGCCAGCGCCAGCCGCGTCCCCCACATCCCGCCCACCGAAAGCCCCACCAGGTGGAAGCGGTCGATGCTCAAATAATCCAGCAGCTCCATCATCTGGCGGGCCAGATCGTTCAGCGAACTCATGCCCTCCGGCATCTGCCCCGACTGGCCATGGCCCCAAAGGTCCGGAGCGATCACCCGGTAATGCCTGGACAACACCTCGATCTGCGGCGCCCACATGCTGTGGTCCCACAGGTAGCTGCCGCCCAGCAGCACCACCGGGCCCTGGCCCTGGTCCAGGTAGTGAAGCGGTTGTCCGTCGATCGTTGCAAAGGGCATGGGTGACCTCCTTGTTTAAATGTAAGAAAACCCGGGCAGACTGCCGTGGCGCAAGGCAAACCGTCAATCGTCGACGCCCAATCCGCCGAAAGGGACCTGTAAAGTCTGACAGTAGATTTGATCTATTACCGGCGATAGCTTGAGCACCTCAAGATCAATGCTGGAGAACAATCATGACTAAAGCCGAGCTTCAAGCATTCGCCCAAGAGCAGATCGCGCTATTGCAGCCCAAAGTCATCGATACAGAAAAAGCCTCCGGCCAGAGAGCCAAGGGAAAACTGCAATTTTATGAAGCGCTACTAGCGGCTTACAGCAACACTCAAACCTCGGAACAATTCGGCTTGCTGGATGCCGTGAATGATACGTTTCAGAAAATCGGCGCATTTGAATCCGGCGTTACCTTTTTCAACAAACCGGAAAAATGCTGCGCGACTCACTGACGCTATCGCGAGCAAGCTCGCTCCCACATGGGATTTGCGTCGTTCACAAAATCCTGTGGGAGCGAGCTTGCTCGCGAAGAGGTCTTCATAGACGCCGCAAAACTACAACCCTTCCAACTCCGCCATCAAATCATTCAACCGATCCACCTTCTCCTCAGTGATTTCGCTGGCCGCCAGCCCCTCGATGTAATCGGCCAGTTCCAGCACCGTGCTGCACTCGAACATTGCCCGCAGCGGCACGTTGCGTTGCAGGGCCTTTTGCACCCGTGAGGCGATTTGCGTCGCCAGCAAGGAATGACCGCCCAGTTCGAAGAAGTTGTCCCGTACCCCCACCCGCTCGACTTTCAGCACCTGGGCCCAGATGTCTGCCAGGGTCTGCTCCAGTTCATTGCCGGGTGCCTGATAGTCCTGGCTTTGCAACTGGCCGATCTCCAGGGCCGGCAAGGCCTTGCGGTCGAGCTTGCCATTGGCGTTGAGGGGCAGGCGATCGAGCCACAGCCAGTGCAGCGGCACCATGTATTCCGGCAGTTCGGCCCGCAGGCGCTGCTTGATGCGCTCCAGGCGTTCGGCGGGTTTGAGTGCCGAGTCGGAGGCCACGAGGTAGCCCACCAGATGCTTGCCATTGGCGCCCTCCTGCACGCCCACCGCCCCATCGCGCACTTCCGGCTGTTCATGCAAGCGGGCTTCGATTTCCCCCAGTTCGATGCGGTAGCCGCGAATCTTCACCTGATGGTCGATGCGCCCGACGTACTCCAACACCCCGTCGCTGCGCCGCCGCGCCAGGTCGCCGGTGCGGTACAGCCGCTCTCCCGGTGCCCCGAACGGGTTGGGCACAAAGACCGGGGCGGTGCGCAACGGATCGCTGACATAACCGCGCCCGACCCCGGTGCCCGCCACGCACAGCTCACCCACCGCCCCCAGCGGCACCAGGTCCAGCGCGCCGTCGAGCAGGTACAAACGGTTGTTGTCGGTGGGCGTACCAATCGGCAGGTAAGTGCCACGGGTCGACGCCTGGTCGACGCGGAAAAACGCCACGTCATCGGAGCATTCCGCCGGCCCGTAGGCATTCACCAGACCAATGTCCGGATAGCGCAGCAACCATTGATGGGCCAGCTCCGGCGGCATCGCCTCGCCGGTGGGCAGCATCCAGCGCAGGCCGTCCAGACCGATGCGCTCCTGGGCGAGCATGCCCTGGATCAGCGACGGCACGCTTTCCAGCACGGTGATGCCCTGTTGCTGCACATGCTCCAGCAACCCTTGCGGGTCGTGGGCGATGGCGTTGGGCACGATGTCGACCCGGGCGCCGAACAACGGCGCGGCCAGGAACTGCCAGACCGAAATATCGAAGCTTTGGGACGCCGTCTGGGCGATGACATCCGCCTCGCTCAGCGCCAGGTACGGCACTTTGCTCAGCTGGTTGTTGAGCATGCCCCGCTGTTCCACCATCACGCCTTTGGGCAGGCCGGTGGAGCCGGAGGTGTAGATCACGTAGGCGAGATTGTCCGGCCCGCTGTAGACGCCCGGGTTTAGCGGCGAAAAGTCGCCGGCCTGGACGGTTTCCCACACCAGCAACTTCGGCCGTCCGGAACAGGCGAACTCGTCCAGCAACGCCTGGGCCTGGGCCTGGCAGGCCTGGGTGCAGACCAGCAAAGGCGTGCGGCTCAATTCGATGATGCGGCTCAGGCGCTGGCTCGGCAGGCCGGGATCCAGCGGCAAGTAGCCGGCACCAGCCTTGAAGCTGCCGATGATCATGCCCAGCAGTTGCGCATCCCGTTCAGCCAGCAACGCCACCGGCTGATCCAGACCGACCCCGGCCGCGATCAGCGCGTGGCCGAGGCGGTTGCTGCACGCATTCAACTCGGCGTAGCTGTAGGCCGTGTCCAGGCAACTGACCGCAAGACGTTGCGGATGGACCGCGACCCGCGCCTCGAACAGCTCGACGTAGCTCTGCTCCAGCGGATAGGCATGCTCGCTCTGGTTGCAGCCTTCGATGAGGAAGTCCTGCTCTTGGGCACCGATCAAAGGCAACTCGCTCATGTCACCGTGCAAGCCTTCCATCAGCGCCAGCAGCAGCCGCTTGAACTCACTCAGCAAACCCTGGACGGTGGCTTCATCGAAGTAACGCTGGTCGTAGGAAAGGTGCAGCCCCAGGTCATCCCCCGGGTAGCAGACCGCCGTCAGCGGGAAGTTGGTGTGGGTGCGGCCCGAGTCGGAGGTGGCATTGAGGCTTTGGGCACGGTCCAGCACCGAGACTTGCACCGGCGCGTTCTCGAACACGAACAGGCTGTCGAACAGCGGTTGGCCCTTGGGCAGTTCGCTGACGTCCTGGATGCTCACCAGCGGCAGGTATTCGTACTCGCGCAGTTGCATGTTGCTGTCCAGCAAATCGCTGAGCCACTGCCGCACGCTGCAGCGCTGATGGTCCTCGGGCATCTGCACGCGCAAAGCGATACTGTTGATGAACAGCCCGACGGTGCGTTGCATCTGCGGCAGTTCCACCGGGCGCCCGGCCACGGTGACGCCGAACAGCACGTCGCGGTCGCCGCTGACCCGGCGCAGGACCAGGGCCCACGCCGCCTGGGCGAAGGTGTTGACCGTCAGTTGATGGGCCTGGGCCAGTTCCCGCAGCCGTGCGCCGTCCCGGGCATCGAGACGGGTGTAGCAGTCGCCGACGATCATGCCGCCGCTGTCACCGGCGTGCTCGCGCAGGAACGGCCGGTCGCCAGGGATCGGCGTGGTCCGCTCGAAGCCTTGCAGATTGCGCTTCCACCACTGCCGGGCTTCATCCAGGCTCTGGTGTTGCAGCCAGCCGATGTAGTCGCGATAGCGCGGCGGCACGGCCAACTGCGGCTCGCGCTGCTCACCCAGAGCGGTGTAGATCTCGAAGAAGTCGTCCATCAGCAGCGAACGGCACCAGGCATCGATGAGGATGTGGTGGTTACTCATCATGAACCAGTAGCGCGCCGCGCCGACCCGAATCAGCCGCAGGTGGAATGGCGCCTGGTTCAACAGATCGAAACCGGCCTCGCGTTCATCCTTGAGCAGGGCCTGGAGCTTGGCTTCCTGGGCGTCTTCAGGCACCTCGCACCAGTCGAGGTAATCCACCGGCGTGCGGCCTGGCTTGTGGATGATTTGCAGCATGTCTTCGCCGACGTTCCAGCAGAACGACGCGCGCAAGGCTTCGTGACGGGCGATGACCGCCTGCCAGGCCTGGGCAAAACGCTGCGGGTCCAGTGCGCTGTCGATGCGGTAGCGATCCTGCATGTAGTACAGGCCGGTGCCCGGCTCCAGCAGGGTATGCAACAGCATGCCTTCCTGCATGGGTGTCAACGGGTAGACGTCTTCGATCTGCGCGGCCGGCACGGGTAGGCTGTCGAGCTGGCCCTGGGTCAGCTTCGCCAGGGGGAAGTCCGATGGCGTCAGCCCGCCCGCCTCGTCCGTCAGGCAGTGTTCGATGAGGCGTTGCAACTCATCGAGGTAAGCCTCGGCCAGGGCGGCGATGGCCTGGTGCTCATGGCGCTGGGCACTGAAAGTCCAGCGCAGCACCAGCTCGCCACCGCTGACCTGGCTGTCGACGCTCAGCACGTTGGGGAGCGGCGCATCGGGATCGTGGATGGCCCCCAGGGGCGCATCCAGCGGCTGGAACAGCGCCTCCTGGCCCAGGGTCTGGTCGAGCTGCCCCAGGTAGTTGAAGGTGATCGCCGCCTGCGGCAGACCGGCCATCGCCTCGCGTGTCGGCGTATCCGCCAGGTAACGCAGCACGCCATAACCGAGGCCCTTGTGGGGCACCGCGCGCAGTTGCTCCTTGATGGCCTTGATCGAGACGCTGAAATCTTCAACCGCCGGACTCAGGCGCACAGGATAGACGCTGGTGAACCAGCCGACGGTGCGGGTCAGGTCGAGGTCGTCGAACAGCGCTTCGCGGCCGTGGCCTTCGAGCTGGACCAAGGCCGAATCATGGCCGCTCCAACGGCACAGCACCCGGGCGAACGCCGTGAGCAGCAGGTCATTGACCTGGGTGCGGTAAGCGCTTGGCGCCTGTTGCAGCAGTTGCCGGGTACGCTCGGCGTCCAGGCGCACGCTGACGGTTTGCCCGTGACGCTCCTGCAACCCGCCGTCAGGATTCGCGCACGGCAGTTGCACTTGTGCGCCACTCAACTGCCCTTGCCACCAACCCAGCTCCTCGCGCAGGGACTCGCTGCCGGCGTAGGCCTGCAAACGCGCGGCCCAGTCGCGCAACGGGCTGGTCTTGGCCGGCAGTTGCGCCGCCTGCCCGGCGACGAGCTGGCGGTAGACGGTTTGCAGATCGTCCATCAGCACCCGCCACGACACACCGTCCACCACCAGGTGATGAATGACGATCAACAACCGTTGCCGGCCATCCGGCAACTGCGCCAGCACGGCACGCAGCAACGGCCCGGAGGCTAGATTGAAACGGCTCTGCGCCTCGGCAAACAACGCTTCGCACGCCTGGGCAGTGTCCACGCAGACCTGCTGCAGCAGCACAGCGTCAGCCAGCGACTGGTGCTCGGCGCGCCAACGTCCGGCGCTTTCGTCGAAACCCAGGCGCAAGGCATCGTGGTGCTGGAAGACGCTACGCAGCGCCTGTTCCAGCCGTTGCGGGTCCAGGGCCGTGGTCGGCTCCAGCAGCAACGCCTGGTTCCAGTGATGGCGGTTGGGGATCGGGCGGTCGAAAAACCAGTGCTGGATCGGCGTCAACCCGGACTCGCCCTGCAACAGGCCCTGCTCGGCATGCACGTGCTGGCTGCGCGTGGCGACGGCGGCCAGGGTCTGTACGGTCTGGTGCTGGAACAAGTCCCGGGGCGTGAAATGAATGCCCTGTTGCCGGGCACGGCTGACCACCTGGATGGACAGGATCGAATCACCGCCCAATTCGAAGAAATTATCGTTGAGGCCCACCTGCGCCACGTTCAGCACGTCGCACCAGATCGCCGCCAAGGTCTGTTCCAGGGCATTGCTCGGCGCCACGTAATGTTGGCGATTGAGCTCAGGATCGGGCAACGGCAAGGCGCGGCGGTCGAGCTTGCCGTTGGCGGTCAGCGGCATGCTCGCCAGCAGGATCAGGTGCGTGGGCACCATGTAGTCCGGCAACTGGGCCTTGAGGTGGTTTTTCAAGGCGTCGCGCAGGGCCGCTTGTCGCTCGTCGTCCTGGCTGGCGATGTCGCTCACCAGGTAGCCGGCCAGCTGCTTGCCGCCAGGCGTGTCGAGGGCCAGGACCACGGCCTCGCGCACCGCCTCATGTTCCAGCAGACGGGTTTCGATTTCCCCCAGTTCGATGCGGAAACCACGGATCTTCACCTGATGGTCGATCCGTCCCAGGTACTCCACCAGCCCGTCGGGGCGCTGGCGCACCAGGTCGCCGGTGCGATAGAGGCGTCCTCCGTCGGTGGCGAACGGGTCGGCGACGAAACGCTCGGCGGTCATCCCCGGACGCTGGTGATACCCCTGGGCCAGACCGGCGCCGCCTACATACAACTCGCCCATGGCGCCTGGCGGTACCAACGCCAGGTCGGCGTCGAGGATGTAGGCCACCCGGGCACCGATCACGCTGCCAATCGGCACACTGGCCGCGCCCTCCTCCAATTGCTCGGGGGCCAGGCTCGCCAGGGGCATGACCACGGTTTCGGTCGGGCCATAGGCATTGAAAAACAGGCTCGGGCTGAACGCCGCGCGAATGCGCTGCAAATGCTCTCCCGTCAGGGCTTCGCCGCCGGTGATGCACATGCGCACCGGCAAGGTCTGGCCCTGGGTCGCCAACCACTGCGCCAACTGGCTGCCGTAGCTGGGGGTGAACCCCAGGATGTTGATGCGATGCTGGCGAATCAGCCCGCAGATTTCCTCGGCGTCCCACTGGCCCTGGGCCCGCAACACCACGTGGGCACCACTGAGCAGCGGCACCAAGAGGCGTTCGGTGGCCGCATCGAAGTTGATGGAATAGAAATGCAGCTCGCAGTCGTCCGGGCGCATGCCAAAGCGCTGGATCACCGCTTGGCAATGCATGGCGATTTCACCGTGGGACACCACCACGCCCTTGGGCTTGCCGGTGGAGCCGGAGGTGTAGATCAGGTAGGCCTGGTGTTGCGGCAGGTTGATCAACGGCAGCGGGTGATCCGGGTACTGCGCCAAGGCCGGCGAATCGTCTTCCAGGCACCAGCAGCCCACGCCGTCGGGCAATGCACCGAGAGCCCGGAGCATCGCCCGGTCGCTGAGCAACAGGCTGATGCCACTGTCTTCGATCATGTAGTGCAGGCGATCCAGCGGGTATTCCGGATCCAGCGGCACGTAGGCACCGCCGGCCTTGAGAATCGCCAGCAGGCCAACGACCATTTCCAGCGAACGCTCCAGGGCTAGGCCCACCCGCACCTGCGGCCCGACGCCTGCCTCGCGCAGGCGCCAGGCCAGGCGATTGGCGCGGCTGTCCAGTTGCGCATACGTCAGGGTCTGCCCGGCGAACGTCAGGGCCGGCGCGTCGGGATGCGCCCGGGCCTGTTCGGCGAACAGTGGGTGGATGCATTGGTCCAGGCGATGCTCACCGGGCTCGACGCCCAGGCTGTCGAGCAGGTGTTGCTGCTCACCCGCATCGAGCAACGGCAACTCGCTCAGCCGTCGGCCCGGATCGTCCAGCAGCGCTTGCAACAGATTGCGCCAGTGCCCGGCCATACGCGCGATGCGCGGTTCGTCGAACAGGTCGGTGCTGTAGGTCAGGCAGCAACCCAGGCGCTGATCCAGGTCGGTGACCTCCAGGTTCAGGTCGAACTTGGTGGCCCGGGCGTCGTTGACCAGGTATTCGACGGTCATGCCGGCCAGTGTGCGGCTCTGCTGGAACTCCCAGCGCTGCACGTTGCACATCACCTGGAACAACGGATTGTAGGCCGCACTGCGCGGCGGTTGCAGGGCTTCCACCAGATGATCGAACGGCAGGTCCTGATGGGACTGGCCTTCGATCACGGTGTGACGCACCTGTTCGAACAGTTCGCCCACCGACATTTGCCCGTCGAGCTGGCAACGCAGCACTTGGGTGTTGAGGAACGCACCGATCAACCCTTCGCTTTCCGGGCGGATGCGGTTGGCCACCGGCGCGCCGATGCGCAGGTCGGTCTGGCCGCTGTAGCGGTAGAGCAACACGGCCAGGGCGGCGGTCATGGTCATGAACAGGGTCAGGCCCTGTTGCGCATTGAAGGCGCGCACCCGCGCGGCCAGCTCATCACCGAGATCGAAACGGAACAGTTCACCGCGATGGCTTTGCACCGAAGGACGCGGGCGGTCGCCGGGCAGTTCCAGCAGCGGATGCTCGCGGCCCAGTTGCGCGGTCCAGTAGTCCAGCTGCCGTTGACGCTCGCCGGATTCCAGCCACTGGCGCTGCCAGACGCTGTAGTCCAGGTACTGCACCGGCAACGGCTCCAGCGGAGATTCACGGTCATCGACAAAGGCTTCGTACAGCGCGCTCAGTTCACGGGCGAAAATGTCCATCGCCCAGCCTTCGGTGACGATGTGGTGCAGCGTCAGCACAAAGTAATGCTCATGCTCGGCGGTCTTGACCAGGCAGGCCCGCAGCAACGGCCCGGTTTCCAGGTCGAAGGGCTGGTGGGCCTCGCTGTCGGCCAGTTGCTGCACCCGCTGCCGACGAATGTCAGCGGCCAGCCTCGAGAAGTCCTTCCAGTCCATGCGCAGGCCCGTCTCGCCGTGCACCTGTTGGCAGGCCACGCCGTCGACGCTCGGGAACGTGGTGCGCAGGGTTTCGTGGCGCAGGATCAACGCCTGCAAGGCCGCCTCGAAGCGCCCGACATCCAGCACCCCGCGCAACCGCGCCATGCCGCCGACGTTGTAGGCCGGGCTGTCCGGCTCCATCTGCCAGAGGAACCACATGCGCTGCTGGGAATACGACAGCGGCACCGGTTGGCTGCGGTCGACCTTCTCGATGGGCGGCTGGCGATTGGTCTGGCCGCTGGCCTGGATCAAGCGCACTTGTTCGGCGAAAGCGCCCAGCTCGCTCGCCTCGAACAGCGCCCGTAATGGCAGTTCCACGTCACAGGCCTGGCGAGTGCGGGAAATGATCTGGGTCGCCAGCAGCGAATGACCGCCGAGGGCAAAAAAATCGTCCCGCAAGCCGATGCGCGCCAGTCCCAGCACGTCGCGCCAGATGCCGGCGATTTGCTGTTGGAGGGCACTGACCGGCTCGACATGCTCGCGCACCTGCCATTGCGGTTCAGGCAAGGCGCGGCGATCGAGCTTGCCGCTCGGGCTCAAGGGCATGGCGTCCAGGCGCAGCAGTTGGGCGGGCACCATGTAGTCCGGCAGTTCGGCGGCCAGGGAGGCCTTGAGCCGGGTGTTCAATTCGTCCTGGCCGTGGGCGAGCTCCGGCGCGGTGTAATAACCGATCAACTGCGGGCCGGCCGAGGTGTCACGCACCAGCACCGCCACTTGGGCGACGCCGTCCTGGGCCAGTAGGCGCGCTTCGATTTCCTGCGGCTCGACCCGGAAGCCGCGCAGCTTGACCTGCTGGTCGAGGCGGCCGAGGTATTCGATCACGCCGTCAGCGCCCCAACGCGCCCGGTCGCCGGTGCGGTACAACCGCGCACCGGCCGGCCCCATCGGGTCGGCGACGAAACGCTCGGCGCTCAGGCCCGGACGCCCGAGGTAACCCCGGGCCAGGCCCAGGCCGCCAATGCACAGCTCGCCCGGCACACCGGCCGGCACGGGATTGAGGTCGCTGTCGAGCACCCGGCACAGCACGTTGCCCAGGGGACGGCCGATGGGCGAGCGCTCGCCATCAGCTTCGGTGCAATGCCAATGGGTGACGTTGATCGCGGTTTCGGTCGGGCCGTAGCGGTTGTGCAATTGCGCCGACGGCAGTTGCGCCAACACCCGGTTGCGCAATTCCGCCGGCAAGGCTTCGCCACCGCAGAACAGCCGGCGCAGGCTGGTGCAGCGGGCACTCAGCGGCTCTTCGACAAACAGGCTGAGCAGCGGCGGCACGAAGTGCAGCGTGGTGACGCCAAACTGCTGCACCAACTGGGCGATGCGGTGCGGGTCACGGTGCTCGCCGGGCCCGGCCAGGACCAGTTGACTGCCGGTGATCAGGGGCCAGAAGCATTCCCAGACCGACACGTCGAAGCTGATGGGGGCCTTTTGCATCAGCACATCGGTGGCATCCAGCCCATAGGTCGCTTGCATCCATTGCAGGCGCTCGGCCAAAGCCGCGTGGGTGTTGCCGACGCCTTTGGGCTGTCCGGTGGAGCCGGAGGTGTAGATCACGTAGGCCAGGTGATCGCCGTGCAGGTGCAGGCCCGGCGGGTTGCTCGGCCATTGTTCCAGGTGCAGGGCGTCCATGGCGATGACACTGACGCCGTCGCAGGCTGGCAAACGCTCCAGCAACGCGGTCTGGGTCAGCAGCAGGTCGACGCCGCTGTCGTCGAGCATGTAGGCCAGGCGTTCGGCCGGGTAGTCCGCATCCAGCGGCACATAGGCACCGCCGGCCTTGATGATGGCCAACACGCCGATAAGCAACTGTGGCGAACGCTCGGCGGCAATCGCCACGCACACGTCCGGGCCAACACCCTTGTCCCGCAGGTAATGGGCCAGGCGGTTGGCCTGGGCGTGCAGCTCGGCATAATCGAGTTGACCACCGTCCCAGCGCAGGGCGATCCGTTGCGGCGTGCCGCGGGCCTGCTCGTTCAACAGCTCCGGCAGCCATTGGCTGGCCGGCGCGCACGGGGCCGCGCTCCACTGCTGCTGTTGGCTGTGTTCATCGTCGGTCAATAACGCTACGTCGCCGATGGCTTGTTGCGGATCGGCACAGACCGCCCGCAACAGGTTGCAGTAATGCGCGGCCAGCCGCTCGATGGTCGCCGCCTCGAACAGTTCGTCGGCGTAGTCGAACGACAGGGTCAACCGACCGTTGCGATCTTCTTCGCTGTGCAATTGCAGGTCGAACTTGGCTTCGCGGCTGTGCCACGGCAACTCCTCGGCCAGCAGCCCCGGCAGACGGCGCAAGGCACTCAGGTCACGCTGCTGGTGGTTGAACATCACCTGGAACAGGCCTTGCTCGCGCGCCTCGGGAAACGCTTCGAGCAGTTGCTCGAATGGCAAGTCCTGGTGAGCCTGGGCCCCCAGCGTGGCTTCCCGGGCCTGGGCCAGCAGCGCGGCGAACGGTTGACGGGAATCGACCTGCCCGCGCAGCACCTGGGTGTTGATGAAGAAGCCGATCAACCCCTGGGTGTCCAGGCGCGGACGATTGGCGTTGGGCACACCGACGCGGATGTCGGATTGCCCGGTGTAACGCTGCAACAGCGCCTGGAAGGCTGCCAGCAACAGCATGAACGGCGTCGCGTCATGGGCCTGGGCCATGTGGCGCAGGGCCTCGCCGAGGTCCTTGTCCAGGCGCAGACTGTGCCGCGCGGCGCTACGCTGGCGTTGAGCGCTGCGTGGATGATCCGTGCCCAGCACCAGGGCCGATTGTTCAGCGCCCAGTTGTTGCTTCCAGTAGCTCAGTTGGCGCTCGGCCTCGCCCTGGGCGAGCCACTGGCGTTGCCAACTGCCGTAGTCGGCGTATTGCAAAGGCAATGGCGCCAGTTCAGCAACCTGGCCTTGGGACGCGGCGGCGTACATGCGGGAGAATTCTTCGATCAATACATTCATCGACCAGCCGTCGGCGATGATGTGGTGCAGCGTCACCAGCAGTTGATGGTCGTCCTCGTCGAGGCGCAACAGGGTGACCCGCAGCAGCGGCCCCTTCTCCAGATCGAACAGCGTGGCCGCTTCGTCTTCTCGAACCTGCCGCGCCCGGGCTTCGCGCCGGTTGGCAGGTTCGTCACTGAGATCGATCACCTGTAGCTTGAATTCACCGGCCGGATCGACCTGTTGCAAGGCCACCCCATTCCGCTCCAGGAACCGCGTGCGCAAGGACTCGTGACGCTCGATCAGTTGCTGGAAACTGGCCCGCAGCGCGTCTTCGTCCAGCTCGCCGCGCAGGTGCAAGGCGCCGGGAATGTTGTAGGCACGGCTCGTCGGGTCGAGCTGCCAGGTGATCCACAAACGGTTCTGCGCCAGGGATTGCGGCAGTGGCGCATGGCGCGACAATGGGCTGATCGCGCCCTGGGCCTGGCCGCCATCCTGCTGCTGGTTCGCCACCGCCGCCGCGAACGCAGCCAGGGTCGGCGCTTCGAACAGCAGGCGCAGGTTGAGCGCCAGCCCGAGGGTTTCGCTCAGGCGTGCGATCACCTGAGTGGCGGCGATGGAGTTGCCGCCCAGCAGGAAGAAATGATCGTCGGCCCGGACTTGCTCGACCTGCAACTGCTCCCGCCAGACCTGACCGATGAGGGCTTGCAACCCGGAGGTCGGGGCGGTTTCGCCAGCCACATCTGCTGTGGCTGACGGGAACTGTGCGTAACTGTCCAAACTGCCGTCGGCCAACCGGATGCGGCAGGCCGAGCGCTGCAACTTGCCGCTGGAGGTCTTGGGCAGCGCGCCGGGATTGAGCAGCACCACCACGCTCGGGGCTTGCTGGCAGGCCTCGGCCACGGCCTGGCGAATGGCGTTGATCAAGGCTTCGGGCGGCAGGATTTTCTGCACGCTGCGGCTGATTTCCGCGGCGATGCCGATGCCCTCCCCGCCGTTGTCGTTGACCGCGAACGCCGCCACCCGGCCCTTGCGCACCACCTCCACTTCGCGCTCGATGGCTTGCTCGATGTCCTGGGGATAGAGATTGTGCCCGCGCACGATCAGCAGGTCTTTCAGGCGACCGGTGATGAACAGTTCGCCGCCGCGCCGGAAACCCAGGTCGCCGGTGCGCAGCCAGGTCCGGCCGTCATGCTGGACAAAGGTTTTAGCGCTGGCTTCAGGGTTGCGCCAGTAACCCAGGGCGATGCTCGGCCCGGCGGCCCAGACTTCACCGACCTGATTGTCGGCCAACGGCTGCAACGTGGCGGGCTCGACGATCAGCACCGCGTGCCCGGGCTGGCTGACACCGCAACTCATCACCGCGCTGCCCTGCCCCGGCTCGGCCCGGTTCTGCGCCAACTCCGCGTCATCCACTCGCAACGAAGGAATGCCGTGGCGGCGCGGCGTGCCGGCGACGAACAAGGTCGCTTCGGCCAGGCCATAGGAGGCCATGAAATTGTCCGGCGTGAAGCCGCTCGGAGCGAATTTCCCGGCAAAACGCTCCAGGGTATCGAGGCGGATCGGCTCGGAGCCGGAATAGGCCACGCGCCAGCCGCTCAGGTCGAGACGTTCCAGGGCCGAATCACTGACCCGTTCGCTGCACAACCGATAGGCGAAATCCGGGCCGCCGCTGATGGTGCCGCCGTACTCGCTGATCGCTTCGAGCCAACGCAGGGGTCGGGCCAGGAAGTAAGCCGGGGACATCAATACGCAGGGGACGCCGCTGAACACCGGCTGCAACAGACCGCCGATCAGGCCCATGTCGTGGTACAGCGGCAGCCAGCTGACGATGACGTCGTCGGGGTTCAGGTCGATGCCGAAGCCATGGCGGATCAGCAGTTCGTTGGCCACCAGGTTGCCGTGGCTGACCTGCACACCCTTGGGCAGCGCGGTGGAGCCGGAGGTGTATTGCAGAAAGGCGATGTCATCGTCCTGCAGCGTCGGCATCCGCCATTGCCCGGCGTGGGCCGGGTCGAGGGTATCGACGCACAACACCGGCGGCGCCGACTCGATGGCTTGCAACGGCTCGCGCAGATCGCTGCTGGTGAGCAGCAGGCGCGGTTCGGCGTCGGCGATGATCGACAGCAGGCGCTCCTGATGGTGCCGACGGGCGGATTCCGGCGGATAGGCCGGCACCGCGATCACCCCGGCGTAGAGGCAGCCAAAGAACGCCGCGACGTAATCCGGGCCACTGGGAAACAACAGCACGGCGCGATCGCCCTGCGCCGCTTCGACCTGCAAGGCGCCGGCGATGGTCCGGGCGCGCAGGTCCAGGTCGCGATAACTCAACACCACACTCTGCCCAGGGGTGTCGGCAAGGAAGCGCAGGGCCACCCGGTCCGGCGCCAACGCGGCGCGGCGCTGGAGGGCATGAGCCAGGGTGCTGGGGAGTTCGAACGCGTCGGTCATGGGGGTTTCCTGCCTGAATTCGGCTTGCAAGTTGTCCCCCATGGAACGGATAGCCGCGGCAAATAATTAGTCGGGCAGCCGACTCACCGAGGCATGCAGCCAAGCAGCCAGCGGCCAGGCACCGCGGCAATGGGTCGCGGTGCCGAGGCTGGACTTTGTCACATCAATAATTCTTCTTCTCAATTGACAATCATTATCATTAAGCCTAATTTGGCGCTCGATGTGTAGGACGGGTCCGGCATCCGGACGTCCCGCTAACTTTTTGCAGCAAGGTGAATTCCATGACGGAACAAGTATCCACAAGCAGGTGCGACTCACCGTTACTCCAGGCGTTCGTCGACAACCGACTGATCCTGGTCAAGATCGCGGCGCGTATTACCGGTTGCCGGTCCCGCGCGGAAGATGTGGTGCAGGACGCTTTTTTCCGGCTGCAATCGGCCCCACAGATCACCTCCTCGTTCAAGGCGCAACTCAGTTATCTGTTCCAGATCGTGCGCAACCTGGCGATCGACCACTACCGCAAGCAGGCGCTGGAACAGAAATACTCGGGGCCGGAGGAGGAAGGGTTGAACGTGGTGATCCAGGGGGCTTCGCCAGAAACCTCCCATATCAATTTCTCCACGCTGGAGCACATCGCCGACGCGCTGACCGAACTGCCCAGCCGCACCCGCTATGCCTTCGAGATGTACCGCCTGCACGGCGTGCCACAGAAAGACATCGCCAAGGAACTGGGGGTCTCGCCGACCCTGGTGAACTTCATGATCCGCGACGCCCTGGTGCATTGCCGCAAGGTGTCGGGGGTTCGGGGGGATACTTTCGCCCGGCGGTAACTTGCGGTGGTTTTGCCGGCCTTATCGCGAGCAAGCTCGCTCCCACAGTGGATCTTCAGTGACCACAAAACTGTGGGAGCGAGCTTGCTCGCGATGAGGCCATAAGGCCTTACATCAACCCACACCGATCAAAAAACCGCTCACGCCCCAGGATCATCAGCGCCGCGCGCTTGTGGGGGAAATCGAATTCCTTTTCACAATGGAAGCACTGGTTGTGCAGGTGCCCGATCATCCGCGCATTGTCGGCCCGGGGCTCGGCGACCACGCGCTGGGTGCGCGGGTCGTCCAGGAACAGGTAATGCACCAGCGCCGACAACCAGCTCGCCACCTTGTGCGGCCCACGGTGCTGCTCTTCGCCCACCAGCATGTGGATGCCGCGATCATAGTGGTCGGCTTCATAGAACGGCGCGATCCGATCCTCCTTGGCCCAATAAGCTTCGAAGTAAGCGAACGGCTGGTCATCGAAGCAACCGATCAGGGTCAAGACCCGGGGATCGGCCTGCAGCTTGCCCAAGTACTCGCGATGCTGTTCCAGGCTGCCCTCCTCCTGCCAGAAGCTCGCCACTCGCGGGCTGTTCTGCCAGCGGTTGAAACGCTCCAGGTCCTGCTCGATTTCCAGGGTGCGCAAGGACACCCAGGCCCCCAGCCGTGCATCGAAACGTCGATACACCTCGCCACGCGGCTTCATGGGCCGGCGCGGATGGCGACGGCCATCGGTGATGACCATCTGTTGCGGGTAACTGCCGCTGAACGACTCCCCCAGCCAGGGCTGCGGCAATTGCCAGAACATCGTGCGCTCGCAACGGTATTCACCGGCACGCTCCGTGACCGTCAATAAACCGCTGAGCAAGGCTTCGCCGGGGCGCTCGTCGAGGTGCCAGGTCAGGTGCTGACACTCGGGATCCCGGGCAAACAGCCAATAGCAGGCCGCCCACAGCGCCGGCCCCACCGGGCGATCGTTGATTTCCTGCAAATGCACATGCAACTCGGGACCGCGCAAAAGGCGCAACCGGATCAGCGGCGCGCCTTCGAGCATCAGGCTCAGGTGGCGTTCGGTTTCATCCGCGCCAAGGCGACGGCCACCGGGCAAGGGCAGCGTCGTCGGGTGATTGAGGTTGGACATGGGAGCGGCTCGCGTATTTGTCGGTAGTCAACCTGTGACGTGAGCCGGGGCGGGAAATTTAGGGTCGCCTTCAACGGGAATGCATGGAGACCAGTTGGATCTGATAGGGCTGGAAAATCTTCAGCATCTGACCGTTATCCCGCAGGGTTTGCAGCAACTGTGCGAACGCTTCGCTGGAAATGGGCGCCTGTGGCCGGATCAGCGCGTAATGGTGGTAAACCTGATCGATGCGTTCAGACACCAGCAATTGCGGGCCGACTTCGGGATTGCGCAGCACGTAATCGTTGAGGTACGAACGGGTCACCAGGGCGATATCCGCCCGCCCGCGCAGCACCATCAGCAGATTGCTGTCGTGGGAATACGTCAGCGTGGCGTTGTATTGACCGGCGAGAAACTTGGGGTCGGCGTTGAATTCGGCAAAGGCGTAGTGATAACCGCTGAACAGCGCCAGGCGCTTGCCCCTGAGGTCGGCGAAATAACTCTGCTGGCGCTCCGGCTGGCGCTGGGCGACGAAGACTTCGGCATCTTCCAGGCCCATGTCCACCGACGTGTGCGGCACATCCTGCCAACCCCATTCGGGGTTCTCGAAAATCGCCATGTCGACCCGGCCCTGCTTGAAATCATTGAACCGGCGAGGGATCGACGTCGGCACCAGGACGAACTGGTAGTCGTTTTGCGACTGGTTCAAGGCCTCCACCATCTGCGGCAGCAGGCCGGTGTCGGCACCGTTCTCGGGACGAACGGTATAGGGTGGAAAATGTGCCGCGCCGATCCGTACCAGTTGCGCCGCCTCGATCGGCAACGCCAGGAAAACGGCCAAAGTGGCCAGCAGCACACGGGAGGTCATCCCCATCGGCGAAAACGTCAAGATAACCCACTCCCCAAAAGTCCCCATCACTACAATCAAGCTAGGCGGTTTCAGCCGCTTAGCCAGCCATGCGGCCATTTAAAGCGCCGTTCGATTATTGTTTTCTTCAAGCACCAGGATCAGGGCCTGCTCGGCCAGTTCATCGAGACTCAGGCTGCCTTCGGCGCGAAACCAGGTGGTGGTCCAGGACAACGCCCCCGTGAGGAACCGCCGGGTAATGGGCACGTCCCCGCGAATATACCCGGCCTCCTTGGCCTGGCCCAGGACCTCGAGCCACAAGTCTTCATACGTATCACGCAGGGCCAGCACGTGCCGCTGTCCGTCCGGCGAGAGCGAACGCCATTCATAGACCAGCACCGCCATGGCCTCGCCAGTGCCGCCCATGATCGACTGCAATTCGCAGCGAATCAGCGCCAGCACCCGCTCGCGCACGCTGTCGGCCTCGGCCAGGGCCGCACGCATCAACGCGGTGTTGTAGCGAATGGTTTCTTCCATCACCGCCCGCAGGATGTCGTCCTTGCTCTTGAAATGGTGAAAGATGCTGCCCGACTGGATGCCCACGGCACTGGCCAGGTCGCGTACCGTGGTGCGCTCGAAGCCCTTGTTGCGAAACAGGTGGGCGGCGGTCTGGAGCAGTTTGCCGCGCGCACTGTCCGGGTCGGTCAGTTGCCCGTTGTCGACCAGCTCACGCATCACGCCCAGGGCTTTTTGCTCGTCCACCCATTCTCTCCTACAGTCGATCAACCAACGCGCCGCCACTGCACAGCAAACCATCGGTGGCGCGGGCAATTTAAGCCGAGCGAAGCAGCCAAGCAAGCGCTCGGCCAGAAGAACCGGCGGCCGTTTACAAACCAAGCGCTTGCTTGGTAGTCTCGAATCACCTTTGCCGGAGGGAACGCCATGCCCAAAACGATCCGAATCGGTTGCGCCAGCGCCTTTTGGGGCGATACCTGCACGGCGGCGGCGCAACTGGTCGAGGGCGGTGCGCTGGATTACCTGGTGTTCGACTATCTGGCCGAAGTCACGATGTCGATCATGGCCGGGGCGCGCCTGAAAGACGCTTCGAGCGGCTATGCCACGGACTTCATCGAGGTCCTCACCCCGCTGCTTCAGCGTTTGCACGACGATGGGATCCGCGTCATCAGCAACGCCGGCGGGGTCAATCCCCAGGCCTGTGCAAGGGCTTTGCAAGCAGCCTGCGATCAGGCCGGCATAGCGCTGAAGATTGCCGTGCTGCTGGGTGATGACCTGCAACCGCAACACGAACGGCTCGCCGCCCAGGGCATCGGCGAGATGTTCAGCGGCGAGCCCCTGCCTCCCGCGTGTGTGTCCATCAACGCCTACCTCGGCGCCCCCGGCATCGTCGAGGCGCTGCGCCTGGGCGCCGATGTGGTGATCACCGGCCGCGTGGTGGACAGTGCCGTGGTCAGCGCGGCCCTGGTGCATGAGTTCGGCTGGGCCTGGGACGATTACGACAGATTGGCCCAGGCCGCACTCGCGGGGCATCTCATCGAGTGTGGCGCCCAGTGCACGGGCGGTAATTTTACCGACTGGCAGGCAGTGCCGGATTACGAGCACATCGGCTTTCCCATCGTCGACGTCAGCGCCGATGGCCAGTTCATTGTCACCAAGACCGAAGGCAGCGGCGGGCTGGTCACGCCGCTGACGGTCGGCGAGCAGTTGCTCTACGAAATCGGCGACCCGCAAGGTTACCTGCTGCCCGATGTGATCTGCGATTTCAGCCAGGTCAGATTGACCCAACAAGGCAAGCACGCCGTGCGCGTCCATGGGGCCATGGGCCTGCCGCCCGGCGACCGGTACAAGGTCTGCGCCACCTGGCTGGACGGCTGGCGCTGCACCGCCACCTGCCTGATCGCCGGCATCGATGCGGTGGCCAAGGCTGAACGGGTCAGCCAGGCGATCATCGCCAAGACTTCGCAACTGTTGCGCCAACGTGGCTGGGCGCCCTACAGCGACGTGAACGTCGAACTGCTGGGCAGCGAAGCCACCTATGGCCAGCACGGCCGGCGCCGGGACAGCCGTGAGGTAGTGATCAAGCTGGCGGTACGGCACCCGGATAAACAACCGCTGGTGCTGTTTTCCAGGGAAATCGCCCAGGCCGCCACTGGCATGGCGCCGGGACTGACCGGCCTGGTCGGTGGCCGGCCGACGGTGTCGCCGTTGATTCGCCTGTTCTCGTTCCTGATCGACAAAACCACCTGCCGGCTGGCCATCGAACTCGACGGCCAGCGCCACCCTTGCCCCCTGCCCGCTTTCGAACCGCTGCACACCACCGATCTGCCGGTCGCCCCAGTCCCGCCCAAACCCCAGGGCCGGGCCGACGCCAGCGTGCCGCTGATCAAACTGGCGGTGGCGCGCTCCGGCGACAAGGGCAACCACAGCAACATTGGCGTGATCGCCCGGGAACCCGAATACCTGCCCTGGATCGCCGAGGCGCTGACCCCGGAGGTGATGGTCGACTGGATGAACCATGTGCTCGACCCGCTGCTGGGCCGGGTCGAACGCTGGTACCTGCCGGGCACCCACAGTTTGAATTTCCTGTTGGAAAACGCCCTCGCTGGCGGCGGTGTCGCCAGCCTGCGCATCGATCCCCAGGGCAAGGCGTTCGCCCAGCAACTGCTGGAGATTCAGATCCCGGTGCCGCAACACATTGCCGATCAGGTCAATTCATCCCCACACCACCCTGACGCATGACCAACCCCGTAGGAGCTGACGAGTGCAACGAGGCTGCGATCTTGTCCCAGACAGTTAGATCTCAAGCGAAAGATCAAGATCAAGATCAAGATCAAGATCAAGATCAAGATCAAGATCAAGATCAAGATCAAGATCAAAAGATCGCAGCCTTCGGCAGCTCCTACACAACCTTGCCCCAAGGTTTTTCGCCAATCCGCTCCAACACGAGGAGTCTGCATGCCGGTCATCGAATCGCACCTGGATCCCCACAGCGCTGACTTCGCACGCAACCACGCGGCGATGCTGGCCGGTGTCGAGCAACTGCGCCAACTCGAACGGGCCGTGCTGGCGAAAGCCGCCCAGGCCCAGGACAAGTTCGACCAGCGCGGCCAACTGTTGCCACGCCAGCGCCTGAACCTGCTGCTTGACCCCGGCGCACCGTTCCTCGAGCTGGCGAGCCTGGCCGGCTACAAACTCCATGACGACAAGGACGGCAGCCAGGCCGGCGGCGGCCTGATCGCCGGGATCGGCTACGTGTCCGGGGTGCGGGCGCTGGTGGTGGCCAACAACAGCGCGATCAAGGGCGGCACGATCTCCCCCAGCGGTTTGCACAAGACCCTGCGCCTGCAACAGATCGCCATGGAAAACAAACTGCCGGTCATTACCCTCGCCGAAAGTGGCGGCGCCAATCTCAATTACGCGGCGCAGATTTTCGTCGAAGGCGCGCGCTGCTTCGCCAATCAGGCACGCATGTCGGCCATGGGCCTGCCGCAGATTACCGTAGTGCATGGCTCGGCCACGGCCGGTGGCGCTTATCAGCCGGGTCTGTCGGATTACGTGGTGGTGGTGCGCGACAAGGCGCGACTGTTCCTGGCCGGGCCGCCGTTGCTCAAGGCCGCGACCGGCGAAGTGGCCAGCGAGGAGGAACTGGGCGGTGCACTGATGCACGTGCAGGTGGCCGGCACCGCCGAATACCTGGCGGAGAACGACACCGATGGCATTCGCCTGGCCCGGGAAATCCTCGCCTCGCTGCCCTGGAACGCACAATTGCCGCCCCAGCCCGAACGGACCTGGACGGAGCCGCTCTACCCCGCCGAGGAATTATTGGGACTGGTGCCCGACGACCCGAAGAAACCCTATGACGTGGTGGAAATCATCGCCCGCATCGCCGACGGCTCACATTTCCTGGCCTTCAAAAGCGAATTCGACACCCAGACGATTTGCGGCCACCTGCACATTCGCGGCCATGCCTGCGGCCTGATCGGCAACAACGGCCCCATCACGCCACAGGGTGCGGCCAAGGCCGCGCAATTCATCCAGTTGTGCGATCAGAGCCGCACGCCGCTGCTGTTCTTGCACAACACCACCGGATTCATGGTCGGCACCGAGTCGGAGCGACAAGGGGTGATCAAGCATGGCGCCAAGATGATCCAGGCCGTGGCCAATGCCCGGGTGCCCAAGCTGACCGTCGTGGTGGGCGGCTCCTATGGTGCCGGCAACTACGCCATGTGCGGCCGCGGGCTTGACCCGCGCTTCATCTTCGCCTGGCCCAACAGCCACACCGCCGTGATGGGCGGCGCCCAGGCCGGCAAGGTCCTGCGAATGGTCACCGAGGCCACGCAACTCAAGAACGGCCTGAACCCCGACCCGAAGATGCTGGATCTGCTTGAGCAAACCACCGCGCAGAAACTCGACAGCCAATCCACCGCCCTCTACGGCAGCGCCAGCCTGTGGGACGACGGGCTTATCGACCCGCGTGACACCCGCACACTGCTGGGCTATTTGCTGGACATCTGTCACGAAGCCGAGCAGCGCCCCTTGCAAGCCAACAGCTTCGGCGTGGCCCGTTTCTGAGGACGCTCCACGGCTCACAGGAGAACAATAAAAATGATCTTCACCCAGGAACACGAAGCACTGCGGCGCACCGTCCGCCAGTTTGTCGACCACGACATCAATCCTTACGTCGACGAATGGGAGCGGGCCGGGCGCTTCCCCATCCACGAGATTTTCCGCAAGGCCGGCGAGCTGGGCCTGCTGGGTATTTCCAAGCCGCAGGCCTTCGGCGGCATGGGCCTGGACTACAGCTATTCGATCGTCGCGGCCGAGGAATTCGGCACGATTCATTGCGGCGGCGTGCCGATGTCCATCGGCGTGCAGACCGATATGTGCACCCCGGCCCTGGCCCGTTTCGGCTCCGATGAGTTGCGTGAAGCGTTCCTGCGCCCGGCCATTCGCGGCGAACAGGTGGGCTGCATTGGCGTCTCGGAAGTCGGTGCCGGCTCCGACGTCGCGGGCCTCAAGACCACGGCGCGCAAGGACGGCGACGACTACGTCATCAACGGCAGCAAGATGTGGATCACCAATGCGCCGAGCGCTGACTTCATCTGCCTGTTGGCGAATACCTCGGACGACAAGCCCCACGTCAACAAATCGCTGATCATGGTGCCGATGCGCAGCGCCGGCATCAGCCTCGGCCAGCACCTGGACAAACTCGGCATGCGCAGCTCGGAAACCGCCCAGGTGTTTTTCGACGACGTGCGGGTGCCACAACGCAATCGCATCGGCCAGGAAGGCGCGGGGTTCATGATGCAGATGCTGCAATTCCAGGAAGAACGCCTGTTCGGCGCGGCCAACATGCTTAAGGGCCTGGAACATTGCATCGACAGCACCATCGAGTACTGCAAGGAGCGCAAGACCTTCGGCGCGGCCCTGATCGACAACCAAGTGATTCACTTCCGCCTGGCGGAACTGGCCAGCGAAATCGAATGCCTGCGGGCGCTGGTCTACCAGGCCACCGAACAGTACATCCACGGCCAGGATGTCACGCGACTGGCTTCGATTGCCAAGCTCAAGGCCGGACGCCTGGCCCGGGAAACCACCGACAGTTGCCTGCAATACTGGGGCGGCATGGGCTTCATGTGGGACAACCCGGTCGCCCGCGCCTATCGCGACGTACGGCTGGTGTCCATCGGCGCCGGCGCGGACGAAATCATGCTGGGCATCATCTGCAAGCTCATGGGCATTTTGCCGGGGAAGAACAAATGAGCGGTTTGCCTGACAGGCCGCTATCGCGAGCAAGCTCGCTCCCACATTTTCACCGTTCACTGTGGGAGCGAGCTCGCTCGCGATGAGGCCCGAACGGACACCACAAAAAAACCAGGAATACCCCCATGCCCGCCTTCAGCAAAATCCTCATCGCCAACCGCGGCGAAATCGCCTGTCGCATCCAGCGCACCGCCCAGGCCCTGGGTTATCGCACGGTGGCGGTGTTCAGCGAGGCCGACGCCGATGCGCTGCATGTGCGCATGGCCGATGAAGCCGTACTGATCGGCCCGGCCCCGGTGCAGCAGTCCTATCTCGACCCCTTGGCCATTCTCGAGGCGGCCCGGCGCAGCGGCGCTGATGCGATCCACCCCGGCTACGGCTTCCTTTCGGAAAATGCAGGGTTCGCCCGCGCCTGCGCGCAGGCCGGCCTGGTTTTCATCGGCCCCAGCCCCGAGGCCATCGAGTTGATGGGCAGCAAGCGCCGCGCAAAAATCGCCATGCTCCAAGCCGGTGTTCCCTGCATCGCCGGTTACCAGGGCACTGCCCAGGACGACGACACGCTGCGGCGCGAAGCCAGGCGCATCGGCTACCCGCTGATGATCAAGGCCAGTGCCGGTGGCGGCGGCCGCGGCATGCGCCTGGTCCAGCGCGCCGAGGAGCTGCTGGAGCAGTTGCGCAGCGCACGCTCGGAAGCCCTGCACGGCTTCGGCAGCGACGAGTTGATCCTCGAACAAGCCTTGATCGATCCGCGGCATGTGGAAGTGCAGATCTTCGGCGACCACCACGGCCAGTTGATCCACCTGGGCGAACGGGACTGCTCGATCCAGCGGCGTCACCAGAAAATCATCGAGGAAGCGCCCTGCCCGGTCATGACCGCCGACCTGCGCCGGGCCATGGGCGAGGCGGCACTCGAAGCGGGGCGCGCAGTGAATTACGTCGGTGCCGGGACCGTGGAATTCCTGCTCGCGGCCGACGGTCGGTTTTACTTCCTGGAGATGAACACGCGCCTGCAGGTCGAACACCCGGTCACCGAGTCGATCACCGGCCTGGACCTGGTGGCCTGGCAATTGGACGTCGCCGCCGGCAGGCCGCTGCCCCTGCGCCAGGAGCAGGTGACGCTCAGCGGCCATGCCCTGCAAGTGCGGTTGTACGCCGAGGACCCAGCGGCGGATTTCCTGCCCCAGACCGGGCGCTTGATTGGCTGGGAGCCCCCTATCCGCGACGGTGTTCGAATCGACCATGGTCTGCTGCAGGGCCAGGCCATCACGCCGTTCTACGACTCGATGCTGGGCAAACTCATCGTCCACGGCGCCACCCGCGACGAAGCACGCCGCAAACTGTTGCGAGCGGTGGAGGATTGCGTACTGCTTGGGGTCCAGAGCAACCAGCGCTTGCTCGCCGGCTTGCTGGCGCATCCGCGGTTCATCGACGGCGACTTCCACACCGGCTTCATCGGCCAGCATTTCGCCAATCATGCGGCGCTTCTGCCCCTTGAGCCCTCGGCCGAACAACTGGCCATCGCCACGGCGGCGTTTTATCAGGCATCGCAGGCACGGCATGCACCCGGCCTGGGCGGATGGCGCAACAGCATCGGCACGGCGCTGCATTATCGGATCGGCGTCGGGGAGCGCGACTGGGTGCTGAGCCTTGAAACCGAAACCGACGGGACACTGCACATCCGCAGTGCCGGGCGCTTGATCGAACTGAGGCTGCTCGACATTGATGCGCAGGGCGCAACGCTGGTCATCGACGGGATTGGCCAGCGCCATGCCTGGCGTCTCGAAGGCCATGATCTCTGGCTGTCCACCCGCCCCGGCGGCCTGCACCTGCAAGACCGGACCCTGGCCCCCGTCGCCAGCAAGGCCAGTGCCAGTGCCAGTACGCTCCTGGCGCCCATGGACGGTGCCATTGTCGAGGTACTGGTCAGCGAAGGCTGCCCGGTGCGCCAAGGCCAACTGCTGATGGTGCTCGAAGCGATGAAAATGGAGCACCCACTCAAGGCAGGCGTCGACGGGGTGGTCAGGCAATTGCAGGTCACACAGGGTGATCAGGTGAGAAAACGCCAGGTTTTGTTATGCGTTGAAACAGCCCACTAGTCGGATGCCTGGGGTTTGACTACGCTCAAACCCATCAGCACGCCGATACCGGGAACACTGCGATGCCTCACTGGCTGGTGATTGATCTGGAGGCCACTACCGATGAAGGTGGCTGGCCGGTAACCGAAATGGAAATTATCGAGATCGGCGCCACGCTGGTGAGTCGTGACGGCCGCGAAGTGGATCATTTCCAGCGCTTCGTGCGGCCCCTGAGACGACCGCTGCTCACGCCTTTCTGTCGCGAACTGACCCACATCACCCAGGCCAATATCGACGGCGCCGCGCCCTTGACCGAGGTCTGGCCGGCGTTCGAGCGCTGGCTGGCGCCGTATCAGCCGAGGCTGGAAAGCTGGGTCAGTTGGGGCGATTACGACCGCAAGCAACTGCTTCAGGAATGGCAACGCCAGCAGTTGCACAGTGTCCTCGCCCAGGTGCCGCACATGAACCTCAAGCAACGCTTCGCCAAGGCCCGCCGGCTGGAACGGCCGCTGGGGCTCAATGGCGCGTTGCAACTGGCGGGCCTGCAATTTTACGGGCAACAGCACCGCGCCCTGGAAGATGCCCGCAATACCGCGCGGTTGTTGCCCCTGGTGCTTCCGGGTTGAGCGGGCTCGCCTCCCGGCGCGGCAGATGACGAATGTTACAGCCTTGTGCATACTGGCCGGCCTTTTTCAGCCCCTTTTTCGAGGAATCGCCATGTTTAAAGTCAACGAGTACTTCGACGGCACCGTCAAGTCGATCGCTTTTGGCACTGCCGAAGGCCCCGCGACCATCGGCGTCATGGCACCGGGCGAATATGAATTCGGCACGGCCCAGCGGGAAATCATGCACGTCGTCTCCGGTGCCCTGACCGTGAAACTGCCCGACAGCACCGATTGGGAAACCTTCGCGGCCGGCAGCCAGTTCAATGTACCGGCCAACAGCAAGTTCCAGCTCAAAGTGGCCGTCGACACCGCTTACCTGTGTGAATACCGCGGCTGATTCTGTGGCATAGATATGCCGCTCATCTGTGGCGAGGGGATTTATCTCCTCGCCACAGATTTTTGTTCACGGTTCCTTTTATTCGAGCACTTCAACCGGCATGCCGACTTCAAGTCGACCGTTGCTGTCGTTGACCAGGTTCTGGCCGAACATCGCACCGTCCGGCGTCGAACGGTATTGCTGCAACGTGGCGAAGGGTTCGCGACCAGGATCGCGTTCGCCGGTGTGCGGATCGACCGTGGTCATGATGCAACGCGAGCAGGGCTTGACCAGCCGGAACTCCACCTCGCCGATACGAATACGCTTCCAACCGTCCTCGGCAAACGCCTCGCCGCCCTCCACCACCAGGTTGGGACGAAAGCGCAACATCTCCAGTGAGCGGCCGACCCGGCTCGACAGGTCCTGCAATGAGGCCTGGCCAATCAGCAACAGGGGGAAACCGTCGGCAAAGGCGACCTTGTCGTCATCCTTGCCATAACCGGCGGCAGTGGTACGCGCCAGTTCCACCGGCACATGCACCAGCCGCGTGGGGTTGCCGATGAATTCGCTGACCCAGGCCGCAGCCTCATCACCGGCATCCGGCACACGCAAGGTGTCACGCCAGATGATCACGCCGCGCCGTTGCTCTTGCTGGGTGGGTGGCAGCGGCACATCGATGGCGCCATGGCCCGGCGCACTGAGCGTCAGGCCACCCGCCTCGTTCCACAAGGCCGAAAGCTGGCTCATCTTCGCCACGGCGCGCTGGGTCAGGAACCGCCCCGTGCCCTCATCCACCAGCATCCAGCGCCGATCACCGTCCAGTCCCAGCTTGTCCAGGCCAATCTGCTGCAGGGGCTGGCCCTTGCCGGACTTCAACGGATACCGATACAGCGCGCTCAGCCGCAACATGGTCAACTTCCCCGGTGGCAAAAAAATGCCACCTTATACGAGCCGGCCATTGAAGCAAACCACCATCGGTTTCAGTCGAGCATCAACCGCTGGCGCACCACGTCGACCAGCTTGTCCGGCTGGAATTTGGAGAGGAAGTTGTCGCAACCGACCTTCTTGACCATCGAATCGTTGAAGCTGCCGGACAGCGAGGTGTGCAGTACGACATAGAGCCCACGCAAACGCGGGTCGTTGCGGATTTCGGTGGTCAAGCGGTAGCCGTCCATTTCCGGCATTTCCGCATCGGTGAAGATCATCAGCAATTTGTCGGTCATGACCTCGCCGGTATCGGCCCAGGCCTTGAGCATGTTCAGGGCCTTCAGGCCGTCGCTGGCGATGTGCATTTTCACACCCAGTTGGCCCAGGGTGTCGCGCAATTGCGAGAGCGCGACGTTGGAGTCGTCCACCAGCAGCACTTCGCGTCCACGGGCGCGCTCCAGCACCGGGTCTTCGAGTTTGTCCCGAGAGACCTTGGCGTTGTAAGGCACGATTTCGGCCAGGACTTTTTCCACGTCGATGATTTCCACCAACTGATCGTCCACCTTGCTGATGGCGGTCAGGTAGTGCTCACGGCCGGCGCTGGTCGGCGGTGGCAGGATGGCTTCCCAGTTCATGTTGACGATGCGGTCGACGCCGCCCACCAGGAACGCCTGAACCGAACGGTTGTACTCGGTCACGATAATGGTGCTGTTGGCGCCCGGCACCAGCGGACGCATGCCGATGGCCTGGGACAGGTCGATCACCGGCAGCGTCTGGCCTCGCAGATTGACCACGCCGCACACGAACGGGTGGCGTTGCGGCATCAGGGTCAACTTCGGCAGTTGCAGGACTTCCTGGACCTTGAACACGTTAATGGCAAACAACTGCCGACCCGCCAGGCGAAACATGAGAATTTCCAGGCGATTCTCACCCACCAGTTGGGTTCGTTGATCTACTGTGTCGAGAATGCCGGCCATCGATGACTCCTGGGCTTGTTCGGATGAATCCAATAAAACCGATATCGGCCGCACGAACCGAATCTTGACCCCGGATAAAATACACACAGGGAATTGATATCACATTAACATCATGTTTTACTGGCTTCACGATTTCATCTGGCATTTACCCCGCTGCGCGACTCCGGTTTGCGCACTAAGTTCCCCTGTCTAAGGGATTCCCCTAGGCACAATCAGGTCCAACCTGATATTCCCGTTATCCAATAGCCATTAATGTGACGCCATTCTCATTGCTGAACGGAGTCAGGCCTTTGTACGCGACCACAGGACATCGGACCTGCAGCCTTTCGGCCGATCCCACCCGTGTAATCGTTTACGAATTCACCTTCGTTAAACGGCACGGGAGTGTCGTCGCGCGTCCGTCCGCGGTCGACCTTGAGATCCAGCCGTTCGCCATACGCGGTTTCCTTTCGCCTGACATGATGTTGTGGAGATAAGCATGCCGAACGATCGTAGGAACTGGAATCAACGTCTTCCCGAATTTCTGATCGAGGCCGAGACACTGCTGGCCAAATCGGAGGAATGCCTGAGTCATCTGCAATTGATCAACAATGACAAGGACGCCATCGATTGCATGCTCAGTACCTTGCTGAAACTGGCAAACAAGGCCAATGCCCTGGCGCTGGAAGCCGTTTCGGAGTTTTCCCTGCATATCCATGGCCTGCTCAGCCACGCGCAAAACCACATGGAATTGCATGACCAGGCCCTGGATGCCTTGAAGGATTGCTTCACCCTGATGGCCTGGCAATTGGAACTGGTCGATCACACCACCGGCCAGTTGAGCCTGGACAACAGCGAACAAACGTCCTTGATCGAGGCGTTCGCTTTCCAGGTTGGCCAGAGCCCCGACCAGGCATTGGCCGCGTCACGTCCGCTGGCGTTGGTGTCCTATCCCCAGAAACAAGCCTGATACGATGGCAATGCGCCTGCTCCCTAGTGCTTTCACGGCACCATGCCGAGCGCGACCAACGATAGGCGAAGTGGTACTATCTCCCGCGTCAGCCACTTCCAGGCAGCGCCGTAATAGCCGCCAACCGAAGCTGCCTTCGACCTGAGACGTTTACCCGACCCGGCCTGTCAGATGAGCTGACCGGCCTGCCCGCAGCGAACATTCATTGGCTCCATCCGCTATGCACGCCAGCCTCAAGTCATTCATCACCTGGCCTCCCTCCCGAGAAAACGCCCGTCGCTTCACATTATTATTGTGCATGTGCTCGACCCTCGGCTGCCTGCTGACCTACCTGTACGCCCATACGGTGCCGCTGGGCCTGCTGGCCCTGAATGTCGCGGCCTTGAGCTGTGTCTGGATCCACCATCGATTGTCGCGCAAGTCCATCAAGTTCCAGCCCCAGGAGTTGGCCGACCGGTTGCTCGAGGTCCAGGAGAATGAGCGCCATCGGCTCAGCCGCGAATTGCACGACGACATTGGCCAATTGCTGACCGCGGCGAAACTGCAAGGCGAATGGCTCAAGCGGCGGATACCGGAAGAATTGCAAGGTCAGTGCGCGCTCCTGTGCGAGACCCTGGACGAAACCCTCAACAAGGTCCGCGACGTATCGGCGATCCTCAACCCCAGGGAACTGACCAGCCTCGGGCTTGAGGCCAGCCTGCGGGCGCACCTGCTCAAGACCCTGGCCAACGTCCCGGTGAAGTGGAGCCTCGATTGCCAGCAGCGCATGACGGGTATCCCGGAGGAGATGTCGGTCGCGGTGTTCCGGATCACCCAGGAAGCGGTCACCAATATCTTGCGCCATGCCCGGGCGACGAATCTGCTGGTACGCCTGCAACGCCTGCCCGACGGCCTGACCCTGCTGATCAGCGACGACGGCCAGGGATTTGTCCCGGCCAGCCACCCCGCTCGCGAAGGTCAACGGGGCATGGCCGGCATGTCGGAACGGGTCGAACAACTGGGCGGCACCCTCAAGGTCGTGAGCGAGGCCGGCAAAGGCACGCACATCGAAGCACGCTTTCCCTGGGCACCGCGTGCCCTGGAGCGAGCCAGCAAGAATAAGGTTCTCCTTTGATTTGTAATTTACTTCTGGTCGATGACCACTCCCTGATCAGGGCCGGCGTACGCGCCCTGGTCATGGATATCCCGGACTATGCCGTGATCGGCGAAGCCAATGACGGCACACAATTGTTGGAGCTGGTGGAACGGCTGAACCCCGACATCGTGCTGCTGGACATTTCCATGAAGGACACCAGCGGCCTGGATGCCTTGCAACAGCTCAAGCGGGTGCGCCCCCACAGCAAGGTACTGATCCTGTCGATGCATACGGATCCTGCGCTGATCATGCAGGCGCTGGAATCAGGCGCCCATGGCTACCTGCTCAAGGACACCACCGCCACCGAGCTGAAACACGCCCTGGAAGCGCTGCGCAATGACGAACGCTACCTGAGCCCGGCCATCGCCCACACGGTGATCAACCAGGCGCTGACCCGCGTCCAGAAACATCAGCCGGACCCTGCCCAGGCCCATAACCTGACGGCACGCCAGCTGGAAATCCTGCGGCTGATCGTACGCGGCAAATCCACCCGGGAAATTGCCAATGGGCTGAACCTGAGCGTCAAGACCGTGGAAACCCACCGGGCGCAAGTCATGAAGCGCTTGCAGATCCATGACGTGGCCGGCCTTGTGCTGTTCGCGGTGCGTGAGCAAATCATCAGCCTGGATGACTGAGCGCCGTCGCGCCGCCCAACAGCGGCGAATCGGACGGCAGGTGCAGCCGCAACGCCTTCGGGCGGACAGTGAAGCGCAGGGTGTCGACCTGCAACGGTTCGCCATCGAGATTGATGTCCAGGCCTTGCGCGACCTTGATTTCCACCCATGGCAAGCGCGCGCGGACAAACATGTTGTCGATGCCCAGGCCGCCCGCCAGCAAGTCCTTCAACGTACTGACCACTTCCTGGGGCGCCGGCAGGATGCTGATGTCCAGCAACCCATCATCAGCCAACGCTTGCGGGCACAGCACATGACCTCCCCCCGCCTGCCGGCCATTACCGATGCCCAGCGCGAGCAAATCGCCCTGCCAGTAAAAATCGGGGCCCTGCAACTCACCATAGGCGGTACTCAGTTCACTGAATCGAGACAGGCCCGTGAACAGGTAGGCGGCGCCGCCCAAGACCTTCTTGAGATCTTCGGAGGTGTTCGCGGTCACCTGGCTGCCAAAACCGCCGGTGGCCATGTTCAGGAAAATCCGCCCGCCGACTTCACCCACATCAACGGCCTGCGGCGCAACGTCCAATAGATCCATGGCCTGCGCGGGTTCCAACGGAACACCCGCCGCCCGGGCGAAATCATTGGCCGTGCCCAGCGGCAGTAATACCAGGCTGGCATCGCTGGACCTCTGGGCGATCGCTTCGGCGATATCACGCAAGGTTCCATCACCGCCGCCGGCGATCAGTCGCGTATAACCGGCATCCAGGGCTTCATCGACGCATCGCTGGGCATCACCGGCTTCCCAGGTCAACCGCACCGCCAGCTCCCATCCCTGTTCGCGCTTGAGCATCACTGCCGAGCGCACCTCTTCGTTGAGCGCTTGCTTGCCATGCAGAATCAACAGCGCCTTGCCTTTGCTCATCGTGGTCTCCGTCATTGGAAGGTTCAGGCATGGGACCGCTCATTGGCGCGAAAAAGCCCGGCGCGTCTCAATTTATTAGACGAGCAGGATGGATGGCCCGATCGACATGCCCCGATTCGAAGAGTTTTCTTACAAGATCTGGCGAATCAGCTCAATTGACCCTCTAGCGGTATTGAGACACCTTGGCTTCATGTTTTGCTGGATCGCTTAAACCCTCATCAGACAAGGAAGCATTCTCCCATGGATGGATACGTCACGGCCCGCAGGGGCCGGATCAGTCGCTCGAACAGTTATGGCCAAGGGGATGGACCGTCCCATGCATAACCGTGAATACAAGCTGTCGCCCCGGCAGCTCGCGTCCTTTGGAAGCGGGCGCGCCGATACTCGAAACGAATGCAAAAGTTGCAGTAATCCCGTTGGAGGAATTGATTTGGAACCGCGCGTCGTTGAACTGGAAACCCACCTCAAATACATCCGCAAAGACATGGATGAAATACGCACCGACGTCAAGGTGATCCGCCACAGGCTGGCCTATTCGGCTGGCGCCGCGGCGGTGGTGCTCGGTCTGCTGGGCTGGATCGCCAACAATCGATTCGACCAGTTGGTGATGCTGCTCACGCGATAGCGGTGAGACGCGCAAAGGCCCGGGCGTCCAACTCGGGCCGGAGAACAGCTGCCAGGTGCTAGCCCAGGACTTCGCTCAAGGGAATGAAGCCCACTTCGTCGCCCTCCACCAGCGTCTGTCCCTCGAGCACCTCGACCAACCCGTCGGCCCAGGCCGCGCTGCGCAGGACACCCGAGCTCTGGTTTCGGTAGATGATCGCTCGACCATTCTCCATACGGCCTCGCAGGTACTCTCGGCGACCGCCCGCCTTTGGCCAGGCGAAACCGGCCGACACCTTGAACTTGAGTGGCGCCACCAATTGAACGCCTTGGCGTCGCAATAGGTAAGGCCTTGCCAGCAGGGCGAACGTCACGAGGGTCGAAGCGGGGTTTCCAGGCAGGCCTATGACCGGCACGCCACGGTAATGCCCGAACGTCAACGGCTTACCCGGTTTGATGGCGAGTTTCCACAGCGCCAGCTCGCCCTCCTCGCGCAAGGCGATACCCAGGAAGTCCGCCTCTCCCACCGATACCCCACCAGTGGACAGGATCAGATCGACATCCGACAACTGTGCCAGGCGCTCACGGGTGGCCGACAAATCGTCGGGCAGGATACCCGCGTCAACCACCTCGCAGCCCATGCGTTGCAGCCAGCCACACAGCAGCACGCGGTTGCTGTTATAGATCTGGCCAGGCCCCAACGCCTGACCGGGCTCGACCAGTTCATCGCCCGTGGACAGGACGGCGACGCGGGCCTTGCGCACCACCTCCAGCGATGCACAGCCCAAGGACGCCGCCAAGCCCAGCTCGATCGGCCCCAGACGAGTCCCGGCAGAAAGGACTTGCTCGCCAACGGTGGTCTCCTGCCCCTGGGGACGAATATTCTGTCCACTGACCATGAGCTCGGTAAACCGCACCCGCTGGTCGCTTTCCACCACGGCGTGTTCCTGCATCTCGACGCAATCGGCGCCGGCAGGGACTGGCGCCCCCGTGAAAATCCGCGCGCAGGTACCAGCGGCCAACGGCTCCGGAGCCTGGCCGGCGAAAATCCGCTGGCTGACCACCAACGGCTCGCCATTCCAGTCCGCCAGCCGCAAGGCATAGCCATCCATGGCGCTGTTGGGCCATGGCGGCAAATCAAGGGTCGATACCAGATCCTCGGCGAGCACTCGCCCTGACGCCGCGGCCAAAGGCAAATGTTCGCGCTGAACGATCGGCGCGGCCGCCGCCATCTCGAGCAGCCGCTCCAACGCCACTTCAACAGCCATCAAGGCGCCGGCCTTGCCCGGTTTACCCACGGGATTCACAAGGGGCTGCCTGTTTCAAATGGGCCACGAAGTTGCACGGACGATGCCGCACATCCAATTGTTCGGCCAGGATCCCATCCCATCCGGTACGCACCGCGTTGGTCGATCCCGGCAGGCAACAGACCAGCGTGCCATTGGCCAGGCCCGCCAGCGCGCGGGACTGCACAGTGGAAGTGCCGATGTCGGCCACTGAGATCTGGCGGAACAACTCGCCAAACCCATCGACCTGCTTGTCCAGCAGACACGTGACGGCTTCCGGCGTGCTGTCACGCCCCGTGAAACCGGTGCCGCCGGTGATCAGCACCACTTGCACCACGTCTTCGGCAATCCAGGTCGCGACTTGCGCCCGGATCTTGTACAAATCATCTTTGAGCAGGACCCGCGCCGCCAGGTTGTGGCCGGCCGCCGTGAGCCGATCGACGAAGACCTGCCCGGACGTATCGGTTTCCAGGGTACGGGTGTCACTGACTGTCAGCACCGCGATATTGAGCGGCACGAAAGGTACATCAGCCTTGGCTTTCATAGGCTCGTCCAGTTGTGGAGGAAACAGCCCGGTGTTATATCACAGCGCCTTATTTTTTCGCCCGTGCGGAGACACGCCATGACCTCGATTACGCCGCTGCCATCCTGCTCCATTCTGCTCTTGGCGGGTGGCCGTGGGCAACGCATGGGCGGCCAGGACAAAGGCCTGGTGCAGTGGCAAGGCGAACCGCTGATTGCCCATATCCATCGCCAGACCCGCGCCCTGAGCGATGACCTGATCATTTCCTGCAACCGTAATGCGCAACGATATGCAGCGTATGCCGATCAGTTGGTGCATGACGAGGAAGGCGACTTTCCCGGGCCATTGGCGGGCATCCGGGCAGGTCTCAAGGCTGCGAGGCACCCATATTTGCTGGTGCTGCCGTGCGACGTGCCGCAGGTCGACGCCAGCCTGCTCGATAACATGCGCAGGACGGCCAGCCAGCACCCCGATCAGCCATTGATGGTGCGGCACGGCGAGCATTGGGAACCGCTGCTGTGTGTCATCCCGTTGGCCCTGGCAGCGAGCTTCGAAAAAGCCTGGAGCGAAGGCGAACGCAGCCCCGGTCGAATCATGCGCGCGCTGCACGCCGTTGCCTTGCAATGCCCTGCCGACGATCCGCGGCTGGCCAATCTGAACACCCCGGAGTTACTGGCCCGACATAAAGGCGTGTCAGATTGACACTAGCCAGGAACTTGCGCGCAATGTATACGTCTGAAGGTCAGTAACTTGAAGAATCCATTCGGAGAAACACCATGATACAACGGACCCTCGCCACGTTCATGCTCGCTCTGGGCCTCGCCACCCTTGCCGGGTGCGCTTCGCCAACAGTGATCACCTTGAATGACGGTCGCGAAATCCAGGCCGTCGATACCCCCCATTACGATGAAGAAAGCGGCTTCTACGAGTTCGAGCAACTGGATGGCAAGCAGACTCGCGTGAACAAGGATCAGGTTCGTACCGTTAAAGACCTGTAATCTTCAGCGCTACCGCCAGATACGAAAAGCCCGCAACATTTGCGGGCTTTTTTATGCCTGGTCAAAAATCATGGGCGCTACCACTGCAATGTAATCTCGCTCTGGAATACACGCTCCTGGCCAGTGACCGGGTCGATGAA
Source organism: Pseudomonas sp. NFACC14 (assembly GCF_900106885.1). NCBI lineage: Bacteria > Pseudomonadati > Pseudomonadota > Gammaproteobacteria > Pseudomonadales > Pseudomonadaceae > Pseudomonas > Pseudomonas sp. NFACC14. Next base: position 727,032 of record NZ_FNOA01000001.1, read on the forward strand.
ACGCAGCCCTTGCGCCAGCAGCTTGAGCGGGTTGGCGTAGTCATCCTCGGCGTCCCGAAGCACGTCAGGGTAAAACGGATCGTTGCAGATACCCGCTCCCAGGGCATTCATATGCACCCGCAACTGGTGTTTCTTACCCGTGACCGGAGACAACCCGTAGCGCCACAGGTCACCGTGTCTTTCCAGGACTTCGATGGTCGTTTCGGTATTGGGCTCGCCCGGCCCTTCCTGCATCCGAAAGAACGGCTCACCATCGATCATCCGACTTCTATGCACCCGGGGAAAGGTCACTCCAGGCAACGCACGGGCGATGGCCTGGTAGCGCTTCTCGATCTGCCGCGTCGGGAATAACGACTGATACGCCGAACGGGTGTGCGGATTGGCAGAAAACAACACCAGCCCGGCCGTGTGCCGGTCGATGCGGTGCAGGGGCACCAGATGCGGGTTGTCCAGCCGCCGGATCAGCCGCCGCAACAAGGTTTGCTCGACGTATTCGCCCGCCGGAGTGACAGGCAGAAAATGCGGTTTGTCTGCCACCACCAGATGCTCGTCGGCATACAGGATCGACTCCACCACCGGGATCGGCTTCTCGTCGGGTACTTCACGGAAGTAGTGGATGCGCAGGCCTTCGCGGTACGGCAAGTCGACATGGATGGCCTTGCCCTCCCCGTCCAATACCCGGCCCCGGGCGATCCGGTCCAGCCACTGCTCGCGACTGATGGCGCTGAAATGCTCGCACAGGCACTCCAGTACCGTCGGCCAAGACCCGGGCGGCAGATACAGCGTACTGGCCTGATGATGAGCGGCGGAAAACGATGAACCGGACATTGAAAACTCTCAGGCGTTTTTGCAGGGCGGCATTATCCGACAGTCGCACCGGTCAGCCCAGCGATGATTGCTTTACGCCGTGACCGACGTCGATTTGGCCGCCGCTTCGGTGAACTCCTTCAACCAGCGCAGCACGTCCACCGCCTCCCAGCGGCCTGGATCGTACAGTGCGTACAACAAACCCTGGTAACCCACCACATCCAACTGTTTGTGATAGCCGGCACGCTGGAACAACGCTTCGATCTCGGCGAAACAGGTGTTGAAATGCAGTTTATTGAAGGGCGTCTTGCCTTCGGTCACCAGGCCATCCAGGCGCAGCTCCAGGACCGCCTCACGCACAACGTCCGCGGACATCCTGTTTACGCTGCTTTTCAGTTGTTCGACATTGACCAAGGGGGTGCACTCCAGATAGCTGTATGAACATACAGTAACCGAAGCTCGCTACTTTCGCCAACCGCTGTCTTGGGAACCGAAGGACGAACCGCTCAACGGAGGAAGGTCACGATCTGTTCAGCCTCGAAGGGCCAGTCCAGCTCGGCACCGGTATCCAGCCTGCGCAGCACGGGGATACGCAGGCCATAATCGTCCACCCAGGCTTGACGTTCCGAAATGTCCACCAGCTCCACCAACAATCCATGTTCGACGAAAGGTATCAGTTCAGCTTCGGCGACCTCGCAAAGATGACACCCCAGGGTGCCGAACAACTGGCATTCAGGAAGCATGGCAGGTAGACCCAAAAAACATAGACGGTCATTCTAGGCCCGCCTCGGAAAACCGTCGAGTCGCTGGCTCGCTTCCGGGTGTTTCGGTAAAACGCTGATGCAAATCACTGAACATAAATGCTTTTCCAGCGACGCTGATCACGTTTTCCCCTCTACGCTGTGCGTTGTAGCCTTGAAACGGAGTTCCCCTTGTTTGCCAACCTGCTGATCATCCTTGCCTCGTCCCTGGTGGTCATCGCCCTCTTCAGGCGGCTGCGCCTGCCGCCCGTGCTGGGTTATCTCTGCGTCGGGCTGGCGGTCGGGCCTACCGCGCTGGACTGGGTCAACGACAGCGAAGAACTGCCAGACCTGGCCGAGCTTGGGGTGGTGTTCCTGTTGTTCTCGTTGGGGCTGGAGTTTTCCCTGTCGAAAATGCTCGAACTGCGTCGGGTCGTGTTCGGCCTCGGCAGCCTGCAGGTGTTGTGTTCCGGGACGCTGCTGGCGGGATTGCTGGCCGTGTGCGGCGCGCCGGTGAGCGCGGCGCTGCTGCTCGGTGCGGGGCTGGCCTTGTCCTCCACCGCCATTGTCAGCAAGGAGTTGACCAGCCTGGGCGAGATCTTCAGCAGCCACGGCCAGAACGCCATTGGCGTGTTGTTGTTCCAGGACGTCGTCGCGGTGCTGCTGTTGACCCTGGTGCCGGTCTTCGCCGGCAGCAGCGAGCATCCGTGGTACTGGGCGCTGCCGCTGACCCTGGGCAAGACCCTGGTGTTGTTCGGCGGCCTGCTGCTGGCCAGCCGGCTGCTGTTGCCCCGGCTGTTCCATGAGGTGGCGGCGTCCCGGTCCGCGGAACTGTTCGTGCTGCTGGCCCTGGTGATCGTGCTGCTGACGGCGTGGCTGACCCACTTGCTCGGCTTGTCGCCGGCCCTGGGGGCTTTCCTGGCGGGCATGTTGCTGGGGGAAAGCCACTACCGGCATCAGATCGAAGCCGACATACGCCCGTTCCGCGACATCCTGCTGGGGCTGTTTTTCGTCAGCATCGGCATGCTGATCGATCTGCAACTGTTCCGCGACGATGGCCTTTTGATCCTGGGATTGACCCTCGCCTTGATGCTCCTCAAGGGCTGCGTGGTCGCCGCCCTGGTGAAATGGCGCGGCAGTGACGGGGAAACCGCCTGGCGCAGTGGCCTGGCCCTGGCCCAGGGCGGCGAATTCTGTTTTGCCTTGATGGCACAGATGCAACAGAACAGTCTCATGCCCGCCGACATCAGCGGCCTGCTGCTGGCCGCGACATTCTGCTCGATGCTGCTGACCCCACTGTTGCTGCGTGCGGCGCCACGCATCGCCGCGCGCCTGCATCGCAAACCCAACGAAGAGGCGCAACTGGACCAGATCAGCGCACTCAATGCCGGCCTGTCGGATCACGTGGTGATTTGCGGCTACGGGCGCGTCGGCCAGTCCATCGGGCGCTTCCTGCGCCGCGAAGGCCAGGCGTTCGTTGCCCTGGATGACGACCCGGTGATCATCCGGGAAGCCACCGTCGGGGAAAACTGCGTGCATTACGGCGATTCGCGACGGGGTGACCTGCTCGCGGCCGTTGGCTTGAGCCGCGCCAGGCTATTGGTGATCGCGGTGGACAAGACCGACATCGCCATCACCGTGCTCAAGGCGGCCCGGAGGGTCAACCAACAGGTGCCGATCCTGGTGCGCACCCGAGACGACAGCCAATTGGCCGAGTTGCAGGCAGCCGGGGCCAGCGAAGTGGTCCCGGAACTGTTGGAGTCGAGCCTGATGCTGGCGTCCCACGCCCTGATCATGCTCGGCCTGCCCGAACAACAGGTCCGGCATCATGTGGATCAGGTCCGTCATGATCGCTATCGCCTGCTCCACGGTTTTTACCCTGGCAACCAGGACAAGGAGCCCTAGTGTCCTGTATCACAAATACTGTGCAACGATCAGTCCTGGCTGACCGCGCCGATCTTGTGGATCGACAGGTCGGCGCCGTAATACTCTTCTTCCTGGGTCAGGCGCAGCCCCAGCACGGCCCTGATCACGCCATAGACCGCGAACCCACCGGCCAAGGCGACGACAACGCCCAGCGCCGTGCCGATCAACTGGCTGATCAGGCTGACCCCACCCAGGCCGCCCAAGGCACCCTGGCCAAAGACGCCGCAGGCAATTCCACCCCAGACCCCGCACAACCCGTGCAGCGGCCAGACGCCGAGCACATCGTCGATTTTCCACTTGCCTTGGGCCGCCGTGAAGCACCAGACGAACAAGGCACCGGCAATGGCACCGGTGGCCAGCGCGCCCACCGGGTGCATCAGGTCGGAACCGGCACAGACCGCCACCAACCCGGCCAGCGGGCCGTTGTGCAGGAAGCCTGGGTCATTGCGCCCGACAATCAATGCCGCCACGGTACCGCCCACCATGGCCATCAACGAATTGACCGCCACCAGCCCGCTCACCCCAGGCAGGGTCTGGGCACTCATCACGTTGAAGCCGAACCAGCCGACAATCAGGATCCACGAGCCCAAGGCCAGGAATGGAATGCTCGAAGGCGCGAACGCCACCAGGCGACCGTCCCGGTAGCGGCCATTACGCGGGCCGAGCAAAAGCACCGCGGCCAACGCCAGCCAGCCGCCCATGGCATGCACCACCACGGAGCCGGCGAAGTCATGGAAACCAGCACCGAACCGAGCTTGCAACCAAGCCTGCAAGCCAAAATTGCCGTTCCAGACCAAGCCTTCGAAAAACGGGTAGACAAACGCCACGATCAACACCGTGGCGCACAACTGCGGCGCGAACCGCGCACGCTCGGCGATACCGCCGGAAATGATGGCCGGGATCGCGGCGGCAAAGGTCAACAGGAAGAAAAACTTCACCAGGCTGTAGCCATGATCGGCGCTGAGTACCGACGCTGGCTGCAGGAAGGTCACACCGTAGGAAATCCAATATCCGACAAAGAAGTAGGCCAGGGTCGAGACCGCGAAATCGCTGAGGATTTTCGACAGCGCATTGACCTGGTTCTTCTGACGGACCGTCCCCACTTCAAGGAACGCGAAGCCGGCATGCATGGCCAGGACCATGACCGCGCCGATCAAGATGAACAGGGTGTTGGAGCTGTGGACGAGACTGTCCACGGCACTTTGCATATTTTCCATGGTGTTGGCAGACCTGAAAAAGTTGAAAAAAGCACCAAACCGGTTCGCCCGCCCCATGAGCGCACCAAGTTGAAACGACTCATTGGCCGCGAGCAGGCCAATGAACTGCTTTGGTGCATAGATCGGGCAAGAACGAAGTCCCGCTTCGAGGTGCTTCGCGGGTTTTGATTTATTTGGTTAAGGTTTTACGGGCTTTCGCCCAGCTTCAGCGCACTGGCACAGGCTGACGCACCAGTACATGGCAGAAGCCTGAGCAAAAGTTGTACCAGCCACTTGCACTGAACCTTCCGGCAAGGCTCATACTCGAACGCTTCAGACGTCACTTACGGAGATTCACCCATGGCCAGAACCCAGGCAAAGACTGCTCAAGAAATCCTGATGGAAGATTTTCAGACGCTGGTCAGCGACACGGAGCGTTTGCTCGATCACACCGCGACGCTGGCAGGCGATCAGGCCGATGCGCTGCGCGGCCAGATCCACGAAACCCTCCTGCGCGCCCGCGAAACGCTCAAGCTGACCGAAGACTCCATGCGCGAACGCGGCCAGGCTGCCGTAGTCGCCACCGAGGAATACGTACAGGCCAACCCTTGGCAATCGGTGGGCATTGCCGCGGGCGTCGGTTTTCTGATCGGTCTGTTGGCGACACGGCGCTGATCATGGGTATCGACGAATCCGGCTCGTCCGAAGCGGGCACACAACCCACAGCGCGCCGCCTGGGCGCCGCGTTTCTTGGCTTGCTGCACAGCCACGTCGAATTGTTCGGCATGGAGTTGCAGGAACAGAAGGCACGCACCGTGAGCCTCCTGCTGTTCGCCGGCCTTGCGCTGGTGTTCGGCCTGCTGCTGTTGGTCGGGCTTTCGGCGCTGGTGCTGATCCTGGTATGGGACACCTATCGTCTGTCGGGCATTATCGGCCTGTGCCTGTTCTACCTGCTGGCGGCCCTGTTCTGCGGTCTGCGGCTCAAGGCAGCGATCTACGACGAGTCCTCTCCTTTCAACGCCACTCTCGAAGAACTGGCCAATGACCGGGAGCGCCTGCTGCCATGAGCCTGCCTGATATTCCTCAAGCCCGGACACGACAGGAAATGCGCAAGGCACTGGTGCGCCTGCGCATGGAAATGCATCGCCAGGAAATCCGTCAGGAGACACGCCAATTGCTGCAACCCTTGCATCGGGTGCGCGGCTTGACGCAAAGCTGGCACGAAGGTTTCGGCATCAAGCATGCGCCACTGTGGGGCGTGGCGGCAGTGTCCCTGCTCGGCTTCCTTACCGGCAAGCGGACCCGCCATGGCGGTGGCGGTGGCTTGACAGGCCTGATCCGTCTGGCAACGACATTGCTGCCGTTGGTCAAGCTGGCCAAGGACCTGCGCAAACCCTGACGACCGACACCCTGTGGCGAGCGCCACAGGGTTATGTATCCGGTCCGTGCAAGCCCATAGGCCTTGCAGGGCGACCCACGAACCGGGAAGCTAGGGCATCGACATCATCGAACGGAGCAACCGGCCTTGGATTGGCATACCCTGCTGACTCGCGAACGTCTCGGAAAACCGCTGCACAGCCCGCAGGAACTGGGCCGTAGTCCCTTCCACAAGGACCACGACCGCATCATCTTTTCCGGTGCCTTCCGCCGCCTGGGGCGCAAGACGCAAGTGCATCCGGTTTCCAGCAACGACCACATCCACACGCGCCTGACTCATTCCCTGGAAGTCAGTTGCGTCGGGCGCTCCCTGGGCATGCGCGTGGGAGAAACCATCCGCAATGCCCTGCCCGACTGGTGCGAGCCCAGCGACCTGGGCATGGTGGTGCAATCGGCTTGCCTGGCCCACGACATTGGCAACCCGCCGTTCGGTCATTCCGGCGAGGACGCCATTCGCTATTGGTTCCAGCAGGCAGCCGGGCGGGGTTGGCTTGATGCGATGAGCGAGGCCGAGCGCAACGACTTCCTCAATTTCGAAGGCAACGCCCAAGGCTTCCGCGTCCTCACCCAGCTTGAATACCATCAGTTCGACGGCGGAACCCGGCTGACCTATGCCACCCTCGGTACGTATCTGAAATACCCCTGGACCGCCCGCCACGCCGATTCCCTGGGCTACAAGAAGCACAAGTTCGGTTGCTACCAGAGCGAACTGCCACTGCTGGAGCAGATTGCCCACAAGCTCGGTTTGCCACAGATCGAGGATCAACGTTGGGCACGGCATCCACTGGTGTACCTGATGGAGGCCGCCGATGACATCTGCTACGCGCTGATCGACCTTGAAGACGGCGTGGAGATGGATCTTCTGGAATACCCACAGGTGGAATCGCTGCTCCTGGACCTGGTGGGCGACGATCTTCCGGACACCTACCGGCAACTGGGGCCGCTGGACTCGCGGCGGCGCAAACTGGCGATCCTGCGAGGCAAGGCCATCGAACACCTGACCAACGCCGCCGCCCGGGCGTTTGTCGAGCAGCAGGAAGCGTTGCTTGCCGGCACGCTGCCAGGGGACCTGGTGGAACATATGCACGGCCCGGCCAAACGCTGCGTGTTGAATGCCAAGGACATGGCGCGCCGGAAAATCTTCCAGGACAAGCGCAAGACCCTGCATGAAATCGGCGCCTACACCACGCTGGAAATCCTGCTCAACGGCTTTTGCGGCGCAGCCCTCGAACAGCACGGCGGCCGCACGCCTTCGTTCAAGAATCGCCGCATTCTCGACCTGCTGGGGAACAATGCGCCGGATCCCAATGGCCCTTTGCATGGCGCGTTCCTGCGAATGATCGACTTCATCGCTGGCATGACCGACAGCTACGCCAGCGAAATGGCCCAGGAGATGACAGGCCGCACGCGCCAATAAAAGGCCCCCCTTTGCAGCACCTCGAAAAAATGTGGGAGCGAGCTTGCTCGCGATGACGCAGGCACATCCAGCATCGATGCGCACAGATCCACCGCCATCGCGAGCAAGCTCGCCCCCACAGGGTGCGGTGGACATGGATCGTGCAGCCACCTCGCTCCCACCGGGGACTGGCGGTGCATGTGGATTTTGTAGCGCCACCCCACAAGGAGTTTGAAGTAGATAAATAAATGTATGGCTCACACCAACCTCGATTAAAACGTTTCCTTTGTTTGCACAAACAACGCAATCAAAGAAATATCCCTTCACACACGGCTAACTCTTCCTCCCTCTTATTGTCATCCACCTACTAAAAAACCCATTGCATCGTAATATCTTGCCTCTTTTTTTGTAGGAAACTTCTGAAATTGAAGTTGCATGCCCGTCTCTTCGTACGACCCTGGCTGTAAGTGGGCTAAGGTGCGCGCTTTATTCAAGTTCGCAGGGTAATTTATTCATGAACTCCGTTTTCATTGTCGACGATCATCCGGTCATCCGCCTCGCCGTTCGCATGCTCCTGGAACATGAGGGCTATAAGGTCGTAGGAGAAACTGACAACGGCGTCGACGCGATGCAAATGGTGCGCGAATGCATGCCAGACCTGGTTATCCTGGACATCAGCATCCCCAAACTTGACGGGCTGGAAATTCTGTCACGCTTCAACGCCATGACCACGCCGCTCAAGACACTGGTGCTCACGGCACAGTCGCCGACGCTCTTCGGTATCCGATGCATGCAATCCGGTGCCTCCGGCTACGTTTGCAAACAGGAAGACCTCAGCGAACTTGTCAGCGCGATCAAAGCGGTATTGTCCGGCTATAACTATTTCCCCAGCCAGGCGCTGAACCCGGTACGCCCGGATGATCCACGCAGTATAGAGCTGGACCTGTTCAAAAGCGTCAATGATCGGGAACTGATGGTACTGCAACTTTTTGCCCAGGGCCGAACCAACAAGGAAATAGCCAAGGGGATGTTTCTCAGCAATAAAACCGTCAGTACTTATAAAAAACGCCTGATGCAGAAACTCAAGGTCAAGTCCTTGGTCGAGCTGATTGAAATGGCGAAGCGCAACGCGCTGGTGTGAGAAGACAGGATGCTCAGACGCATAACCGAATGTCTCCTGCTGATCAGCGCAGTGTTATATACAGGAGTGCTCGCGGCGACACCGGATGCGCCCGGGCAATACACGCTGCTGGGGCGCTCGTCCATGGCTCAGGCCGAGATCAAGCTCGATGATGTTCACCGCGCCTGGCTAAGAAGCCGGCAGGAACTGGTCCTGGGCACTTCCGCACCGGATTACCCGCCCTTCGATCTCTCCGCCAGCGGACGCGACTACGAAGGCCTGACCGCCGACTATGCCGACATCCTCGCCAAGTCCACCGGCTTGCCCATGAGAGTCCTGCGTTTCGCCTCCCGTGAGGCAGCCATGGCGGCGCTCAAGGACGGGCAGATCGACATGCTTGGCACCGCCAACGGTTTCGAGGCCCGCGACCCCGACATTGCCCTTTCGACGCCGTACGCAGTGGACCAACCCGTTCTCGTCACCCGAACGAATGAAAGCCGATCCCTGAATGAAGACCTGGAGGGTTTGCGGCTGAGCATGGTCTATCACTACCTGCCGCTGCGGGAAATTGAAAAACTCTACCCCAAGGCAATCATCACCACCTACCCGTCCTACCAGAACGCCATCAACGCCGTCGCCTTTGGCCAGGCCGATGTATTTCTCGGCGATACCCTGTCCACCCACTACATGATCAGCAAGGGCTACTTGAGCAATATCCGCATGGCCAGCTTCGGCAAACATGAATCCTATGGATTCGGTTTCGCCGTACGCCGTGGCGATACCCGCTTGCTGGAGGTCATCAACGCGACGCTGAACCAAGTCCCCATCGCCGAACAGACGGCGATTGCCAAGCGCTGGAGTGCAGGCAGCGACCTGTACCTCGCGGACCACCGTGTACAACTGACCGACCGCGAGCAACGCTGGCTGGCCAGGCATCCGGTGGTCAGGGTGGTGGTGAACGAAACCTCGGCCCCCTTCACCTTCTTCGATCCGGACGGCGATTTTCGAGGCATCAGCGCCGACCTGCTGGAGCTGATCCGGCTACGCACCGGCCTGCGCCTGGACATCCAACGCCGCCAGAACGACAGTGAAATGATTGCCGCGGTCCTGAACGATCAAGCCGACATGATTGCCGCGCTGTTGCCCAGCAGTGAACGGCAACGCCAGTTGAAATTCAGCCGCCCCTACGTCGACAGTGCGTTCGTCCTGCTGACCCGCAAGTCGTCCGACACGCCCACCACGCTCGATCAGTTCGGCCACGCCAGCCTGGCGATCGCCACGGGCAATCCGCTCATTGAATGGCTACGCAGCCAGTACCCGAGCATCCGGATCATCGAAACGGACGGCCCCTTGCGCGCCGTGGAAATGCTCGCCCATGGCCAGGTCGACGGCAGCGTGAACTCGCAGGTGATGGCCAACTACTTCATCTCCTCCCATGCGTGGCGGGACAGGTTGCAGATCAGCAGCACGGTGGGCACCCAACAGGCGCTGTTCGCGCTGGCCACGGCCAAACACGCCAGCGAGTTGAACGCCATCCTCGACAAGGCCCTGATCAGCATCGACCCCGACGAACTGGGCATCATCAACAACCGCTGGCGCGGTTACGTCTCGCCCTCGGAACATACCTGGCGCACTTATAACCGCCTGTTCTTCCAAATCGTCGCGGGCGTCGGCCTGTTACTGCTGCTTTCCCTGGCGTGGAACGCCTACATGCAGCGCCAGATCAGGCAACGTCAACGAGCGGAACTGGCCCTCAACGATCAACTCGAATTCATGCATGCGCTGCTCAATGGCACCCCCCACCCCATCTACGTGAGGGATCGCAACGGCATCCTGCAGAGCTGCAACGACAGTTACCTGGAAGCGTTCAACGCCAGGCGCGAAGACGTCATTGGCAAGGACTTGATGCCAGGTTCCATGAGCAACGCCTTCGAAGCGCAGGAGTACCAGGCGGACTACCAGCGCGTCATGGCCGAAGGTACTGCCCTGATCGTGGACCGTCCCCTGCACATCGGTGACCGGAAGCTGACGATCTATCACTGGATCCTTCCCTACCGAAACTCCGCCGCGCAAGTGCAAGGCATCATCGGCGGTTGGATCGACATCAGTGAACGACGGCAGCTGTTCGAGGAACTGCGCGCATCCAAGCAACGAGCCGATGACGCGAACCGCGCCAAAAGCACGTTCCTGGCCACCATGAGCCATGAAATCCGCACCCCGATGAACGCGGTGATCGGCATGCTCGAGTTGGCCCTGAAACACGCCGACAAGGGCCACGTGGACCGCTCGACCATCGAAGTCGCCTACGAATCGGCCTCCGGCATGCTCGAACTGATCGGCGATATCCTGGACATCGCCCGTATCGAATCCGGCCATCTGAGCCTGGCTCCCGAACGCGTCAATCTCAGGACCCTGCTGCAATCGGTCATACGGGTCTTCGAGGGCGTGGCCCGACAGAAGAACCTGGCATTGTCGCTGCGGTTCGATGCGGCCGAGGGCAACCCTGACGTGTTGATAGACCCCTTGCGATTCAAGCAGGTGCTGTCGAACCTGATCAGCAATGCCCTCAAATTTACCGAGCAGGGCCAGGTCGTGGTCAAGGTCCGGCTATCGCCAACCGAGCGGGACGACGTCCTGCACATGCATCTGGAGGTCAACGACAGCGGCATCGGCATCGGCCCGGCAGACCTGCAACGCTTGTTCGAGCCGTTTGCCCAGGTCGATAACACCAGCCGAATGGCCCGCAAAGGCGCGGGACTAGGGCTGGTGATCAGTCGCAACCTGTGCCGGATGATGGGCGGCGACCTGCACATGAGCAGCCAACCCGGCGTCGGCACCCAGGTCCAGGTCCGTCTGCAACTGACCGTCCTGGCGACGGCGCCGGTTGACGTTCCACTCGAACCGGTCATCGAAACGGCGCGGACCGCCTTGAACGTCCTGATCGTGGACGATCATCCCGCCAATCGCCTGCTGATGTCCCAGCAATTGGAATACCTCGGCCATCACTACCAGGTCGCCCACGATGGCGCCCACGGGCTGGAGGTCTGGCGCAAAGGCCATTTCGACCTGGTCATTGCCGATTGCAACATGCCCATCATGAGCGGTTACGAACTGGCCCGCTCGATTCGTCGCGATGAGTCCGAACAGCGACGCCCGCCCTGCACCCTCCTGGGGTTCACCGCCAATGCTCAACCGGAGGAAAAACAACGCTGCCTGGACGCCGGAATGGATGACTGCCTGTTCAAACCCATCAGCCTGAGCGCCTTGAGCCAGTGGATCAAGACGGTCAAACCCGTCGGTCACCCAGCGGCTTTCAGCGTGCACAGTCTCCAGGCGTTGACCGGCGGCGACCCTTCGTCCAACCGGCGCCTGTTGGCGGAGTTACTCAGCAGCAGCCGCGCGGACCGCCAGGAGTTGCTCGACGTCGCCCAAGGCGCGAACCGACAGGCGCTCACCGAAACGGCGCACAAGATAAAAGGCGTCGCCCGCATCGTCCAGGCGAGCACGCTGATCCAGCGGTGCGAGGCGCTGGAGCAGGCGTGTCATCTGGCACAGGCTCCTGAACGAATCAGCGCCTGCATCGACGCCCTCGACCGCGCCATGACCGAACTGGAGCGGGCTCTGGAAACGGAGATCGCCAAGGCAAAATAATCCAGCGTTTACTATGCTGTTCGCTCAGCAGTGCGTACCTGGGGGGTTCTCGATCGGTTTCCCTTGCACGCGGGAACACCCATCGAGCCCCCCTGACACTTGGAGTGACTGCAATGCCCAGCGCACCGCGTCCGGACAAACGCCGCTTCCCCCTGCATGTCCACATCAGCGTGATGTTTACCCTGCTTCTGTTGTTGACCGGGGTGGTGCTGGGTATTTTCAACTACCGGCAAACCACGCAAATCATCCTGTCCAGCAGTGAAAAACTGTTCAACCGCATTGAACAGGAGGTGCGCCTGGACTTGTATGACACCTACGAACCCATCCGCCACCTGCTGAGCCTGCTGGCCGACTACCCGGCGACACGCACGCCGCAGATGGCGCAACGCATGGCCCTGCTCGTGCCCTTCAGCCAGGCGTTGCGGGACAACCCGAACCTGGCGTCGTTGTACCTGGGCGATCAGCGCGGCAATTTCCTGATGGTCCGGCCATTGCGCACCCCGGCCCTGAAAACCGCCCTGCGGGCCCCCGCCGAGGCGGCCTATCAAGTCTGGACCGTCGAGCGGGCCAGCGAGCAAGGCCCGGTCCATTCCCAGTCGCTGTTCTACGACGAGACCCTGACACTCATCGATCGCCGGGACATGGCCGACGAAACCTACGATCCGCGCAGCCGCGGCTGGTTTCGCAGCGCCGCCGGCAGCGCCGAGCAGATCACCACCGAGCCGTACGTTTTCTTCTCCACGCACAACGTCGGCACCACCCTCGCCCGGCGCAGCGGCGAGCAGGCGGTCATCGGCGCCGACCTGACCCTGGCGGCCCTGTCCCAGACGCTGGCCAAGCACAAGGTGACCACCGGCACCGAGATCGTATTGCTCGACCCCAACGGCAACGCGGTGGGTTATCCCGACAGCGACCGGCTGCTCGCCGACGCCCAGTCGGCGCGCCTGATCAAGGCCCGCGACCTCAGCCCGGCCATCGCCGCCGTCCTCGACGACAACACTGACACGACCCGCCTGGAAGCGGCCGGGCGCCAATGGATCGTTTCGCGCAGCCACATGCAGGAAGGCGGGCCCCAAGGCCTGGAACTGGCGTTGCTGGTGCCTGAGGACGAGCTGCTGGACAACGCTTATCGCATGCGTTGGCAAGGCGCGCTCATCACCCTTGCCACCCTGTTGCTGTGCCTGCCCCTGGGCTGGCTGACGTCCAGGATCCTGGTCAAGCCATTGCGCGAACTGGTGCGGGAAGCCGACGCCATTCGCAGCTTTGACTTCAACTACCCGGTGTCCCGTCGCTCCCCGGTGCTGGAGGTCGATCAGTTGAGCGTCTCGATGGCACGCATGAAAGAGACCCTGGCAAGTTTCTTTGAAATCACCGCCAGCCTGCGCGCCGAAACCCGCTTCGCCCCGTTGCTGGAGCGGGTGTTGTTCGAAACCGTGAAAATCGGCCAGGCCCAGGCCGGCCTGATCTACCTGCGCGAGAACGACGAAAACCGACTCAAGCCCCATGGGCTGGTGATCGATGGAACCCCCAGGGACCTCGACGCCTTCAAGCTGCGCAGTCATGAGTTGCAGGCGGGCGACAGCCCGCAATGGCTCCAGCAACTGGCCGTCTCGGACAATCTCGTGACCTCCCTGGGCTTCGAGCAGGCGGCGGACCTGCAAGGCATCCTGCAGGCACTGGACTCGCCTCGGGTCCACCTGATCGGCATCCGCCTGCGCAACCGCCACCAGGAAACCGTCGGCGTATTGGTATTGCTGATCACCGACAGCGGCACCGAAGCCGACCTGGAAAAACTCCAGCCCGACCGCATCGCCTTCCTGCAAGCCGTGTCCGGCGCCGCCACCGTGAGCATCGAGGGTCAGCGCCTGCAAGCCAAGCAAAAGCAACTGCTGGACGCCTTCATCCAACTGCTGGCCGGCGCGATCGATGCCAAGAGCCCCTACACCGGCGGCCATTGCCAGCGGGTCCCGGTCCTGACCCTGATGCTCGCCCAGGCCGCCGCTGCCAGCCAGGCCCCGGCGTTCAGCGCCTACCGACCCACGGAGGATGAATGGGAAGCCCTGCACATCGCCGCCTGGCTGCACGATTGCGGCAAGGTCACCACCCCCGAGTACGTCGTCGACAAAGCCACCAAGCTGGAAACCCTGAACGACCGGATCCACGAGATACGCACCCGTTTCGAAGTACTCAAGCGCGACGCCTGGGTCGATTACTGGCAGGCCGTGGCAAACGGCGGCGAGTCGTCATCCCTGGCACGACAGCGTGATGCGACATTGACGGCACTGGATGACGACTTTGCGTTCGTCGCCCGCTGCAACCTGGGCTCCGAAGCCATGGCCGAGGCCGATCTGCAACGCCTGCGACACATCGCGCAACGCCCGTGGACCCGGACCCTCGATGATCGCCTGGGGGTTTCCTGGGAAGAAAACCGGCGCCAGGCCCGCACGCCCAGGCCGACACTGCCGGTCACCGAGCCGCTGTTGGCGGACAAGCCCGAACACCTGTTCGAGCGCCACGCGGCCGAACTGATCCCGGCGGACAACCCGTGGGGCTTCCAGCTCGATGTGCCGGCCTGGAAATACAACCGCGGCGAGCTCTACAACCTGAGCATCACGCGAGGCACGCTGACGCGCGAGGAACGCTACGTCATCAATCATCACATGGTGCAGACGATCCTGATGCTCAGTCAGTTGCCCTTCCCCAGCCACCTGAACAACGTGGCGGAGATCGCCGGCGGCCATCACGAGAAAATGGACGGCAGCGGTTACCCCAAGCGCCTCAAGCGCGAGGAGATGAGCCTGCCGGCACGGATGATGGCCATCGCCGACATTTTCGAAGCACTGACCGCGGCCGACCGCCCCTACAAGAAAGCCAAGACGCTGAGCGAGGCCCTGGGCATCATGGCCACCATGTGCCGTGATGCCCATATCGATCCCGAGCTGTTCTGGCTGTTCATCGAAGAAAAGATCTACCTGAGCTACGCCGAGCAGTTCCTCGACCCGCGCCAGATCGATGAGGTCGACCCCGACAGCCTGCTGGTCAAGGCCGGGTTGAAGGCATGAATGCTATCCCCGTAGGAGCTGGCGAAGCCTGCGATCTTTTGATCTGTTGGTTATTCACTCGAGGCTCAATTGTCTGGGGAAAGATCGCAGCCTCGCTTCGCTCGACAGCTCCTACGGAAAGCGAGTCAGCAATCCGTCAGGCGCAGGAATATCGCAGCCAATGCTTCAATGCCGGCTTGATCATGCTCGGTAAAACGCGCCAGTTTCGGACTGTCCAGGTCAAGCACGCCGATCAGGCGCCCGTCCTTGACCAGCGGCACCACCAATTCACTGTTCGACGCGCTGTCGCAGGCGATGTGCCCGGCGAAGGCATGGACATCTTCGACGCGCTGGGTCTGCCGGGTCGCTGCCGCCGTGCCACACACGCCACGGCCAAAGGGAATCCGCACACAGGCGATCTGGCCCTGGAACGGCCCCAGGACCAGCTCTTCGTTGCGATTGAGGTAGAAGCCGGCCCAGTTCAGGTCGTCCAACTGACTGGACAGGAAGGCCGAGAACTGCGCGGCGTTGGCGATGAAGTCACGCTCATCGGCCAGCAAGGATTCCAACTGTGCCGATAACAAGTCGTAGCCATCGAGACCAACACCGCTGCCCTTCAAATCGATCATGCCTTGTGCTCCAACAATTTCAGGCCTACCCAATAACGGGCAAACTGATAAGCGCAACGTCCGTTGCGGTTGCCGCGACCGGTTGCCCAACGTACCGCCAGCACATCCAGCGCTTCGTCGCGCTGCCAGGCCAGCCCGGCCTTGGCCGCCAGTTCGCCGATCCAGTGCTCCACGACGTTGAGGAAATGCTCCTGGGTAAACGGATAAAACGACAGCCACAAGCCGAAGCGGTCGGACAAGGCGATCTTGTCCTCCACCGCTTCGCTGGGGTGAAGTTCGCCGTCGACCCGTTTCCAATTCTCGTTGTCGCTCTCCTTTTCCGGCACCAGGTGGCGACGGTTGGAGGTGGCATACAGCAGCACGTTGTCCGGTGCCTGCTCCAAGGAGCCATCCAACACACTCTTGAGCACGCGGTAATCGCCTTCGCCGGACTCGAACGACAAGTCATCGCAGAACAACACGAAGCGCTGCGGCAGTTTCGCGACCTGCTCGACCACCCGGGGCAGATCGGCCAGGTGATCGCGTTCGATCTCGATCAACCGCAGGCCATGCGGGGCATGTTCGGCCAGCAGGGCGCGCACCAGGGACGACTTGCCGGTGCCACGCGAGCCCCAGAGCAAGGCATGGTTGGCGGGCATGCCATCGATGAACTGCCGGGTGTTGCGGCCCAACTGTTCGACCTGGCGATCCACGCCGATCAGGTCCGACAAGCGCATGTCGAGACTGACCTGCAGTGGCAACAGGTAGCCACTGCGCCCATCACGCTGCCAGCGGGCGGCCAGGGTCTGGGTCCAATCGATGGCGGGCCGGGGCGCCGGCAGCAAAGGCTCGATCCGGGCCAGCACCGCATCGGCACGCTCAAGAAAAGCATTCAATCGCGAGTCCACGTCTTTTCCTCGGACAGGTTCACAGTAATGATGGCGCTCCAACAACGAAACGCCTTATCCAATGGCGGGTCTACTTCACACAATACACACCGGCCGCACCGGAATTCAGAGATGATCAGCTATGCTTGACCGGCGAAGGGAAACGTAAGTGGTTCATCACTCAATGGACATCAGATTCACCCAACGGCTTTCCTACAAGCAGGCCCGCCTGACTGTCCTCGTGGGCTTCGTGTTGGGCACTTTGCTCAGCCTGATGCAGATCGGCATCGATTATGCCAGCGAAGACGCGTCGATCAACCGTGAAATCCTGTCGCTGCTGGAAATCAGCCACAACCCGGCCTCGCGCATCGCCTACAACATCGACGCCGAACTCGCCCAGGAACTGGCCATGGGCCTGTTGCGCTCACCGGCCATCGTCGGCGCCGAGCTGCTCGACAACAACAATACCGTGCTGGCCAGCGTCAAGCGGCCCGAGCTGCAAAGCAGCTACCGGTTCATCAGCGACTTCCTGTTCGGTGCCCAGCGCCAGTTCGAGGACCGGCTCTACCTGGACCATTTGCCCGGCGAATCCCTGGGCCTGCTGCGACTGGACGTCGACACCTATGCGTTCGGCAGTCGTTTCCTGCGCCGCGCCGAGGTCACCTTGCTCAACGGCTTCGCCCGCAGCCTGATCCTGACCGGCCTGTTGCTGGCACTGTTCTACGTGATGCTGACCAAGCCCCTGGTGCGGGTCATCCGCGAACTGAGCAGCCGCGACCCAAGCAGCAACGAACAGAACCGCCTGGAATGCCCTTCCGGCCACCAGTCCGATGAAATCGGCGTGCTGGTGTCCGTCGCCAACCAGCAGTTCGAAAATATCTCCATGGAAATCCAACAGCGGCGCACCGCCGAAAATCGCCTCACCGAATACCTGGCGCAACTGGAAAACATCGTCTCGGCACGCACCGCCGAACTCAAGGCCATCAACGCCCGCCTCAGTCAGTCCAACGAAGAGCTGGAGGTGGCCAGGCGCACGGCCCTGGATATGGCCGAAGCCCGCTCCGTGTTCCTCGCCAACATGAGCCACGAGATCCGCACGCCACTCAACGGCCTGCTGGGAATGATCGCCCTGTCCCTGGACGGTCCCCTGACGGCCGAGCAACAGCAGCAGCTCTCGATCGCCCATGACTCGGGCAAGGTCTTGGTCGAGTTGCTCAACGACATCCTCGACCTGTCGAAATTCGACGCCGGGCAACTGGAGCTCGAACGCATCCCGTTCGACCTCGGCGCCCTGGTGGAGGATACCGCCAACCTGCTTTCCCAGAACGCGGCCCCCAGTGTCGAGCTGGCCTGCCTGATCGATCCCCGGTTTCCGGCGCAGGTACTCGGCGACCCGACCCGGGTACGCCAGATCGTCAGCAACCTGCTGTCCAACGCTCTGAAGTTCACACGTTTTGGCCGGGTCGACGTGAAGTTGAGCCATTACGAAGGCGGCGTGCGAATCGAAGTCTGCGACACCGGTATCGGCATTCCCCAGGAAGCCCAGGCGAGAATCCTGCAGCCGTTCACCCAGGCCGGCGCCGGTATTACCCGTCAGTTTGGCGGCACCGGGTTGGGCCTGGCACTGACCTACAACCTCTGCGAAGCCATGCAGGGCCGATTGACGATCAGTTCCGAAGCCGGCTTCGGCAGCCAGTTCTGCGCAGACCTGCCCCTGCCCTGCCATCTGCCTGCCACGCCTATCGAACCGTTGCGCGGCAACGTCGTCGCCATCACCGCCAGCAGCAGCGGCCTGGCCGAATTGCTGGGCATGTTGTTGCCGGGCTGGGGCCTGGATTATGTGCAGCGCTCCATCGATGACGGGCTGCTGGGACTCAAGCCTGACGTGCTGATCACCGACTGTCCGGAATGCCTGTTCAACCTGCGGCCGACCTTTGACGCACCGATCCTGCTGGTGACCGCCTATGGCAGTTTCATGCCCGGCGAAGAGGCCGCCGCCCTCGCCCCGCTGATACAACAGGCTCGACCGCTGGCGCGCCATGCGCTGTACCAGATTGTGCGGCGCGCCATGCAAAGCGAGGCGACCACCATCAACGACGCACAGATCGAAACCCCGACGCCGTCCAAGCGTGGACGGGTGCTGCTGGTGGAAGACAATCCGGTCAACCAACTGGTGGCCAAGGGCATGCTGGTGAAACTGGGCTGCGAGGTCACCGTCGCGGCCCATGGCGTCGAAGCCCTGGATCAACTGGAACAGCGGGTGTTCGACCTGGTGTTGATGGACTGCAACATGCCGGTGATGGACGGTTACGAAGCCAGCCGGCAGATTCGCCGCAGCGGGCGTTGGTCGGACCTGCCGATCGTTGCGCTGACGGCCAACGCGATGCCCGAAGAACGCGAGCGCTGCCGGGCCTCTGGCATGAACGATTACCTGTCCAAGCCGTTCCGCCGCGAAGAGCTGGCAGCCGTGCTGGACCAGTGGGTGCGCACTACGTCAGCGCTTTGATCTGGCCCAGCAGATGATCGAGACCGTCTCGCAACGCGCCCAGGCGGTCCAGATCGACCCCGCTGTCGCATAACAGGCGCGCCTTGAGCGGGCCGACCTGTTCGCGCAAAGCCCGCCCCGCAGCCGACAGGCTCAAGTGTACCTCCCGCTCGTCCCGGGCCGAACGCTGGCGTTGGACCAGGTCCAACTGTTCCAGGCGCTTGAGCAGCGGCGTCAGTGTGCCGGAATCCAACAGCAAACGTTCACCCAGGGCCTTGACCGTCGGCTGTGGCGGCGCCGTGTCCTGCCATTCCCACAACACCAGCATTGCCAGGTATTGCGGATAGGTCAGGCCAAGCTGATCGAGCATCGGCTTGTAGCCACGAATCACCGCGCGTGAAGCGGCGTACAGCTTGAAGCACAACTGGCTGTCGAGCTTCAGCGAATCGGCTGACAGGTCATTCATTTGAGCAGCGCTTCGATCTCGCCGGTCAGGTCCTGGGGCTTGGTGGTCGGGGCAAACCGCTTGACCACTTGACCGTCCTTGCCGATCAGGAACTTGGTGAAATTCCACTTGATGCCTTTGGACCCCAGCACGCCGGGTGCACGCTGTTTAAGCTGGACGAACAGCGGATGGGCGTTGGCGCCGTTGACTTCGATTTTCTTGAACAGCGGAAAGCTCACGCCGAAGTTCAGCTCGCAGAACTCGGTGATCGCCCCTTCATTGCCCGGCTCCTGCTTGCCGAACTGATTGCAGGGAAAGCCCAGCACCACCAGGCCCTGGTCCTTGTAGGTCTGCCACAACGCCTCAAGTCCCTTGTATTGCGGGGTGAACCCACACTTGCTGGCCGTGTTGACCACCAGCACGGCCTTGCCGGCGAAATCGGCGAGGGTCTTTTGCTCACCCTTGATGGTGGTGCACGGGATGCTCAGCAGGTTGTCGCTCATGGCAAGGCTCCGGTTAAAGGTTGGAGGCTGAAGATAGCGATCAATTGAATTGTGTGCAATTTAATTATGGAGATCGGTATGGGCATCGATGATGCTCCAACCGAACAGACCTGTGGCGAGGGGATTTATCCCCGCTGGGTTGCGCAGCGACCCCAAAAGGCAGAATGCGATCAACCTGAGACACCGAAGTTACCGTTCTTGGGGCTGCTGCGCAGCCCAGCGGGGATAAATCCCCTCGCCACAAGAGCGGCGGCCAATTTAATCGCGGGGCACGAGATCCAGGCACACCGAGTTGATGCAGTACCGCAACCCCGTGGGCGGCGGGCCATCGGGGAAGACGTGGCCCAGGTGGGCATCGCATTTGGCGCAGACCACCTCGGTGCGAATCATGCCGTGGCTGACGTCCCGCACCTCCATCACCGCGCGGCCTTCGATCGGCGCGTAGAAACTCGGCCAGCCACAGCCCGAATCGAATTTGGTCTGTGAATCGAACAACGGTTCGTTGCAGCAGATGCAGTGATACACACCGTCGGTCTTGGTGGCGTTGTATTTGCCGGAGAATGGCCGCTCGGTGCCCTTCAACCGACAGACGTTGTACTGCTCCGGGTCGAGCATGGCACGCCATTCATCAAGGGTTTTTTCCAACTTTTCCATCGTTCTACCTCGGCAATTGAAAAAGCCCGATCCGACGCTTTTCCGCAGATCGGGCGGCACGTATGATTGCGCCTCGTCAGACGCCAGTCTGGCAGTCACGTCATGCGCATTCAAACGGATTGTGGCGCCTATACCGCGTCAGGCCTGGGCACAGACGCAGGATTCCCAGTTACGGTAGTTCATACGCCGCCTGGATCGTTCATTTTCGGGAACACATCGCCATGCAGGTCAGCAAATCGAACAAGCTCGCCAACGTCTGCTACGACATTCGCGGCCCAGTGCTCAAGCACGCCAAGCGCCTGGAAGAGGAAGGTCATCGCATCCTCAAGCTGAACATCGGCAACCCGGCCCCCTTTGGTTTCGAAGCGCCCGATGAAATTCTCCAGGACGTCATCCGCAACCTGCCGACCGCCCAGGGCTACAGTGACTCCAAGGGCCTGTTCAGTGCGCGCAAGGCCGTGATGCAGTATTACCAGCAGAAGCAGGTCGAAGGGATCGGCATCGAGGACATCTACCTGGGCAATGGCGTGTC
The DNA here is from genome assembly GCF_900106885.1 of Pseudomonas sp. NFACC14. NCBI lineage: Bacteria > Pseudomonadati > Pseudomonadota > Gammaproteobacteria > Pseudomonadales > Pseudomonadaceae > Pseudomonas > Pseudomonas sp. NFACC14. Next base: position 748,460 of record NZ_FNOA01000001.1, read on the forward strand.
CGAGTTGATCGTGATGTCCATGCAGGCCCTGCTCAACAACGGCGACGAAGTGCTGGTACCGGCACCGGACTATCCGCTGTGGACCGCCGCGGTGAGCCTGTCCGGCGGCAACCCGGTGCATTACCTGTGCGACGAACAGGCCAACTGGTTTCCCGACCTGGCGGACATCAAGGCCAAGATCACGCCCAATACCAAGGCACTGGTGATCATCAACCCGAACAACCCGACCGGCGCCGTGTATTCCCGGGAAGTATTGCTGGGCATGCTGGAACTGGCCCGCCAGCATAACCTGGTGGTGTTCTCCGACGAGATCTACGACAAGATCCTCTACGACGACGCCGTGCACGTGTGCACCGCTTCCCTGGCGCCGGACCTGCTGTGCCTGACCTTCAACGGCCTGTCCAAGTCCTATCGAGTCGCCGGTTTCCGCTCCGGCTGGATCGCCATCTCCGGACCCAAGCACCATGCCCAGAGCTACATCGAAGGCATCGACATGCTGGCCAATATGCGCCTGTGTGCCAACGTGCCGAGCCAGCATGCGATCCAGACGGCGCTGGGCGGTTACCAGAGCATCAACGACCTGGTTCTGCCCCAGGGCCGACTGCTGGAACAGCGCAATCGCACCTGGGAATTGCTCAACGACATTCCCGGCGTCAGTTGCGTCAAGCCGATGGGCGCGCTGTATGCCTTCCCACGGATCGACCCGAAGGTCTGCCCGATCCACAACGATGAAAAGTTCGTCCTCGACCTGCTGCTGTCCGAGAAGCTGCTGGTGGTCCAGGGTACCGCGTTCAACTGGCCATGGCCGGACCACTTCCGCGTCGTGACCCTGCCGCGGGTCGATGACCTCGATCAGGCCATTGGCCGGATCGGCAACTTCCTCAAGTCCTACCGTCAGTAAGCCGGGCAGCGTGCGAGGCGCCCTCACCTCGCACGCTGTTTGATTCAGCAACATATCCGTTCCGCCGACTCCGTCGGGCCTTCTACACTGGGAATTGGACGGTCACCATGCATCTGGGCTCAACGTTCACGGGGGGCAGGCAGCGCATTTCTTTTCCCTGGTCACTTTCAGAAAAGTCTTTCAAACATTTAGGACACCTGTAGGACACAGTTTGAAATAGTCGGCGAGTTGAATAGCCTGCGGCAGCACCTTATATACCCCGCATAACGCTACATCTTTAGCATGAGGAGATTTTCACAACCATGATGCGCATCCTGCTGTTCTTGGCCACTAACCTGGCGGTCGTGCTGATTGCCAGCATCACCCTGAGCCTCTTTGGCTTCAACGGGTTCATGGCGGCCAATGGGGTTGACCTCAACCTCAATCAGCTGCTGATCTTCTGTGCGGTGTTCGGTTTCGCCGGTTCCCTGTTCTCGCTGTTCATCTCCAAATGGATGGCGAAGATGAGCACCGGTACCCAGATCATCAGCCAGCCGCGCACGCGTCACGAACAATGGCTGCTGCAGACCGTCGAGCAGTTGTCCCGCGAAGCCGGTATCAAGATGCCGGAGGTCGGTATCTTCCCGGCCTACGAGGCCAACGCCTTCGCCACCGGCTGGAACAAGAACGACGCCCTGGTCGCCGTCAGCCAGGGCCTGCTCGAACGGTTCTCGCCCGATGAAGTCAAGGCCGTGCTGGCCCACGAGATCGGCCACGTCGCCAACGGCGACATGGTGACCCTGGCGTTGATCCAGGGTGTGGTGAACACCTTCGTGATGTTCTTCGCCCGGATCATCGGCAATTTCGTCGACAAGGTGATCTTCAAGAACGAAGAAGGCCAGGGTATCGCCTACTACGTGGCGACGATCTTCGCCGAGCTGGTACTGGGCATCCTCGCCAGCGCCATCGTCATGTGGTTCTCGCGCAAACGCGAGTTCCGCGCCGACGACGCCGGTGCACGCCTGGCCGGTACCGGCGCCATGATCGGCGCCCTGCAACGCCTGCGCGCCGAGCAAGGCCTGCCGGTGCACATGCCCGATACCCTGAATGCCTTTGGCATCAACGGTGGCATCAAGCAGGGCCTGGCACGCATGTTCATGAGCCACCCGCCGCTGGAAGAGCGTATCGACGCACTGCGTCGTCGCGGCTAACCGCTAAGCCTTGTAAAAAAGCCCGCAGCAATGCGGGCTTTTTTTATCCTGGAGTCCATGGGGCGACTAGGCTGGCCCCATCGCGAGCAAGCTCGCTCCCACAGGAATCTTCGGTGGACGCAGACTCTTTATTCACTGCCGATCAACTGTGGGAGCGAGCCTGCTCGCGATGGCGCCAGCATAGACGCACAGCATCAACGACTGGAAATCCGATACACCCGTTCATCCAGCCGCGTCACACCCGCCTGCAAGAACTTCCAGCTTTCCCCCAGCACATCCTGCTCCTGCAGGATCTCCAGCCGCCAGGCATCCCCCAGCAGCCGCTGCACCTCATCGTTTCCCACGGAGAAAGGCGGGCCAGGCATTTCATCCTGGTTGTAATCCAGGGTAATCAACAACCCGACGCTGTTGGGCAAGATCCTCTGCAGATGAGCCGCGTACCGCTCCCGCATCGGCGCTGGCAAGGCGATCAGCGCCGCGCGGTCGTACAACGCCGTGCAATCGGCCACATCCTCCCGATCCAGGGCAAAGAAATCACCGCAGCGAATCTCGACATCAGCCGCACGAAAGACCTTGAATACGCCCTCCTCGCTCACGCTCGGCTCAAGCTGATGCTCAAGGAAAAAATCGGTGGCGGCTTTTTCCGACAATTCCACGCCCAACACCGAATACCCCTGATGGGCAAGCCACAGCAGATCCAGGCTTTTGCCACACAACGGCACCAGCACTCGACTACCCCGCTCCACCCCCAGTTGCGGCCAGAAATGTTGCAGGTAGGGGTTCACCTCCGGCAAATGAAAACCGATCTGGTTCGATGACCAGCGCTTGTGCCAAAACTCGGGCTCCATGATTCGCTCCAAAAAATCGATCAAAACGCGCTAAAACTTATATTAGATTTAGATCATAGACCTGACGGAAGATGAGCCCATCTTAACGCTCAGGAGTCCGTCCATGCTGCCCAGCCTGTTTATCTCCCATGGCTCACCGATGCTCGCCCTGGAACCCGGCGCCAGTGGCCCGGCACTGGCTCGCCTGGCCGGTCAGTTGCCCAAGCCCAAGGCCATCGTCATCGTGTCCGCCCACTGGGAAAGCGACGAACTGCTGGTCAGCGCCAATCCACAGCCGCGCACCTGGCATGACTTCGGCGGCTTTCCACCGGCGCTGTATGAGGTGCAGTACCCCGCACCTGGCGATCCGCGACTGGCGACGCAAGTAGCGAACATGCTCAACGCCGCGCACCTGCCGGCCCGCCTCGACCCTCAACGGCCGTCAGACCATGGCGTCTGGGTGCCGTTGTCGTTGATGTACCCCGAGGCCGATATTCCGGTGGTGCAGGTTTCCCTGCCCAGCCACCAGGGACCGGTGTTGCAGACACAGGTCGGCCAGGCCCTCGCGAGCCTGCGCCAAGAGGGTGTCTTGCTGATCGGCTCCGGCAGCATCACCCATAACCTGCGCGACCTGGACTGGAACGCCGGCCCTGACAGCATCGAACCCTGGGCCAAGGCCTTTCGTGATTGGATGGTCGAGCAACTGGCGGCCGACGACGAGCCCGCGCTGCACGATTACCGTCGCCAGGCACCCAACGCCGTGCGCAGCCACCCCAGCGACGAACATTTGTTGCCACTGTATTTTGCCCGAGGTGCCGGCGGGACATTCAGTGTTGCCCATGCGGGGTTCACGATGGGGACGCTAGGGATGGACATTTATCGGTTCGATTGACCGATGGACCGCGTCGCTTCAATCGCGAACAAGCCCGCTCCCACAGGGTTTTGTGAACGCCGCAAGCCCAATGTGGGAGCGAGCTTGCTCGCGATTGGCCTCCACCCACTCCCCTGAAGACACACCAAACAACAGGCAAAAAAAATCCCCGAACCAGTCGGGGATTTTTCATGTTCGATCAATCAGCCCAAGAGCCGATCAATCCTCGCGATAGCGACGCAGCTTGAGCTGCTTGCCAGCGACGCGGGTGTCTTTGAGCTTGGTCAGCAACTTCTCCAGACCATCTTCCGGCAGCTCGACCAGGCTGAAGCTGTCACGCACCTGGATGCGGCCGATCGCTTCGCGGGCCAGGCCGCCTTCGTTGAGGATGGCACCCAGCAGGTTCTTGGCGGCGATGCCGTCACGGGCACCCAGCGCAGTACGGCAGCGCGCACGACCTTCGGCCAGCGGGATCGGTGCACGACGCTCGCGATCACCACGGTCCGGACGATCACCGGTGCGCTCGGGACGATCGCCACGCGGTGCATTGTTCGGCACCAGGGGACGTTCCTTCTCGATCGCAGCCAGGTTCAGCGCCTGGCCATTGGTGGCCTTGCGCAGCAGTGCCGCGGCCAGGGCACGTGGGGTGCAACCGATATCGGCGGTCAGGCGATCGAGCAGATCACCGTGGGTCGATTCGGCGTCAGCCACCAGGGGCGACAGGCTGTTGGTCAGTTTCTTGATGCGGGCATCGAGAACGGCCTGGGCGTCCGGCAGGCGAACTTCAGCCACCTTCTGGCCAGTCACACGCTCGATCACTTGCAGCATGCGGCGCTCACGGGGAGTGACCAGCAGCAGCGCGCGGCCTTCGCGACCGGCACGGCCGGTACGGCCGATACGGTGAACGTAGGATTCCGGATCGTACGGCATGTCCACGTTGAACACGTGGGTGATGCGCGGAACGTCCAGGCCACGGGCAGCGACGTCGGTCGCCACAACGATGTCCAGGCGGCCATCCTTGAGGGAGTCGATCACGCGCTCACGCTGGTTCTGGGCAATGTCACCGTTCAGCGCGGCGGCTTTGTAGCCTTTGGCTTCCAGGGCGCTGGCCAGGTCCAGGGTCGCTTGCTTGGTGCGCACGAACATGATCAGGGCGTCGAAGTCTTCCACTTCCAGCAAGCTGAGAACGGCGGAAGTCTTCTGGTCGGCGTGAACCAGCAGGTGAGCTTGTTCGATCGCGGTGACGGTCTGAGTCTTGGTCTGGATCTTCACGTGTTGCGGATCGCGCAGGTGGCGCTCGGCAATGGCACGGATCGATTGCGGCAGGGTGGCCGAGAACAAGACAGTCTGGCGGGTCGCTGGCAGAGCCTTGAAGATGACTTCCAGGTCATCCATGAAGCCCAGCTTGAGCATCTCGTCGGCTTCGTCGAGAACCAGGTGGTTCACGGTAGCCAGGACTTTTTCGTCACGACGCAGGTGGTCGCACAGACGCCCCGGAGTGGCGACAACGATCTGCGCGCCATTACGGATGGCTTTCAGTTGTGGGCCCATCGGGGCGCCGCCGTAAACGGCCACAACAGTAACGCCAGGCATTTGCTTGGAGTAGGTTTCGAAAGCGGTGGCTACTTGCAGCGCCAACTCACGGGTTGGCGCCAGGATCAGGGCTTGCGGTTCGCGCTTGGCAGGATCGATGCGATGCAGGATCGGCAGGGCGAACGCAGCGGTTTTACCCGTACCGGTTTGCGCCTGGCCAATCATGTCGTGGCCGGCCATGATGATCGGGATCGATTGCTGCTGAATCGCCGAAGGTTCTTCGTAGCCGGTCGCGGTGACGGCGGCAAGAATGTTCGGGTTGAGATTAAAAGCGGCGAAGCCGCCGGTTTCCTGGGTCATGGGTCTGCCTCTAAGTGCATCCGCAAAGACCCATGCTCCAAAGCTGCGCATGCCGTGTTGAGACTCAAGAGTCGCCCTGGCTGCTTTGTCGGCGGGGATTTGCGAAAACGAATGAATGGAAAAAGAACGTCGCGGAAGCATCCGTTGTGCGGACATGCAACCGAAGCTGACTTCGGAGAATTGCGCTACCTTGACGCGGCCCGGCTAAAGGCCGGCGCGCACTATACCGGAATTCGCCCGAAAAGGGAGCTTTTTTTATTGCCAAACCCCGTTATGGGGCTCGCCGTCAGAAGGCCTTGGGGCAGCCAGCTAAAACGGTTCACCTCCAGACGACACAAACTTCATTGTGGCGAAGGGATTTATCCCCGCTGGGCTGCGCAGCAGCCCTATCGAGGTTCAGTCATTCGCAAATGTCTCAGATAAGTCGGGGGGGCCGCTTCGCAGCCCGACGGGGATAAATCCCCTTGCCACAGGATCTTCGTCGTGCCCTGGGTTTGTGTCATGTCGCCGGGCGAATGGCCTTGATCAATGACTGCAACGAATAGCCCAGCCGCGGCGCCAGCCCTTCGGCCCTGGCGACCAGTCCTTGCATGTCCAGCTCCTGATCGAGGTCCGCCGGCACAATCAGGATTACATTGCCCTCCTTCACCGGCAGTTCCCAATAATGCCGGTGGTACAAACCGCGCAAGAGCGCCGCGCCCAATGGCTTGCCATCGTCGGTGGCCCATTGGTTGATCACCAGCCAGCCGCCCGGGTTGAGGCGTTTCTGGCAGTTTTCCAGGAACCCCCAGGCAAGATGCCCGACGCCTGGGCCGACATCGGTATAGAGGTCGACGAAAATCAGGTCCGCCGGCTCCGCCGTTTCAAGCAATTGCAAGGCATCGCCAACGCGGATGTACAGTCGCGGATCGTCGTCCAGCCCCAGGTATTCGATGGCCAGGCGCGGCACGTCGGGACGCAGCTCGATGGCCTCGACGTCTTCCAGCGGCAGGAACTTGAGGCAGGCCTGGGTCAGCGTACCGGCACCCAGCCCCAGGAACAGCGCGCTTTCCGGCTGCTCGTGACACAACGCACCGATGAGCATGGCACGGGTGTAGTCATATTCGAGCCAGCTCGGATCCGCTGTGAACACACAGCTTTGCTCGATGGCGTCGCCAAACTCCAGAAACCGGTAATCGGCCACTTCGAATACGCGGATCATGCCGAACTCGTCGTGCACCTCGGCGAGCAAATGCTCGACGCGCTCCTCTGTCATTTCATCTCCTGATGGTTGCCGTGCCGGCATGAGCCTGCGGATACGGGACAAGGACGCGATTGTCCGCGAAGCAACCGGAACAGGTCACGTACTAATTTGCTGATAACATGGCCGTCCGAGCGTAAATCACCTAGAGATCATGATGAGCCAACCCTGGAGCCCTGACAGCTGGCGCGCCCTGCCGATCCAGCAGCAACCCCGTTACCCCGACGCCACGCACCTGTTGCAGGTGGAGCAGACCCTGGCCAGTTATCCGCCATTGGTGTTTGCCGGTGAAGCCCGGGAGTTGCGCCGTCAGTTCGCCGAAGTGACCCAGGGCCGGGCGTTCCTGCTGCAAGGCGGCGACTGCGCCGAAAGCTTTGCCGAGTTCTCGGCGGCCAAGATCCGCGACACCTTCAAGGTGCTCTTGCAGATGGCGATCGTCATGACCTTTGCCGCCGGCTGCCCGGTGGTCAAGGTCGGGCGCATGGCCGGGCAGTTCGCCAAGCCACGCTCGGCCAACGACGAAACCATCGACGGCGTGACCCTGCCGGCGTACCGGGGTGACATCGTCAACGGCATCGGTTTCGACGAAAAAAGCCGCGTACCGGACCCGGAGCGGTTGTTGCAGTCCTACCACCAGTCCACCGCCACCTTGAACCTGCTGCGCGCCTTCGCCCAGGGCGGGTTCGCCGATCTGCACCAGGTGCACAAGTGGAACTTGGACTTCATCGCCAACTCGGCCCTGGCGGAAAAATACAGCCACCTGGCCGACCGCATCGACGAAACCCTGGCATTCATGCGCGCCTGCGGCATGGACAGCTCGCCGCAATTGCGCGAAACCAGTTTCTTCACCGCCCACGAAGCGCTGCTGCTCAATTACGAAGAAGCCTTCGTGCGCCGTGACAGCCTGACCAACGACTATTACGACTGCTCGGCCCACATGCTCTGGATCGGCGACCGCACCCGTCAGTTGGACGGTGCCCATGTCGAATTCCTGCGTGGGGTGAACAACCCGATCGGGGTCAAGGTCGGCCCGAGCATGGACCCGGACGACCTGATCCGCCTGATCGACGTGCTCAACCCGGACAACGACCCCGGCCGGCTGAACCTGATCGCCCGGATGGGCGCCAACAAGGTCGGCGAACACTTGCCGCCGCTGTTGCGCGCCGTGCAACGTGAAGGCAAGCAGGTGCTGTGGAGTTCCGACCCGATGCACGGCAACACCATCAAGGCCAGCAGCGGCTACAAGACCCGGGACTTCGCACAGATCCTCGGTGAAGTGAAGCAGTTCTTCCAGGTCCACGAAGCCGAAGGCACCTATGCCGGCGGGATTCACATCGAAATGACCGGGCAAAACGTCACCGAATGCATCGGCGGTGCACGACCGATCACCGAGGACGGGCTGTCGGACCGCTACCACACCCATTGCGACCCGCGGATGAATGCCGATCAATCGCTGGAGCTGGCGTTCCTGATTGCGGAGACGTTGAAACAGGTTCGGCGGTAGGTTCTTCTTCGCCAGTTGGACGGCTATCGCGAGCAAGCTCGCTCCCACAAGGGGTCCCGGGTGACCACAGGTTTTGTGTTCACAACAGATCCAATGTGGGAGCGAGCTTGCTCGCGATAACATCGGGTCAGTCACCACTTAACTGGGCCAACGCCACCGCCAACCGAACCCCACCCACCCGCTGGCAGTTAAGCTGAACCTGCTCCAACCCCAGCCAATCGGCCATGCGCCGCAGGTTGATCGCCAAGGCCTGCACGCCCTCCTCGTCCAGCCCCGGCTCTTCCTCGTGCACCGCATGCACCGCCAATCGCCCCAGGGCCCGCTCCGCCCGCAGGTCCACCCGAGCCGCGATGCGTTCATTGTGCAAGAACGGCAATACGTAATAGCCGTACATCCGCTTGTGGACAGGGGTGTAGATCTCCAGCCGGTAGCGGAAATCGAACAGTCGTTCGGTACGGTCGCGCTCCCAGACCAGCGAATCGAACGGCGACAACAAGGCACTGGTCGCTACTTTGCGAGGGATCTTCGCCGCGGGTCGGCACCAGGCCGGTTGCTTCCAGCCTTGCACCTCACAGCGCAACAGTTCGCCGGCCTCTTCCAACTCGGCCAGTCGCCCGCGACTGTCGGCCGGCCCCAGACGAAAGTAGTCGCGCAGGTCCTTCTCGGTAGCGACACCCAAGGCCTCGGCGGCATGCAGCAACAAGGCGCGCTGGGCCTGGGCCTCGTCCGGCCGAGGCTGTTGCAGGACCGAAGCCGGGAACACCCGCTCCGGCAAGTCGTAGAGCCGCTCGAACCCACGCCGCCCCGCCACCGTGACTTCGCCCGCCGCGAATAGCCATTCCAGCGCATGCTTCTCTGCGCTCCAGTCCCACCACGGCCCGGCCTTCTCCTGGCGCGTGGACAGGCTACCGGCGCCCAGGGCGCCCTGCTCCTGGACCGACGCCAGAACGCGACGGATGACATCCTGGCGTTCATGACCGAAACGCGCCAATTGCTGGTAGATGCCCTCGCCACGGGACGCCCGATCCATGCGCCAACGCATCAGCGGATACATGGACAGCGGCAGCAGCGACGCTTCATGGCCCCAATATTCGAACAGCGTGCGGCGTCGGCCCTGGCTCCAGGCGGCTTGATCGAGCAAATCGCGAGGGTAGTGGCCGAGGCGGGAGAACAACGGGAGATAATGCGAGCGCACCAGCGCATTGACGGAGTCGATCTGCAGGACGCCAAGGCGTTCGATCAGACGGTTGAGGCGCGAGGGTTGCACCGAAGCTGGCGGCGACCGCCCATCGAATCCTTGGGCGGCCAACGCCAGACGCCGGGCCTGTTTGAGGGTAAAGGACACAGTCGCGGGCATGGAGATCTCCTTGTCTGCTCGCAACCTACCTCACCAATAAGGGGTTTGTGTAGGAAAGGATGGCTCATTTGTGCATTGGGTCATCCCAGAATGGCCGAACCACTTCCTGCTCCACGTCGGCACGACTCACGCCGATGTCCTTGAGCGCCTCGTCGCTCATTCCGGCCAGCAGTTCGCGTTCGTGGTGCAATTCATACCAGCGGCTAAACTTGTGCAGCAAGGCGCTGATGGAAAAGCCGTGGGAGAGTTTGTCTATCAGTAGATAACCTTTTTGACCTTTCATCGTGATGTCCTCCGTTGGGGATGGCTCAAGTCTCGCGCTAACGCTAAGATCAATCCAACGAATGTTTCTTATGCAATACATCTCGGAGATTGATCAATTGTCGAGTTACCCGAGCATCGATACGGAAGTGCTGCGTACCTTTGTCGCCATCGCCGACCAGGGCGGTTTCACTCGGGCCGGGGAATTGGTCAATCGCACCCAGTCTGCCGTCAGCATGCAGATGAAACGGCTGGAAGAAGACGTCTTGCAGCGACGGTTGTTCGAACGCGACGGGCGCCAGGTCAAGCTCACTGCCGAAGGCCAGGTGCTGCTGGGTTACGCCCGGCGGATCCTCAAGCTGCACAGCGAGGTGTTCAATACCCTGCGCGAACCGCACATGGTCGGCACGGTGCGCATCGGCACACCGGACGATTACGTGATGCGCTTCCTGCCGGGCATCCTGCAACGCTTCGCCCAGTTCTATCCGCTGATCGAAATCGAAGTGCACTGCGAGTCGTCCAAGCAGTTGCTGCTGCGCCAGGACCTGGACCTGTCCATCGTCACCCGCAAACCGGGGGACGAAATCGGCCAGTTGCTGCGCAAGGAGCGTTTTGTCTGGGCCGAAGCCGCCTGCTTCAATGTCCATGAACAAACGCCGCTGCCGCTGGCAATGTTCAACAGCGATTGTTTCTGCCGGCAATGGGCCTGCAATGCGCTGGATGCCATGGGCCGCGATTATCGCGTGGCGTACAACAGCTCGAGCCTGTCGGCGCTCATGGCGGTGGTGGGCGCCGGACTGGCAATCACGGCACAACTGGAAAGCCTGCTGACCCCGGATATGCGCGTACTGGGCGAGGCCGAAGACCTGCCGGAACTGCCCGAGGCCAGCATCATGCTGATCCGCAACCTGCATAACCCGTCGCCGATCACCGAGTGCCTGGCCGAACACATCGTCGAAGGTTTCAAACTTTAAAGGCGAGCAACACCGCGCACAGCACCAGGAAACCGCAGAACAGCCCGCGCAACAGCCGCTCCGGCAAGGCGTGGGCGACTTTCACTCCCCAACTGATGCTCAGCAGGCCTCCGACCGCCAGCGGCAGGCCGATGCTCCAGTCCACTTCGTGGTGAAACGCATACGTGGCGAGGGTCACGCCGGTACTGGGCAAGGCCAGTGCCAGGGACAAGCCTTGGGCAACCACCTGGCTGGTGCCAAAAATGCTGGTCAGGATCGGGGTGGCGACAACGGCCCCACCGACACCGAACAGACCGCCCATGGTGCCGGATGCGGCTCCCAGCACGCCGAGCCACGGCCAGCCATACCGCATTTGCGCCGAAGCAGGTGCGGTGGCGGCGAACATGCGAACCAGGTTGTAGAGCGTCAGCGCGATCAGGAACGCCACGAAGCCGATCCGCATGCTATCGGCATCGATCCCCACGGCCCAGATCGAGCCAAGCCAGGCAAAGCAGAATCCCATGGAAGCCAACGGCAGGACATGGCGCAATTCGATGCGATTGCGCTGGTGGTAGCGCCACAACGCAAGCATGACATTGGGCACCACCATGACCAGCGCCGTCCCTTGGGCCATTTGCTGGTCGAGGCCGAACCAGACACCCAGCACCGGAATGGCAATCAGGCCGCCACCGATCCCGAACAATCCCCCCAAGGTGCCCAACAAGGCACCAAACACCAAGAACAGTGCAAATTCGAACACAGAAGACTCCCCTTTTCCTCAGGCGCTTATCCTACGCAGTCGGCGCCAGCGGGGAAACGTCACATCTATCCGAAATGTCAGAATTATCTGGCGCATTAAAGATTCGCCCGCTAGATTCGTAACGATCATTGATTGAAGGTTTTGCCATGAACACCCTGCGCGACACCCCCGAAGCCTGCGAAGCCCTGCTGCTCGACAACCAGGTCTGTTTCGCCCTGCACTCCACGTCGCTGCTGATGACCAAGGTCTATAAGCCGCTGCTACAGGCCCTGGGCCTGACCTATCCGCAATACCTGGCGATGATGGTGCTGTGGGAAAAGGACGGATTGACCGTCGGTGAAATCAGCACACGCCTGCTTACCGACCCCGGCTCGCTGACCCCATTGCTCAAGCGCCTGGAGGCCGAAGGCCTGTTGAGCCGCACCCGCAGCCGTGAGGACGAACGTGTGGTCATTGTCGAACTCACCGAACAGGGCCGTGCCCTGCGGGAAAAAGCCCTCGACATCCCCCAATGCATCCTCGCCGCCAGCGGCCAGACCCTGGAACAGTTGAAGAAGCTGCAACATGACCTGCAAGCGCTACGCGGCCATTTGCAAGACAGCCTCTGACTCTCCCCGTGGGAGCGTGCTTGCTCGCGAAGGCGCCGGTACATCCGATATCCCCGCCTACTGACCCACCGCTATCGCGAGCAAGCTCGCTCCCACATTGGATTTGCAGTGCTCACACAGCCCCCTGTGGGAGCGAGCTCGCTCGCGATAGCGGCCTCCCTACCAGCCCACAGCTGAAAAATTTTTAACATCAAGTAACCGCTCTAGATCAATAGTTTCAAACCCTTTCAGTTTGATTTTTTTACTCGTCTCGAAAATTTATCTTGCGCACAAAATATTAGCGCTATACATTCTCCTCACACCTACTTAGCGCACAAACATTTAGCGCAAATAAACAACCCTGAAACGAGGCTCCCATCATGCAAACGCTCTACACCGCAATCGCAACTTCCACCGGCGGCCGTGACGGTCGTGCGATTTCCAGTGACAACGTCCTCGACGTCAAACTCGCTACGCCCAAGGAACTCGGCGGCGCGGGCGGTGCGGCGACCAACCCTGAGCAATTGTTCGCAGCCGGCTACTCGGCCTGCTTCATCGGCGCCCTGAAATTCGTGGCCGGCCAGAGCAAACGCAAGATCCCGGACGACGCCTCGATTACCGCCCACGTCGGCATCGGCCAGATCCCCGGTGGTTTCGGCCTCGACATCGACCTGCACATCAGCCTGCCAGGCCTGGACCAGGCCGACGCGCAAAGCCTGGTGGACGCGGCTCACCACGTCTGCCCGTACTCCAACGCCACCCGCGGCAACGTGGATGTGCGCCTGCACGTGACCGTCTGACCACCAACCCTGGCCCCGAATTTAAGGAGATGCACATGAACACATTCAGCAAAGCCCTGACCGGCACCCTTCTCGCCCTCAGCGTCAGCAGCGCCTTCGCCGATGGCATTGTCGAACACAACACCCAAGCGTTTCTCGACGTGCTCAATGCCGGCACCGGCAAGCCACTGGAGCAGCTGTCGCCCAAGGACGCCCGCGCCGTCCTGGTGGGCGCCCAGGCGGGAGTAAAGTTGAGCTTGCCCAAGGCCGACGTCAGCGAGAAAACCATCCAGGTCGATGGCCAGCCGATCAACCTGACCATCGTTCGCCCCGCCGGGGTCAAGGGTGAGTTGCCGGTGTTCATGTTCTTCCACGGCGGTGGCTGGGTACTGGGCGACTTCCCGACCCACGAACGACTGGTCCGGGATCTGGTGGCGGGGTCCGGTGCCGTCGCGGTGTTCGTCAACTACACGCCCTCACCCGAGGCGCATTACCCGGTGGCGATCAACCAGGCTTACGCCGCGACGAAGTGGGTGGCCGAGCACGGCAAGCAAATCAACGTCGATGGCAAGCGCCTGGCCGTGGTGGGCAACAGCGTCGGCGGCAACATGGCGGCGGTCGTGGCCTTGATGGCGAAGGACAAAGGCACGCCGGCGATCCGTTTCCAGGCATTGCTGTGGCCGGTGACTGATGCCAGCTTCGAGACGGCGTCCTACAACCAGTTCGCCGAAGGGCACTTCCTCAGTAAAAACATGATGAAGTGGTTCTGGGACAATTACACCACCGATGCCGGGCAACGCGGCGAGATCTATGCCTCGCCGCTGCGGGCCAGCACCGCACAACTCAAGGGTCTGCCGCCAGCGCTGGTGCAGACCGCCGAGGCCGATGTCTTGCGCGATGAAGGCGAAGCCTATGCCCGCAAATTGGACGCGGCCGGTGTGCCCGTCACGGCCGTGCGCTACAACGGCATGATCCACGACTATGGTTTGCTCAACGTGGTCAGCCAGGTGCCAGCAGTGCGTTCGGCGATGTTGCAGGTGTCCGAAGAGCTCAAGAAGCACCTGTAGGAGCTGTCGAGCGAAGCGAGGCTGCGATCTTTTCCCCAGGCACTTGAGTCTCAAGCGAAAGGTCAAAAGATCGCAGCCTTCGGCAGCTCCTACAGCGCAGACCAGCGGGAGCTGGTATTGAGTCCTGAAATAAAAAAGCCCGACTCAATGGTCGGGCTTTTTCATACAGAAGGCTTCGCTTACTTGGCGCGACCTTTGTAGGAACCGCCTTCGCGGGTATCGATCTCGATCATGTCACCGATTTCGATGAAGTCAGCGACCGACAGTTCGGTACCGTTCTTCAGTTTGGCAGGCTTCATGACCTTGCCGGAAGTGTCACCGCGAGCGGAACCTTCGGTGTAGTCAACCTGACGCACGATGGTGGTCGGCAGTTCTACGGAAACCAGGCGCTCTTCGAAGAACACGGCTTCGCAGACGTCGGTCATGCCTTCTTCGATGAACGGCAGAACGCTTTCGATGTCTTCGGCGTTCAGTTCGTACATGGTGTAGTCAGTGGTGTCCATGAACGTGTAGGTGTCACCGCTGATGAAGGACAGGGTCGCTTCTTTGCGGTCGAGGATCACGTCGTCCAGTTTGTCGTCGGCGCTGTAGACGATCTCGGTCTTGTAACCGGTCAGCAGGTTCTTCAGCTTGGTCTTCATGATCGCGCTGTTACGACCCGACTTGGTGAACTCAGCTTTCTGAACCAGCCAAGGATCGTTTTCGAGACGGATCACGGTCCCGGGTTTCAGTTCTTTACCAGTTTTCATTGCGAATATCCGAATTTGGATGGGATTTACAAAAATCTAGGCCGCGTATCATATCCAATTTACATAAAACTTCACCAGCGCTGCGGCAAGATCGGGTCGCGAGGCCTGTTCCAGACACCACGCCTGGGCATGTTCGGCCAGTTCCCGCTGGTGTTCGCGGCTGGTTTTCCAATGCTCGGCCATGTCCTGGCCGGCATTCCAGGCCCGCCAGAGACCACTGGTCGCTTTTTGCGCGGCCGGTGAAAGCCCCTGATTGTAGAGCCTGAGAAATGCCTCGAGCTTTTCCAGGTGGACGTCTTCTTCCTGCTGGTAGATATGCCAGAGCAGCGGCCGACCAGCCCATTGCGCACGCACGAAGGAGTCTTCGCCACGCACGGCGTTGAAATCACAGCACCACAGCAACTGGTCGTACTGATCCTGGCGAACGAACGGCAGCACCTGCACCGTCAGTGCGCCGCGTCGATGCAGCGCACCGACCTCCAGGCCTTCGACACCGAGCCAACGCTCGACGTCGCCCAACACTCGCCCTTCGGGAACCAGCACATGAAATGCCTGGGTATCGGCTGCCATCGCATCGAACCAGCTCGCCAGCCCGGCGTTCTCGTAGGCAAACAGCGAGATCAGGCAGGTTTGCGGCGCCCGCTCGACGCCCAATCCTTGCAGGAAACTGCGTTGCGCTTCGGCATCCTGCTGGAATTGCCGACAGCGCTCCAGCAGACCGGCCTCCCGCAGCAAGCCACCCGTTCCCTCCCGAAAGCCCGGGAAAAAGAAATATTTCTGCACGTGTTTGAATTTGACCGACGGTAAGCCATGGCAACCGATCACCCAGTCTTCGGCGCTCAAATAATCGAGGTTCATCCACAAGGGCGTCGTCTGGCGCTCGGCCATCGCTTCCATGTAGGCGCTCGGCAACCGGCAGGCAAACGCGGCGATCACCACCTCGGCGGCCTCAGTGGGCTGCCAGTGCGCAGGCCAGTGGCACACTTGCACGCCCTGCTGCCATTGCTCGGACAGGGTGATATCGATTTGCGGACACAGCCGTTCGAAAGCACGCAGGTCGTCGACCCACAGCCGCACCGCGCATTGGTGCTCGGCCACCAATTGCCGAGCCAGGCGCCAAGTGACACCGATGTCGCCATAGTTATCGACGACGGTGCAAAAAATATCCCAGCGCACAGCCATTCCCGACTCCCTGTGATAAAGGCCCGATTGTCCCGAATAAACCGATCGCGCAGAAGAGCCGACGGCGATTAATCTTCATGCGACAATCAGCGCCTGCCCATGACCCTGCCAGGAAGCAGCCATGCCCGATCACTCGACATCCTCGCGCCTTACGGCTTTGCAATTGACCTTCAGCATCGCCCTGGGCCTGTGGCTGGGGTTCCTCGCCATCGTGTTGACGGGCTGGCTACTGTCCAGATTCCTGTTCAACGAACAACTGGCACCGGTGGCCGCCGCCGTCCATCAACTGGCGCAACCACCGGCGGTGCAACCGGCCCCCGAGCCGCCCACGCCGATGTTCGAGCAGTATCAGCAGAACCTGCAAAGAAACGAACAACGTCAGGCGCTTGATCAGGCCCGCAGCAATCCTCGCAACCTGTCCAACCCCAAGTGCCAGTTCTGGCTGCAACAGGACCAGAATGCACCCAGTGAAAAAAGCCGCGCCAACGTGCTGCAATTCTGCGAATGACATGAACAAACAGACCGTCCACCAGTTGATTCTCGCCAAGCTCGAGATTGATCTCGATATCGCCGAACGCGCCGCGCAAACCGCCTACGAAACCGCGACCCACGAAGAAAACATTGCCGAGAACAAATACGACACCCTGGGCCTCGAGGCGTCCTACCTCGCCGCCGGACAAGCCAGGCGCGTGGAAGAAATCCGCCAGGCGCTCACCCTTTGTCAAAACCTGACGTTGAGGCCTTACGATCAGCAGCGCGGCGTTCAGGTCGGCACATTGATCGGACTGGAGGATGAGCACGGCCGCCAGCAATGGCTCTTCCTCGGGCCGGATGCGGCAGGCTTGAAGGTCTCGCTGGTAGGTCAGCCGATCACCGTCATCACCCCTCGCTCACCGCTGGGCCGAGGCCTGCTGGGCAAGTTCGAAGGGGATGAGGTGGAGATCGTGGTCGCGGGCGCCCGGCAACAGTTCACTGTCACCGAGGCGATCTAGACAGGTAACGTTTTTAGTGCACCGGCAGTTCGACGCCGTCGAACAACTCTTCGAGTTCCTGCTTGTTGTGGCACTGGATGGCCTTGGCCATCACTTCCCGGGTCAGGTGCGGCGCGAATTTCTCGATGAAATCGCACATGAAACCGCGCAGGAAAGTGCCACGACGGAAACCGATCTTGGTCACGCTGGATTCGAACAATTCGCTGGCATCCAACACCACCAGGTCACTGTCGAGCTTGGTATCGACGGCCATCTTCGCGACGATACCCACGCCCAGGCCCAGGCGGACGTAAGTCTTGATCACGTCGGCGTCGGCGGCGGTGAACACCACTTTCGGTGTCAGGCCACGATGACTGAAGGCTTCGTCGAGCTTGGAACGACCGGTGAAACCGAATACGTAGGTGACGATCGGGTATTCGGCCAGGGCTTCGAGAGTCAGCTTCGGCAGCTTGGTCAACGGGTGGCCCTGGGGCACGACCACGCAGCGATTCCAGCGATAGCACGGCATCATCACCAGGTCCCCGAACAGCTCCAGGGCCTCGGTGGCAATGGCGAAATCCACCGTGCCGTCGGCAGCCATCTCGGCGATCTGCATCGGCGAACCCTGGTGCATGTGCAGCGCCACGTCGGGGTATTGCTTGATGAAATTGCTGATCACCGGCGGCAGCGCATAGCGGGCCTGGGTGTGCGTGGTAGCGATCGACAAGGTGCCTTTTTTCTCGTTGGAGAATTCCTGGGCGATCTGCTTGATGCTTTCGACCTTGCGCAGGATCTCGCCAGCCGTGGTGATGATGCGCTCACCGGCCGGGGTCACGCGGGTCAGGTGCTTGCCGCTGCGGGCGAAGACTTCGACGCCCAGTTCGTCTTCCAACAGGCGGATCTGCTTGCTGATGCCGGGTTGCGACGTGTAGAGGCTTTGGGCAGTAGCGGAAACGTTGAGGTCGTGGTGCGCCACTTCCCAGATGTAGCGCAGTTGTTGAAGCTTCATATGTATCCCTCAAAGCAGTTGGACGCCACGGGCATCAGCGACGGTATATAACTATATGGAAGGTCACGACAATAAATCTAGAACTTTTTATAAAACGCCATCATTTAGCCTCAAGCTTCGCCCTGACGTCGACGCTGGACCAGCGGAACCAGGTAGACCGGTACCCGGGATAACTGCAATACCCGGGCAGCGGTCCTGCCCAAGGGGGTTTCACCGTTCGCCCCTTGGCAATGACTGCCTACGATCAGCAAATCAACGGAGAGTTTCGCAGCCTGCTCCAGAATGACCTGGGAAGGATCGCCCTGGTACACCCTGACCGACCTGATCAGTTTCAAGTCCTGTTGCCCCTCCCCCAATTCCTCACGGAAACTGTCGAGCACCCGCTGTTCGATATTGGCCATCACCGTATTCAGACCTTGGCGATGGAATTCGTTCAGCGCCTGCTCATCGAGATAGCTTTGCAACACCGATTCGGCGAACAGCCCCATCGGTTCCACCGCATGCACCACATACAACTCGGCTTCAAACGTCCGTGCCAGCGCCAAGGCATGCTGCATCACATAAGGGGCATAAAGGCCCAGGTCTGTGGCGTACAGCATCGAACGAATCATGTGACCTCCTCACGTGCCAGAATGGCGGAGATTGATTCAGCTTAGCAGCGCCTCGGAGACTGCGACGTGCGGCCTGGCGTCCCGACTCAGCGGCAGTCAGGGCTTTATTTCGTTACTGATGCCATGGGGCACGTGACCGGTGGCGACCACCTCCCGGGCCAATTCGCAGTGGCCGGTCTGGTCATCGAAAAACACATCGGCGGCAAAGGCCTCCAGGAAAGCCGATTTGGTCAGGCCACCGAGAAACAGCGACTCGTCCAAGCGGATATCCCACTCACGCAAAGTCCGGATGACCCGCTCATGGGCCGGTGCCGAACGGGCGGTCACCAAGGCCGTGCGGATGGGGCAGGCATCCTCGGGGAACTCGCGCTGCAGCGCGTTGAGCGCCGCCAGGAAGCCCTTGAACGGCCCGCCTCGCAGCGGCTCACGGGCAGCCTGTCGCTCGCTGGCCTGGAAAGCTTCCAGGCCACCGGCCTGATAGACACGCTCCGACTCATCGGAAAACAGCACGGCATCGCCATCGAAGGCAATGCGCAGTTCTGCGCTGGCGGCGCGACTGGCCCCACCCGACAGGATGGTGGCCGCGGCAAATCCGGCGTCCAGGGCGCTGCGCACGTCTTCAGCGTGGGTGGACAAGAACAGGTCGCAGCCGAATGCCTTGAGGTACGGGTAAGGGCTGCGGCCGCCAACGAAGGCCGCACGCGAAATCGCCAGCCCATAATGATGGATCGAGTTGAACACCCTAAGGCCGGTGTCGGCACTGTTGCGCGACACCAGGATCACCTCGACCCGGGCACGCCCCAGGTGTTCGTTGAGGTCCAGCAGTTTCTGCACGAGGGCGAACGCGTCACCGGGTGCCAGGACTTCGTCTTCATGCTCGATCTGGTATTGCCGATAGGCCTCGACGCCACTCGACAGGTATACCTTGTGGCTTTCCCTGAGGTCGAACAACGCCCGCGACGAAATCGCCAGCACCAGTTTGTCGTCGATGTTGTTTGCCATGCCACTCCCCTTTCGCCCCGCTCAGCGGTTACAGCGATCCATGAACGCCAACGCCTGATACAAAGCTTCTATTTTCGGCAGCTCACACCCTGCCGCTTTCGCCGCCGCCAATGGCCGGCCGTAGATCGCATCCAGTTCCAGCGCTCGCTTGTGGGAATAATCGTGGTACATGCTCGGCCAGTAATCGGGCATCTTCTCGGTCATCGTGAACAGATACTCGGCATAACCCGGCACGATGTGATGCCCGCAGGCTTGCGCACCGCGGACCACCTCCGCCATCAGCGCCTGGATCAGTTCGCGGCTATGATCGTTGGCCATCAACGGCGTGGTACTGGCGCCCAACAAAACCGAAAGACCGTTGTAGGGCACATTCCACACCAGCTTCTGCCAGCGGGCCTGTTGCAAGCCAGGCATGGCCTGGGCCTCGATACCGGCGCTGCGGAACAACGTCGCCGCCTCTTCGACGATCGCCATGCGTTGCGCCTGATCGGTACAGGGACCGCTGTGATAACCGACGTTGACCGCGCCAAGTGCCTGGTGGGCGATGACGCCAGGACCGATGCGATGCACGCAGATCAGGCACAGGCCACCCAGCAGATGCAGCGAATCGGGCAACAACGGTCGAAGATCGTCCTCCACGTCCAGGCCGTTCTGCAGTAACAGGACTCTTGCCCCGTCAGCGGCAGCCTGGGCAATGGCCGGCGCCAGGTCGGCATTGCTGGTGGTCTTGGCGCCGACCAGCAGCCAGTCACAGGGCGGCATATCGGCTGCCGAGCGATAGGCCTGGACGGGGTCGAGGGCCAGCGCGCCATGGACCGCGCTGTCGATTCGCAAACCGGCTTCGGCCACGGCAGCAAACTCGCTGCGCAGTAAAAAGTGCACGTCAAAACCGGCACGCGCCAGCATCACGCCATAAAACCCGCCAATCGCCCCGGTGCCGATCATCCCGATCCGCGGTTTAACCCCTGCCTGCATCGTTGCAACTCCCCTGGTAAAAAGCCCCTGCACATCATTACACAGCCTGGTTCTGTAGGAGCTGGCGAAGCCTGCGATCTTTTGATCTTTCGCTCTCGACTCAATCGGCTGTGGAAAGATCGCAGCCTCGCTTCGCTCGACAGCTCCTACGAGACCAATAGGAGCAAGCCCTTGCCACAATTAAACCGAGCCCTGCCCATTGTCGAGCCACCTCGTAACGCGATAAGGTTCGGCTCCCCGACGCGCTTAAAATCCGCTGTGCACCGCCGCGCGGGGATCGCTGGCGGCCGGCACCCGTGACCTGACGAGTAACACGATGGCTGATTTACCGATCAATGACCTTAACGTCGCCTCCAACGAGACCCTTATCACGCCTGACCAGCTCAAGCGCGATATCCCCCTGAGCGACGCAGCCCTACGCACCGTGACCAAGGGCCGGGAGGTCATTCGCAACATCCTGGACGGCACCGACCATCGCCTGTTCGTGGTCATCGGCCCCTGCTCGATCCATGACATCAAGGCTGCCCACGAATACGCCGAGCGCCTGAAAGTGCTGGCGGCGGAAGTCTCCGACACCTTGTACCTGGTCATGCGCGTGTATTTCGAGAAACCGCGGACCACCGTCGGCTGGAAAGGCCTGATCAACGACCCGTACCTGGATGACTCCTTCAAGATCCAGGACGGCCTGCACATCGGTCGCCAGCTGCTGCTGGACCTGGCGGAAATGGGCCTGCCCACCGCCACCGAAGCCCTGGACCCGATCTCGCCGCAGTACTTGCAGGACCTGATCAGCTGGTCGGCCATCGGCGCGCGCACCACCGAATCCCAGACCCACCGCGAAATGGCCTCCGGCCTGTCGTCGGCGGTGGGCTTCAAGAACGGCACCGACGGCGGTCTCACCGTAGCGATCAACGCCTTGCAGTCGGTTTCCAGCCCGCACCGTTTCCTGGGCATCAACCAGGAAGGTGGCGTGTCGATCGTCACCACCAAGGGCAACGCATACGGTCACGTGGTGCTGCGCGGTGGCAACGGCAAGCCGAACTACGATTCGGTCAGCGTCGCGCTGTGTGAGCAGGCACTGAACAAAGCCGGGATCAAGCCGAACATCATGGTCGATTGCAGCCACGCCAACTCCAACAAGGACCCGGCACTGCAACCGTTGGTGATGGAGAACGTGGCCAACCAGATCCTGGAGGGCAACCAGTCGATTATCGGCCTGATGGTCGAAAGCCACTTGAACTGGGGCTGCCAGGCAATTCCGAAAGACCTCGCCGACTTGCAGTACGGCGTCTCCATCACCGATGCCTGCATCGACTGGAGCGCGACCGAGAATACCCTGCGCAGCATGCACGCCAAACTCAAGGACGTGCTGCCGAAGCGGCAGCGTAGTTAATAAAGATCGCAGCCTCGTTTCACTCGACAGCTCCTACACAGCTCCTACACGGCCTCTACACGTATTTGGGTGGGGATGTAGGAGCTGGCGAAGCCTGCGATCTTTTGCTCTCTTTAAGGCATAAAAAAAAGCCGGACTTTTCAGTCCGGCGTTTTTTATTGGGGAATCCGTTTTCTCAGAGCTTCGCCGCGTGCCGCTGGTGGCGCTCCATGTAACGCTCCACGTAGGAGCAGGACGGGATCACCGTGTAGCCCATCTCTTCAGCGTACTGCAGCGCCCTTTCGGTCAGCGCTGCCGCGATGCCCCGGCCGCGCAAGGCGTTGGGCACGAAGGTGCGATAGATATCCAGGGTCTGCTTGCCCAGGTCCATATAGGTCAGATAGGCACGATGACCGTCCACATTGGTCTCGAACTGATGACCAGCCTGGTCATGGTGGATGGTAACCGCCTCGCTCATCACTACTCCTCGCGGGTCTGAATGCCGACCCCTACCTTACCGATGTTTTTCCGGCGAAGGAACATCTACGCCACCCCGTGCCTTCCTGGTCACCGAGCACCAAAACCGATCCGCTCAAACCCGAGCACGTCGTGAATAGTAGGCACCAATGACGCAAATGCTCAAGGCACGCCTGTCATCGAAGCGGTAAACCTGGTCGGGTTTATCGATTGAGCGCCATCGTCAAGCGGTAGTCGGTCACGGTGCAATAGCTGAACATCGCCAGTTGTTGAGTCTTGAGACGAGCGTGCGTAGTTAAAGTCACCGCCAATTACCAATAAAGATGCCTGAGTCGCTGCACAAAAAATGAACAAAAGTTTAGACGAATCAATAAACAACGACGTTAGCGCAGGCTGCAAGAGTTCATCCCTGAACGGAACTTTTCTTCGTTGACGCGCTCCAGACAAGGCCTGAAGCTGCATATTTCTTCAACCGCTCCTGGAAAAGTTGCTCGAAAAAGAATCACCGCCTACAATTTTTTTGCTTCTTGCGCTACGTCAGTTTACTTACTACAAGTAATGGGTAGTATATACGCCGGCTAACTCCTCAGTCTGGGGAGACAGTCACTAATAGAAAGTCCTTGAAGGGGAACACGATGAACAACGTTCTGAAATTCTCTGCTCTGGCCCTGGCCGCAGTTCTGGCTACCGGTTGCAGCAGCGCATCGAAAGAAACCGAAGCACGTCTGACTGCTACCGAAGACGCAGCAGCTCGCTCCCAGGCTCGTGCAGACGAAGCTTACCGTAAAGCTGATGAAGCTCTGGCTGCTGCTCAAAAAGCACAACAGACTGCTGACGAAGCTAACGAGCGTGCTCTGCGCATGCTGGAAAAAGCTAGCCGCAAGTAATAGTCCTTCGGGATTGTTATCGAGCCGACCCATTTTTGGGTCGGCTTTTTTATTGTCTGGTGTTTTAGCAGGCGATAAAAAACCCGCCGACATCGCAAAGCGTCGGCGGGTTGCTTTCGAGTTTTACTGCTGCAAGTCGATCGGCGCGCTCGAGACCATCGGTGCCGAGGTATTGGGAACGGCAATCTCCACCGGCAGGCCATCTTCGGCCGCTACCACGTCCCGCACCACGTCCCAGTTCATGCGCAGGTTACTGGTGATGTCTTCGCGCTTGAGCATCGCATTGATCACCGCGGTGTGCTTGTCCACCACCGAGGGGTTGCCCTTGTCGTCCAGTGGCGTATGCGCTTCCAGGTACACCTTGCCACCGCTCAAGCCCAGCTTGTAGGGGTCGTTGATGATCCGCACCGACGTGCCCACCGGCACCATGCTGGCCATTTCCAGTACGTTGTTGTTGAACATCCGGAAGCAACCGTGGCTGGTCCGCATGCCGATACCGAACTTCTTGTTCGAACCATGGATCAGGTAGCCCGGGGTGCCCAGGGTGAACTTGAAAGGGCCCAGCGGGTTATCCGGGCCGGCGGGCACGACATTCGGCAACGGGTCGCCGTCGGCAGCGTGTTCGGCCTTGATCGACGCGGGCGGAGTCCAGGTCGGGTTCGGTGTCTTGGCGATGATGCTGGTGTGGGCGATCGGCGAGCCCCAGCCCTCACGGCCAATCCCCAGCGGGAAGGTGTACACCACGTTCCGCCCCTTGGGGAAATAGTAGAGACGGTACTCGGCCAGGTTGATCACGATGCCCTCGCGCGGGCCCGGCGGCAGGATGAAGCGAGTGGGCAGCACGATCTCGGTGCCAGCGCCCGGCAACCAGGGATCGACTCCAGGGTTGGCGGCGACCATCTCGCTGTAGCCCAGGTCATAGGTGGTGCCCAGGTCGGCGAAAGTGTCTTCGTATTTGGCCTTGATGACTTGCACCTGGCCAACGATGTCTTCACCCGGCGGTGGCAGAGGCAGCTCGAGTGCGGCAACGGGGCCCGCCATACACAGGGCGGCAAGAGACAAGCAGCGGGCGACGGCAGGCAAGCGCGGCAACATCCGGGAAATCCTTCGCAGATCGAACAAGGGGTATTAAAACGGCGATTGTACACTGCCACCCGTTATTTCGGGGAGAGCGGCAATCAAGCGTCCGATGTGCAACAGGTTAGAGGACTTTGCAAGCCCCCCGTGGGAGCGAGCTTGCTCGCGATAGCGGTGGGTCGGCCGGCACCGATGTTGAATGTGCCGCCGTCATCGCGAGCAAGCTCGCTCCCACAAGGGCAGCCTGGAATCCGAGGATTACAACTCGAACCGCAGTTCCGGCCAGATCGGCGAGGTGCCGCGCTTCTGGGATTCCAGGATCGCCCGGCACAGCGAGCACAGGCGATGATCCTGGAAGATCTTGCGATCGACGCTCGACCAGCGCGGCTGGGCCGGCAGCAGGCTACCGCAGAGGGTCCGGTCGGCCGAGCCACCGAGTTCCAGCTGCCGGGTCACCAGATGCACCCGCACTTCCTGGCAGGCGAACAGATCCAGCTGCTCGTCAGGCTCGATCAGTTGGTAGGCAAACAGGGACCAGGCGGGACGCGGCATCGAGGGCTCCAAATCGGGGGCGCCACATTAGCCGAAAGCCCGCCTGTAGAAAAGCGTCAAAGCAGCGGTTTTAGCGTAGGCCAGACATTTTCCAGCAACTTGCCCTGGGCCGCGACGGACGGGTGCAATCCGTCGCCTTGCATCATTCCGGGAACACCTCCGATGTCCTTGAGGAAAAACGGCACCAGCGGCACTTTTTTCTCCTCGGCCAAGGAGCTGTAGACCCGGGCGAAGGCATCGGTATATCGGCGCCCGTAATTGGGCGGCAGTTGCATGCCCAGCAACAGCACCTTGGCACCGCTTGCGCGGGAACTGTCGATCATCGCTGCAAGGTTTTGTTGCAATTGTGTTGGTGGTTGTCCGCGCAAGCCATCGTTGCCGCCCAGCTCCAGGATCACCAGGTCCGGTTTATGGGCTGCAAGCAGCGCCGGCAGCCGCGCCTGGCCTCCGGCGCTGGTGTCGCCGCTGATGGAAGCATTGACTACTTTATCGTCAAAACCCTCGGCCTTGAGCCGTTGTTCGAGCAACGACACCCACCCTTGCCGGGTATCCAGGCCGAAAGCCGCGCTGATACTATCGCCAACGATCAGGACTGTACCCGCCGCTGCGTTCTGGGCCATGCACATCAAGGCCAGGCCGGCACTCAAAAACCACACACGCATCGGATTCTCCATGGGCTCAAGCATTCTCACCGCGACGGACCTTAGCAAAGTGGTCGCCAGCGCGGAAGGTGAACTGACCATCCTGCACGAACTCAGCCTGGAACTGAACAAAGGCGACAGCCTGGCCATCGTCGGCGCATCCGGTTCCGGCAAATCCACCCTCCTGGGCCTGCTGGCCGGCCTCGACCTGCCCAGCAGCGGCGAGGTCACACTCGCCGGCCAGGCCCTCAGCGCATTGGATGAAGACCAGCGTGCGCGGATACGCGCCGAGCATGTCGGTTTCGTTTTCCAATCGTTCCAGTTGCTCGACAGCCTCAATGCACTGGAAAACGTCATGCTGCCGCTGGAACTGGACGGCCGCAAGGATGCCCGTGAACGCGCCACGCAGCTGTTGCAGCGCGTCGGCCTGGGCCAGCGCCTGACCCATTCACCGCGCCAGCTCTCCGGCGGCGAACAGCAACGTGTGGCGATTGCCCGCGCCTTTGCCGCCGAGCCCGACGTATTGTTTGCCGACGAGCCCACCGGCAACCTCGACAGCCACACCGGCGAGCGCATCAGCGACCTGCTGTTCGAACTGAACAAGGAACGCGGCACGACCCTGGTACTGGTCACCCACGATGAACGCCTGGCACATCGCTGCCGGCGCCTGATCCGACTTGAAGCTGGCGAGATGGTCGCCCCTCTGGAGCCTTGATGGCACGCTTGCCGCTGTTGCGCCTGTTCAGTCTCGCTGTCCGTCAATTGCTTCGCGATGCCCGCGCCGGTGAGTTGCGGGTGTTGTTCTTCGCCCTGCTGGTGGCGGTGGCGGCGAGTACCGCCATCGGCTACTTCGGTGCCCGCCTCAACGGCGCGATGATGATGCGCGCTACCGAATTCCTCGGCGCCGACCTGCTGCTCGAAGGCAGCTCGCCGGCCCGCCCCGAGCAGATCCGCAGCGGCACCGAACTGGGTTTGGAGCACGCCCGGGTGGTGGAGTTCTCCAGTGTCGTGGCCACCGACAATGGCATCCAGCTGTCCAGCGTCAAGGCGGCCGATGACCGCTACCCATTGCGCGGCGAGCTGAAAAGCAGCCCCGCCCCGTTCGCGCCGGAAGAAACCGGCGGACGTCCGAACCCTGGCGAGGCGTGGGTCGAGGCACGGCTGCTGACGGCACTGGACCTGAAGATCGGCGACAGCATCGACGTTGGCAACCAAACCCTGCGGTTGGCCCGAGTGCTGACCTATGAACCGGATCGCGCCGGCAATTTCTACAGCCTCACCCCGCGCGTGCTGATCAACCTCAAGGACCTGGAGGCCACCGGCGTGGTGCAACCGGGCAGCCGTGTCAGCTATCGCGACCTGTGGCGCGGTCCGGCACCGGCCTTGCAAACCTACCGAGACCTGGTCAAGCCTGGCCTTGAAGCCAACCAGCGCCTGCAGGATGCCCGCGACGGCAACCGTCAGATCGGCGGCGCCCTGGGCAAGGCCGAGCGCTACCTGAACATGGCCAGCCTGGTGGCGGTGTTGCTGTCCGGCGTCGCCGTCGCGCTCTCGGCCAACCGCTTTGCCACCCGACGCTTCGATGCCAGCGCGCTGCTGCGCTGCCTGGGCCTTTCACGCCGGGAAACCATGGCGCTGTTCAGCCTGCAATTGACGGTGCTGGGCCTGCTCGCCAGCATCAGCGGCGCCCTGCTCGGCTGGGTCGCCCAACTGGGCCTGTTCGCCCTGCTGCATGACCTGCTGCCCACCACCGTTCCGCCGGGCGGCCTGCTGCCGGCGATCGCCGGGATCGGCACCGGGCTGGTGGCCCTGGCGGGGTTCGCCCTGCCGCCACTGGCTGCGCTGGGGCGAGTACCTCCGTTGCGCGTGCTGCGCCGGGACATGCTGCCGATCCCCTCCAGCTCCTGGGTGATCTACGGTGCCGCACTGGGTGCCCTGGGCCTGATCATGTGGCGCCTGAGCCTGGACCTGGTCCTGACCTTCGCCCTGCTGGGCGGTGGCGTCGTTGCCGCGCTGGTGCTCGGCGGCTTGTTGTTGCTGCTGCTCCAGAGCCTGCGTCGCCTGCTGGCCCGCGCCGCCCTGCCCTGGCGACTGGGCCTCGGCCAATTGCTGCGTCATCCCTTGGCAGCCGCCGGCCAGGCCTTGGCGTTCGGCCTGATCCTGTTGTCCATGGCGTTGATCGCGCTACTGCGCGGCGAACTGCTGGACACCTGGCAAAACCAGTTGCCCAAAAACGCGCCGAATTACTTCGCCCTGAACATCCTGCCCAACGACAAGCAGGCCTTCACCGACAAACTGCTGGAATTGTCCGCACAATCGGCCCCGCTCTATCCCGTAGTCCCCGGGCGCCTGATCAGCATCAACGGCGAACCGGCCACGGAGTTCGTCACCAAGGACTCGGCGGGTGACCGGGCGCTGCAGCGCGACCTGAGCCTGACCTGGGCCGCGGACCTGCCGGCGGGCAACGTCGTCACCGCAGGGACCTGGTGGTCGCAGCAACCTGCGGACGATGTCCCGGGGGTTTCGGTGGAAGGCAAAGTGGCCGAGAACCTCAAGATCAAGTTGGGCGACCGCCTGGTCTTCAGCGTGGGCGGGGTCAACCGTGAAGCCAAGGTCACCAGCCTGCGGGAAATCAACTGGGACAATTTCCAACCCAACTTCTTCATGATCTTCCAGCCCGGTACATTGAAAGACCTGCCGGCGACCTACCTCACCAGTTTCTACCTGGCACCGGGCCACGACCCACAGATCGTCGACCTTTCCCGGGCCTTTCCGGCGGTGACGATCCTGCAGGTCGAGGCCCTGCTCGAACAACTGCGCAGCATCCTGGCCCAAGTGACCCTGGCCGTGGAGTACGTGTTGCTGTTCGTGCTGGCGGCGGGAATGGCGGTGTTGTTCTCCGGCCTGCAGGCGACCCTCGACGAACGGATTCGCCAAGGCGCGCTGTTGCGCGCACTGGGCGCCGAACGGCCCCTGCTGGTCAAGGCCCGGCGCATCGAGTTCGGCCTGCTGGGCGCCGTCAGCGGCCTGCTGGCGGCCCTGGGTTCGGAACTGGTGAGCCTGGTGCTTTACCGGTACGCCTTCGACCTGCCCTGGCATCCGCATCCCTGGCTGTTGGTATTGCCGTTGCTGGGGGCTTTGCTGATCGGCGCGGCCGGGGTGTTCGGCACCCGTCGGGCGCTCAACGCCAGCCCGCTGACAGTATTGCGCGAGGGTTGATAGACTCCCGGCTTCGCTATCACAAGAAGTTGCCATGAGCCGTTATCGCCCACCCCGCACCGCCGGCACCGCGCTGATCACCCCCGAGGGTGAGGCGCGGATGCGCGCTGAATTCCATGAGCTGTGGCATGTGCGCCGTCCCCAGGTGACCCAGGCTGTCAGCGAGGCGGCGGCCCAGGGTGATCGTTCGGAAAATGCCGAATACACCTACGGCAAGAAAATGCTGCGGGAAATCGACAGTCGCGTGCGCTTCCTCACCAAGCGCCTCGAAGCGCTCAAAGTGGTCAGCGAAAAACCCAGCGATCCGAACAAGGTATATTTTGGCGCCTGGGTCACGGTTGAAGATGAGGATGGCAAGGAATCACGCTACCGCATCGTCGGCCCGGACGAGCTGGACCTGAAACAGAACCTGATCAGCATCGACTCGCCGTTGGCACGGGCGCTGATCGGCAAGGCCCTGGACGCCGAGGTCAGCGTCCAGACGCCCACAGGCGAGAAACGGGTCTACATCGTGGACATCGCTTATCCGTGACCCTCACCTCAACGGCGCGTGATCAAGCCCTGCCGTGCGACACGGGTCAGTTGCCGGATCATTTCAGGAGCGTGCGCTGCGCTGGGGGACTGGATGACAGCCAGGTCGAAGCTGTCATTGGCAAAACGCGCCAGTGACTCACCGTCTTCGACAAACTGGATCAGGAAAGCGGCAGGCCCGTGGTTGCGACGCGGCCAGCCGTCGAGGTAACGCAGGAGTGTTGGCTGGTGAGTGCCACCCAGGAGAATTTTCGGGTTGCGTTGCACAAGGTTCGCCGTGATCGGCGCAAGACGTACAAGGGGACTGGGTGCGTTCATCGTGTCGTGTCTCTGCCTCGAAAGTCTGCATGGCAGGTGAGAGGCAACACCGAACCAGCGCTTTAGCGGTATTTCGAAGCCGTGTCTTTCCGGCTTCTATCGGCAACGGGAGGAGTCACCTGGCGCCCCGCAAGTAGCTGTTTAAATCGGCGCATGGGCGGCATCCTAGAGAAGCTGACCGGCCAGTGTCAAGAATCACTCCCCATAAAAAAGGCCCGTACAAGACGGGCCTCGGGTTCCAACGGTGCACTCAACCCGCGATGGCGCGATCGACCGACAGCTTGCCCGCACCTTCGATCAGCACGGCGATACTGCCTGCCAGCAACGCCAGGGCGAACTCATAACCGTTGTTGGCCATGAACAAGCCGTTACCGATGTGCACGGAGAAAATCGCCACCAGCGACAGGAAGGCCAGGCCCAGTGCCGCAGGACGCGCCAGCAGGCCGACGATCAGCGCCAGCCCGGCGAAAAACTCCGTACCGCCCGCCAGTGTCGCCATCACATAGCCCGGGGTCAGGCCGATGCTTTCCATCCACTGCGCCGTACCTGCCAGGCCGTAGCCACCGAACAGGCCAAAGAGTTTCTGCGAGCCATGGGCGGCAAATATGACACCGACGGCGATGCGCAGGACAGTCAAGCCATAGCCGGCGCGGGTGAACAGAACTTTGTTGATGAGAGTGCTCATGAAGTCATTCCTTGGGAGTAGTAGAGTGGCCGCTATATTAATCAATAAAATTCATGCTAAAAGCGGAAAAAATCCGTAATACCAATCAGTTTATTCGATCACTTACGCAATGCAACCTTTTGCTCCTTCGGTTCCAAGGACTCCCGTTCACGATCAAACGCCAGGTAGTACTTATTCACACTATTAACATAGCTGACGGCGCCCATTCCTACCTGCTCCATGGCAATGCGTTCGACCTGGAAAAACCATTGGTTAGGGTTCAGCCCCCGCCGCCGGGCCTCGGCTCGCATGCCTTGGACGCGCTCCGGGCCCATGTTGTAGGCCGCCAGGACGAAAGCCATGCGTTCACGCTCGTTGAGCTTGGGGCTGGCAAAGAACTTGCGGCGGATAAGGGCCAGGTACTTGGCGCCGGCCTGCACGTTGGCATCCAGGTTCTGGATGTTATCGACCCCGACCCGCTGGGCTGCCGCCGGGGTGATCTGCATCAGGCCGGTGGGGCCTGCACCACTGCGGGCGTTGGGTTGCAGAGCGGATTCCTTGAAAGCCAGGGCCGCGAGGTTAAGCCAGTCCATGCCCTGGGCATCGGCATGTTTTTGCAGCACCGGACGCAGGTTTTCCAAGCGTTGGCGGTTGGCCCGGGCCAGCGGATAGTGGACCTGGTACAAACGCCGGTAGATGCGCAGGAATGCCGCGTCCTGGTTGGAGGGCACCTTGTAGGTCACCAGGAATCGGTCGATGCTCGCCCGCAGCATGGCGGCGTCACGGCGAACGAACCAATACTCGTCACTCGGCTCGCCGATCAGCACCTGGCGGTCGAAGCGCAGCTTAGGCAGGATCTTGCTCCAGCGCTCGGCAATGGGTTGCTCGACGATGGTCAGATGGAAAATCCCGCCCTGGACCATCTCCAGGACATCTTCCACAGCCAGGGTAGGATCGACCCATTCGATCTTCACCGGCGGCAGCTTGAGCAGCGCCAGTTTCTGATTGATCTGGCTCACGGCATCCCCCGCCGCACTGCCGTTGGGCAGGGCCAGGGTCTTGCCGGAAAGCTGTTCCACGCGCGTGTAACGCTTCTCTCCCTTGATGCCCACCAACAGCAAAGGCACGTCGGTACGGATCGGGTTGCTGGCGCTGACGGCATGGCCGGCCTGAGGCTCAAGCAGCTCACCCGGCGCGACGAGATCGCCCTCCCCGCGCTGCAAGGCACCGAGCAGTTGGTCCTTGGCCTTGGGAATGATCTTGAGGGTAATTTCCTGGCCGTCCCGGGCGTGGCCGTTGAGGTATTGCTCGAAGGCGCGCAGCCGATGGTATTCGACGCCAATGGGCTGCCCCTGGACTTCACCGGAACTGTTGCGGCTCTGGTTGACCAAAACCTTCAACACACGACTGCTGCGGATCTGCGCCAGGTCGCGCACCGTACCCGGTGCCGCCTGCACCGGCCCGGGCAGCCGTGCTTCGGCCGGTATCGGCAACAGCAGCGAACAACACAACAGTAACAATACCTGGGGACGTGTCATCCACTCTCCGGAAGGAATACTGCGGACCGCCTCCGTGAAAAACGAGGCTGAGTCGACAGAAACAGAGCGCCATGGACGCTGAAAAAGTGCGGAAGACTGGCACAGTGATGGCTTTTATACCAACCCTATGTGTCTCGCGGCCTTAACAGACAGCCTCAACTCGTTGTAGTTCTTGGCTTTTCTTATAAATCTACAGCTCTGATATGCTTTCCGGCCTTTGGGCCGAGGTAGCACCATGCAACTCATCGATATCGGCGTCAACCTGACCAACCCCAGTTTCACCGACAAACACCAGGCGGTGCTCGAGCGCGCCTATGCATCCGGGGTCTGCCAACTGGTCTTGACCGGCACCAGTATCGAGGGCAGCGAACAGGCCCTGGAATTGTGCCAACACCTCGACGAGACCGGGGAACGACTGTTTTCCACCGCTGGCATTCACCCCCACAGCGCCAGCGAGTGGACCGCCGACAGCGCCCGGCACCTCGAGGACTTGCTGACGCACAGCCGCGTGCGCGCGGTGGGTGAATGCGGGCTGGATTTCAACCGAGACTTCTCGCCCCGCCCCCAGCAGGAAAAGGTCCTGGAGGAACACCTCGCCCTGGCGGTCCGGTTGCAATTACCGGTCTTCCTGCATGAGCGCGACGCCGACCAGCGCTTGCTGGACATCCTCCGGGAGTTTCGCGATCAATTGCCAGCGGCCGTGGTGCACTGCTTCACCGGGGAAAAAAAGGCGTTGTTCAGCTACCTCGATCTCGACCTGCATATTGGTATCACTGGCTGGATCTGCGACGAACGCCGGGGCACGCACCTGCACCCATTGGTGCGCGAAATACCCCGTGGCCGACTGATGCTCGAAAGCGACGCGCCCTACCTGCTACCCCGCACGCTGCGGCCCAAACCCAAGAACGGGCGCAACGAGCCGGCCTACCTGACGGAAGTCCTGCGCGAAGTGGCTTTGCACCGGGGCGAAACCCAGGAAGACCTGGCAGCCCACAGCAGCGCCTGCGCCCGGGCGTTCTTTGGAATGCCCACGATCTCCTGAACCCTGCAAATCCCTGTGGGAGCGAGCTTGCTCGCGATAGCGGCGTATCAGCCTGCACATTGGCTGACTGGCACACCGCTATCGCGAGCAAGCTCGCTCCCACAAGAGGACTTCGTTGTCTGTCAGCCCTCTGTTGACCCACATCAAAATCCCGGCACCTGAATAGCGGCAGAATAATGGCACCTTGCCAATGCTGTTTCCGCTATCAGAGAAGACCTTCCATGGGTGCCTGGCTTAGCAATATCTCGTTGAAATACAAATTCTGGGCGGTCAATGCGGTCGCCTTCATCACCACCTTGCTGCTGGTGCTCTACGCGGTGCACCTTGAACAGCAGGCGCGCAACCACGCCGCCCTGGCGAACGCCCAGGCACAGGTACAGGTGCTCAAGGCCTGGCCTGCCGGGCAACCCTTGCCCAGAGCTGACGGTCTCTTGGCCTTCCGGCGCGACCAGGTCCCGGTGTTCAACGAACGACCGTTGCCTTCGCTGGCTCAGGCCGATGGCTGGGTCGAACTCGATGCCGGGCCGCTGCTTGGCGACGATCCGTTGCTGGGTGCCCAAGTGATCCGTCGAGATGACGGACAGTCACTCGCGGTGTTGGCCCGAGGTGTAAGCCTGAGCCAAGTGTTCGGGGAACGCTTCAGCCAATACGCCATGGCCGTGTTCGTGTTGATGCTGGCAATGTTGGGCGCGTCGCAGCTGTTGATCCGCTTTTTGCTCAGCCAACTCAACACGCTCAAAGACGTGATGCTGCATGTGGAAAAAACCGGCGACCTGTCCGCCCGCGTGCCTCTGGCCTGCAAGGACGAAGTGGGCCAGATGGCGGCGGCGTTCAACGCCATGCAGGCCGGCTATCAACGGGTGGTCGACACCGTAGCCAGTACTGCCCGACAGCTGGACAGTGGTGCGGCGCGCCTGGCGTCGAGCATGAACGATGTTCGCCACGGCATGCTCGGCCAGCAAAGCGAAACCGATCAGGCAGCCACGGCGATCAACGAAATGTCCGCCACGGTTTATCACATCGCCCAGCACGCCGGCGCCACCCGCGACCTGTCGAAAACCGCCGACACCCTGGCTGGCAACGGTCACGAAGTGGTTGGTCGGGTGCAACTGTCGATCACCGGATTGTCGTCGGGCGTGCAGCAGACTGCCGAAATGATCCAGCGCCTGGCCGAAGACAGTCAGAAGATCAACGGCGTGGTCAATGTGATCCACAGCATCGCCGAGCAAACCAACCTGCTGGCCCTGAACGCGGCCATCGAAGCGGCGCGGGCCGGGGAAATGGGCCGAGGTTTTGCCGTGGTGGCCGACGAGGTGCGCAACCTGGCCAAGCGGGTACAGGCCTCCACGGATGAAATCACCCTCATGGTCGCGGCCCTGCAAGCCGGCACCCGGGACGCGGTGGACTTCATGCAGGAGAGTTCGCTCAAGGCCGACGATTGCGTGCAACAGGCCCGCGAGGCCGGCGACGCGCTGGCACAGATCACCGCAGCGGTGGCCCAAATGCGCGAGAGCAACACCCAGATCGCGGTCGCGGCCGAGCAACAAAGCCACGTCGCCGAGGAAATGAACCGGGCGGTGGTGAGCATTCGCGATGTGACCGAAAACACCGTGCGCCAGACCGTCGATTCAGCCACCACCAGCGATGAATTGGCAACGTTGGCGGGCGAGTTGAGCAAGGCGATCGGGCAGCTCAAACTTTGAGGACGCCTTCGCGAGCAAGCTCGCTCCCACATGGGATCGAGTCGGACACAAAAGTTTGTGAGCCCGACGGCCCCTCATGTGGGAGCGAGCTCGCTCGCGAAGAGGCCAGTACAGTCAACTCAAATGTAACCTTTGAAACGCTATCGCCTCGATAACCAACCTCGATTCGCAGTCGCCCTTGCAGGCACCTATTCTTCAAGCATCAGCGCACACGAATCGAGGGAATAGCATCATGGGCAAACGTCACCCCAATCTTCCAGCCTGGCAATGGCGCGCCTACCCCGACAATCATCGCCACCCCACCAACCTGGTGTTGCACCTGATTGCCGTGCCACTGTTCATCATCGCCTTTCTGCTGATTGTGACGGGCGTGTTCAGCTTGAGCCTGGGGGACATCGCCATCGGCGTCATCGGCCTGCTCGCGGCACTCGGCCTGCAGCGTCACGGACACAGCCTCGAGGCCCAGGCCTCCGAGCCGTTCAGCGATCGCAAGGATGCCGTGTCACGCCTGTTGGTGGAACAGTTCCTGACTTTTCCGCGGTTCTTTCTCAGCGGTGGCTGGTGGCGCGCCTGGCGTGATCGCCACCGTCACCACCGTAAACCTTAGCCGAAGCGGCCTTAACCAAAGATCGTTACCGTCTGCCGGCTCAGGGCGATCAAGCGGCCATCGGCGCTCCAGAACTTCGCGGCAACATGGCCGTAGCCGTCCTGGGCATGTTCGATCTCGGCCAGGTACTTGCACCAGTCCAGCGTCGTGAGGTCCAGCAGCGGCTGGACGAACTCGATGGTCCACGTGAGCGTGCTGCCCGGGGCCATTTGCGAGAGGTGAGGCAACAACGCCGGGGGCCAGGCGTCCACCAAGGCCAGGATATGGCTTTCGTTCAGCGGCTCCTCCTGCACATCGCCACGCAAGCGCACCCAGCCGCCCATGCTTCGGGATTTATTACCGCTGAATGGCACGCCGCCGACGCTCCAGCGCATCGCCAGGTGCCGCATGAACTCCGGGGTCATGCCCTTGACGTAAGGCAGCTCCTGGGATTGCTCCACGCTCTTGAATTCCGGCGCGGGATCGGCCTGCACCGCCACCACGGACGAGCGCGAGGCACCAAAGCTGCCTTGCACCACGGTCACCACCTGACCGTTCTGCACGGCGCGCCCCAGCACTTGGCTTACCGCCTTGCCTTCTCGCAACACGTCGACTTCGAAACTGACCGGCACGTCGGGCTCGACCGGGCCGACGAAGGTAATCGCCAGGGAACGCACCGGGCGATCCGCCGGCACCTGGGCACGCATCGCCTCATATTGCAGCGCCGCCACCAACCCGCCAAAACTGGCCCGGCCCTGGCCCCACTCTGGCGCGATGGTCACCGCACCTGGCTGCCGGCGCACGGCATCGATCAACTCGGAAAAGCGCATGACGACCTCGAAAACGGGGGAAAAAGATGACGGCATCTTAACCAGCCCAGGCAGGGCGGCACAGGGCTCATTCCGGCCAAAGAGGCTGGCAGAAAAGCCGAGGATCTTGAATCCCCCCAACCCCACTGTGGGAGCGAGCTTGCTCGCGATGGCGGCGGGTCAGTTTGCATACAGGTTGACTGATACACCGCCATCGCGAGCAAGCTCGCTCCCACAAGGGGAAACGGGGTGGATTCAGGACTTTTCGAAGCAACTGGCAATCAGCTTGTCGAGCACCTTGTCGGACTTGGCCTCGGCCTTTTCCATCGTGGCGTGCCAGGTGGGCACGCAAGCTTGCAGATCGGTTTCTTCCTTGGCCCTGGCCAGCCATTGCCAGCAATCGTGCCAGTCACCCAGCGCACCCTGGGCGGACTTGAGCCGTGGCATGGCGGCTTCGGGCAGGCGGTCGAGCTCAGGGTAAGCTTCGATGGCGTAGCGCACGCGCTTGATCAGCAGGCGCAACCGGTGGCGATCATGGGCGGGATCACGCAGGGCTTCGCCGAGTTTCTTCCACTGTTTGTCCAGGCGCTTTTCGATGCGTTTGCGCAAGCCCTTCAGCAGCCCCTCGCGCTGGGCGGCGCGAACGAAGCGCGGAAAGGCATCGAGCATCATCAGCAACTGGGCCAGCTCAACACTCGCGGCCACGGCGGGATAGGCATCGGCCATTTGTATCTGGCGTCGCCGCGCCGCCTCGGCCAGGCCATGTTGTTCAAGGTAGGCCGCCAACACCTCCCGGTCGCGCAGGGGCGTGGTCAGGGTGCCCACCGCCGAAGCCGCCGTTTCCAGTTGTTCGACACCGGGCAACCCACGCAGCGGACGAAGCAGGCTGCGCAAACGGCGCACCGTGGTCCGCAGGTCATGCAGCGCTTCGCTGTCGGTGTGGGCATTCAAGCGGGCCTGACAGGCCAACAGGCGGACTTCCAGGCCCAATATGCGGGCCACCAGCCGATCGATCATGGACGTACTCCGTACACAGCGTTGAGCGTCAAGCCGCAAGCTACCCGTGAAAAAAGATTCTGCCCCCTTCCCTTGTAGCTTGCAGCCGATTGCTTGTCGCTGCCTTTATCGTCCCGCGCGGGATTCGCGGATGTAGAAACGCGCCTTCTCGGCTTTCTTGGAGCAGCCTTCGAACGCTTCGAATTGCTGCTGGGTCTTGGCGCCCGTCAGCAGGGACAAGGCCTTGGAGTAGCTGACGGTGCCGGCAAAGCCTTCGGCCTTGGCCAGGTCCAGTTCACGCCAGGCGCTGTCGAGCTGGCTGCCGCAACTGTCGCGGTAAGCGGTTTTACCTGCGCAACCGGCCAGGGCCAAAATCATCAAAGATGCCACCAAAGGCAGGCGGATCCGGGCTTTCATCAATAACACCTCAGGTCAGGTCAACAGTCGTGCTGTTAAGACGGTGGCAACGGCGAAAAGTGCCTTGCTTGACCGCGTAAATTCAAGTGTGGCCGAGCATACGCAAATGCCGTCGCAGCGTGTCAAAAAACGACGTCCGCGCCACAACGATTGAGCCGAGCCGTCGATGAGTGCATTGTTGAAGTCTGTTCGACAAGAGGCCGGGTCATGACAAAACGTGTCGCATTGGTATTGGGCTCGGGTGGCGCCCGGGGCTATGCCCATATCGGGGTGATCGAAGAAATCGAACGACGTGGCTACGACATTGCCTGCATCGCTGGCTGTTCCATGGGAGCTGTCGTGGGTGGGATCTATGCGGCGGGCAAGCTCGATGAGTATCGCAACTGGATCGAAAGCCTGGATTACCTGGATGTCCTGCGCCTGGTGGACGTCAGTTTTCGCCTGGGGGCGATTCGTGGCGAGAAGGTCTTTGGGCAGATCCGCAAGATCGTCGGCGAGCTCAACATCGAAGAGCTGCGCATCCCCTACACCGCCGTCGCGACCGACCTGACCAACCAGCAGGAAATCTGGTTCCAGGAAGGCTGCCTGCACCAGGCGATGCGCGCCTCAGCGGCGATTCCCAGCCTGTTCACACCCGTGATGCAAGGCAATCGCATGCTGGTGGATGGCGGCCTGCTCAATCCGTTGCCGATCGTGCCGGTGGTGTCGAGCCACTGCGACTTGATCATCGCGGTCAACCTCAACGCCACCAACCAGAAACAGTACCGATTACCGGTGATCCCGCGCCCCGCCGCGTTCAGGCGCCGCTTCGACACCCTGGTCAGTTCCCTGGGCTCGCGCCTGCCGTTTCGCCGCAAGCAGGCCGAGCAGCTGTTGCTGCTGGAGCAAGAAGCCTTGAAGGCCGAGGCCGCCGAGATCAACCCGTGGATCGACTCGGCCGAGCCCGAGGGCCAACAACCGGCTGCCGCGCCAGAGAACGAAGGCGCACCGAAATCCGCCACCGGTTCATTCATCATCGATAACGTCGGCCCGGCTTCGTTGCTGGACTTGATCAACCAGAGTTTCGAAGTGATGCAGACCTCGCTGGCCCAGTACAAGATCGCCGGTTACCCGCCGGATGTGCTGATCAACGTGCCGAAACGGGTGTGCCGTTTTTTCGAGTTCTACAAGGCGCCGGAGTTGATCGCCCTGGGGCGGGAGATTGCCAGCGATACCCTGGATCGCTATGAGCGTGAACAGAACTAGGCATTTGCGCTGGCTGTGGGGGCCTCATCGCGAGCAAGCTCGCTCCCACTGAACCCTGTGGGAGCGAGCTTGCTCGCGATGACGGCAGCCCGGACAACACAGAACTAAAGCCCACCCTCCCCCAACAACCGATACCCCACCCCCGCCTCGGTCACGATGAACCGCGGCCGGGTCGGGTCGTCGGCCAGCTTCTGGCGCAGGTGACCGACCACGATCCGCAGGTAGTGACTGTCTTCGGTGTGGGTCGGGCCCCAGATGTCCTTGAGCAATTGCTGCTGGGTGATGACCCGCCCCGGGTGCCGCGCCAGTTGCGCCAGGACTGCGTATTCCTTACGGGTCAGGGCCACTTCGGTGCCGTCCAGCAGCACCCGTCGATAGGCCAGGTCCACCGTCAGCGGGCCGAATTTCAGCGCGGCTTCCTGTGGCTCGCCGGCCGGGGCCTGGCGCAACAACGCGCGGATACGGGCGAGGAATTCCTGGATGCCGAACGGCTTGGTGACGTAATCGTTGGCGCCGTTGTCCAACGCCTCGACTTTCTGCGCTTCGCTGGCCCGCACCGAGAGCACGAGCACCGGCACCGTCGACCATTGGCGAAACTCGCGCAACACCTGTTGGCCGTCCATGTCCGGCAGGCCCAGGTCGAGCACCAGCAGATCGGGCTTGTTCAGCGCCGCTTGGGCCAGCCCTTCGGCGCCGGTGCCGGCTTCCAGCACCTTGTAGCCCTGGGAGCTCAAGCTGATGCGCAAGAATTTGCGGATCTGCGGTTCGTCATCGATGACCAAAAGGGTCGCGGTCTGGCTCATGGGGTTCGTTCGTTGCAATCCAGTGGAAAGGCACGCAAGTGACAAGAGAGTATCTCAGCCAGGCTCAAGCTTCATCGTCCATGCCCGGTTGCGCCTGCAACGGCAAGTGCAACGTGATGCAGGTGCCGCGTCCGTCGAGGCCATCGGCCACGCTGATTCGCCCGCCGTGGGCACCGACCATGCCCTGGCAGATCGCCAATCCCAAGCCTGTGCCCTGCCCGCCCCGATCACCGCGCGCGGCGGTGTAGAACATATCGAAGATTTTCTCCCGCTCCTCTTCAGGAATCCCGGGGCCTTCATCGGCCACGGCAAAAAACACCTCGTTGGCGGTCGCCCCGGCACACAGCAGCAGGCGTCCTTGGGCTGGCGAGAACCGCGCCGCGTTCTCCAGCACGTTCACCAGGGCCTGCTCGATCAACGCTGCATGCACATACAACAAGGGCAATTCAGCCGGCACCTCGACCGTGAGCGCCAGGGGCGCCAACACCGCTCGCAGGCGATTCAGCGCACTGCCAACGATGTCAGCCGGCGCCACCCAGTCCCGCGCCAGCTTCAGGGCGCCGTGGCCGAGACGAGTCATGTCCAGCAAGTTCTGGATGTAGCGATCCAACCGCTCGGCTTCATCGCGGGTACCTTCGAGCAGCTCGCGACGATCGGCCAGCGGGATCGCCTCCCCCAGCGCCAACAGGCTGTCGATGCTGCCGCGCATGGCGGTCAGCGGTGTGCGCAGATCGTGGGACACGGAAGCCAGCAAAGCGCTGCGCAGTTGCTCGGTTTCGCCATGCAGGCGCGCCGCTTCCAGGTCCTGGGCCAGTTGCGCCCGAGCCAGCGCCTGGGCCAATGGCTGGCTGAGGGCCGCCAGCAAACGGCGACGCTGACCACTCAGGGGCTGGCCTTCTTTCGGACAGACACCCAGCAAGGCCAGCGGCCCGCCCTCCGCCGACAACGGCCACCACCACCAACGCCCGGAAGGCAGTGTCCCGGTGCCGGCGCCGGCCGACTGATCGTGCTGCCAGGACCAGTCGGCCGCCGCGCGCTCGGCCTCGGTGAGGGTCAACGGCTCGCCGCTTTCGACTTTCCAACCGCCCTGGCTGTCGCGGTCGAGCAGGCATAGCTGCAAGTCGTGCCAACCGTTGAGATGCTGCGCGGCGGCGCTGATCACGGCCTGGCGGTCGGTGGCGGCAGTGAGTTTGCGGGACAGGTCCAGCAGTTCGCCGGTTTCCTGTTGGGTGTCGCGCAGGGCCTGCAACTGGCGGCGCTGGCGAGCGGCCAGGTTGCCGGTCAGGGCCGCCATGAGCAGGAAAAACACCAGCGTCAGCACGTCTTCTTCGCGCTGGATGGTCAGGGAAAAATTCGGCGGTATGAACAGGAAATCATAGGCCAGGAACGACAGCGCCGCGCAGGCCAGCGCCGGGCCGAGGCTGCTGCGTACGGCCACCAGCAACACCGCCATCAGGAACACCAGGGAGATATTGGGCAAGGCCAGCAATCCCGAGATTCCCCAGGCCAATGCGCTGGCCACCACGGTCGCCAGCAACGCCAGCACATAATCGAATCTGGTCTGGACGGCGCCTGAGTGCACGCGGGCGGGACGCGGTTGCTCATCGCTGTCCAACACATTGATTTCCAGGCCCCGGGCATCGCGCAGCAGGCGCGAAGCGAGGCCGCCGCCAAACAGCCGTCGGCGCAGGCGCGGCCGGGACTGGCCCACCAGCACCAGCGTGGCGCGACGTTCGCTGGCGTGCTGGATCAGCGTCCTGGCCACTTCGCCGGCCCGCAGCAGCACCACTTCGCCGCCGAGGCGTTCAGCCAGTTGCTGGGCATTCTGCAGGCGCTGGCGCGAGGCCTCGTCACGGGCGCTGCCGTTGTCCACGTGCACCAGGCTCCACGGCAAATGTCGACGCTGGGCGACGCGGCTGGCATGGCGCACCAGGCGTTCAGCCTGCACATCACCGTCCACCCCCACCAGCAAGCGCCCGCGCACCGCCGGCGCGGCCTGGCCCAGTTGTCGATAGCCCAGGGCCAGATCATTGTCGACCTGGGCGGCGGCGGTCTGCATCGCCAGCTCACGCAACGCGGTCAGGTTGGTCTGGGAGAAAAACGCATCGATCGCCGCCCGGGCCTGTTCCGGCACGTAGACCTTGCCATCGCGCAGACGCTCCAGCAGCTCACGGGGTGGCAGGTCGATCAGCAGCAGTTCATCGGCTTCCTGCAGGACCCAGTCCGGCAACGTCTCGCGTACCTGCACGCCGGTGATGCCGCGTACTTGGTCGTTGAGGCTTTCCAGATGCTGGACATTGACCGTGGTATAGACGTCGATGCCCGCCGCGAGCAGTTCCTGAATGTCCTGCCAGCGCTTGGCATGACGGCTGCCGGGGGCGTTGCTGTGGGCCAGTTCGTCCACCAGGACCAGGTGCGGCCGGGCGGCGAGCAAGCCGTCGAGATCCATTTCCTCGAGCATCACCCCGCGATATTCCGAGCGCACCAACGGCTGCTGCGCCAGGCCGCCGAGCAGCGCTTCGGTTTCGCTTCGGCCGTGGGTCTCCACCACCCCGGCGATGACCGTCACGCCTTGGCGCAGTTGGGTGTGAGCCGCTTGCAGCATGGCGTAGGTCTTGCCGACACCGGGGGCCGCGCCAAGAAAGACCTTGAGCCGGCCACGGCCGTTGCGGGGCAGATTGGCTAACAGTGCGTCGGCGCGGCCGGAGTCGCTCATGCTGGGGATTCTCTTGTTTCGAATGGGTTCAGCCATCCTGTGGGAGCGAGCTTGCTCGCGATAGCGGCAGCTCAGCGAACATTGATGGTGACTGATACACCCTCATCGCGAGCAAGCTCGCTCCCACAGGTTCTACAGTTTTTCCAGGGCCAGGTTCAGCGCCAGCACATTCACCACCGGTGGGCCCACCAGGGGTTGCTCGATGTTGTCGTCGAGCAATTGCTGCAAGGTCGAGGCCGGCAGGTTGCGCGCGGCGGCGACACGCGCCAGTTGATAGGCAATTGCCGCCGGAGGCAAGTGCGGATCCAGCCCGCTGCCGGAGGTGGTCAGCGATGCCAGCGGCACCGGGCCCTGACCAGGCACCTGAAGTTTGCGGGCGTCGTCGATCACTCGTGTGGCCAGGGCCGGATTGCTCGGGGAGAAATTGCTGGCACCGCTGGCGACCGTGGCGAAGGCACCGGCCGATGGCCGTGGATGAAACCAGGCATCGCCGGTGAAATCCTGGGCGATCAGCGTCGAGCCACGGACCTTGCCGGCGGCATCGACGATCAGGCTGCCGTTGGCTTGGGTGGGAAAGGCGACTTGCGCCACGCCGGTGACCACCAGTGGGTAGGCGACACCGGTGATCAGGCTCATCAGCAATAACAGGCTCAAGGCCGGGCGAATCAGAGTGGACATTTCAAAATCCTCGATTGAAGTAAATCCTGGGAATCGCCTTGTGGGAGCAAAGCTTGCTCGCGATGCAGACACTTCGATCCCAAGCAAGACCGCGTCATCGTTCATCGCGGGCAAGCCTTGCTCCCACAAATGGTGAACTCAAACCAGGTGCAACGCCGTCAGCAACATATCGATCGCCTTGATCCCCACGAACGGCACCACGATCCCGCCCAGGCCATAGATCAACAGATTGCGCCGCAACAGCGCCGCCGCGCTTGCCGCTTGCACGCGCACGCCGCGCAGGGCCAGAGGGATGAGCACGACGATGATCAAGGCGTTGAAGACAATGGCCGACAAAATCGCGCTCTGCGGGCTGCTCAGGTGCATCACGTTCAGCACGCCGAGCTGTGGATAAATCGACGCGAACAGGGCCGGCAGGATGGCGAAATACTTGGCGATGTCGTTGGCGATGGAAAAGGTGGTCAGCGCCCCACGGGTCACCAACAGCTCCTTGCCGATCTGCACCACGTCGAGCAGTTTGGTCGGGTCGCTGTCGAGGTCGACCATGTTGGCCGCTTCCCGCGCGGCCTGGGTGCCGTCGTTCATTGCCATGCCGACATCGGCCTGGGCCAGGGCCGGGGCGTCGTTCGCGCCGTCGCCGCACATGGCCACCAGCCGACCGTCATTTTGTTCGTGACGGATACGCGCCAGTTTTTTCTCCGGCGTGGCCTCCGCCAGCACGTCGTCGACACCGGCCTCGGCGGCAATCGCGGCGGCAGTCAGCGGGTTGTCGCCGGTGACCATCACCGTGCGAATCCCCAGCTTGCGCAGCTCGCCAAAACGCTCACGGATGCCGGGCTTGACCACGTCCTTGAGATGGATAGCGCCGAGCAGCTTGCCGTCCGCGCACACCAGCAACGGCGTACCGCCGCTCTGGGCGATCTTGTCGACTTCCCGCGCCAGGGCCGGCGGCAATTCATTGCGTGCAAGGCCGATGAAATCCAGCAACGAATCCACGGCACCCTTGCGGTAGATGCGCCCCTGATAGTCGACCCCGGACAGACGGGTTTCGGCACTGAACGGTACGGCCGTGAGTGCGTCGACGCCTGGCTCGGGCTGTGGGTGCAAACCTCGCAGGTACTCGACGATGGACTTGCCCTCGGCCGTGTCGTCAGCCAACGAGGCGAACAACGCGCCTTCGGCCAGTTCCTTGGCACTCACACCAGGGGCGGCATAGACCGCCGTACAACGCCGATTGCCAAAGGTGATGGTGCCGGTCTTGTCCAGCATCAACACATGCACGTCTCCCGCCGCCTCGACCGCACGGCCGGATTTGGCGATCACGTTCAGGCGCACCAACCGGTCCATCCCGGCGATGCCGATGGCCGACAGCAGCCCGCCGATGGTGGTGGGAATCAAGGTGACCAACAGCGCCACCAGAAACACCAGCGGCAGGCTGGCGTTGGCGAAATGGGCGAACGGTTGCAGCGTCACCACCACCAACAGGAAGATCAGCGTCAGGCCGATCAGCAGGATATCCAACGCCACCTCGTTCGGCGTTTTCTGGCGCTTGGCGCCTTCCACCAAAGCGATCATGCGGTCCAGGGTGGATTCGCCGGGATTGCTGGTGATGCGTATCAGC
The DNA here is from genome assembly GCF_900106885.1 of Pseudomonas sp. NFACC14. Classification (NCBI taxonomy): domain Bacteria; kingdom Pseudomonadati; phylum Pseudomonadota; class Gammaproteobacteria; order Pseudomonadales; family Pseudomonadaceae; genus Pseudomonas; species Pseudomonas sp. NFACC14. Next base: position 793,041 of record NZ_FNOA01000001.1, read on the forward strand.
AGCCAGTCAGAGACCAGCCGCGTATTGCCGGTGACGGCCGAGCGGTCGCCGCCGGACTCGCGGATGACCGGTGCCGATTCGCCGGTGATCGCCGCCTCGTTGACCGCAGCGATGCCTTCGATCACCTCACCGTCGCCGGGGACCATGTCGCCGGCCTCGACGCGTACCACATCGCCTTTGCGCAGACGAGTGGCGGGGACTGTTTCGAACCCGCTGGCAGTCTGGCGACGTGCGTTGAGGCCTTCGCTGCCGGCCTTGAGGCTGTCGGCCCGGGCCTTGCCGCGCCCTTCGGCCAAGGCTTCGGCGAAGTTGGCGAACAGCACGGTGAACCAAAGCCACAGCGCAATCTGCGCGGCGACGAAGGTCGGCACCGTAGTGTCCGGAATGAAGCACAACACGGTGGTGAGGATCGCGGTCAGTTCCACCACCAGCATCACCGGGGCCCGGTGCAACTGGCGGGGATCGAGCTTGACGAAAGCTTGCACCAGCGCCGGCCGCCAGAGGGCCGACAGGTGGGTCTTCGGTTGTTCCGGCGCCTTGACGGCGACGGTTTTGCTCATCGGCATATTCATCATCAGATCCTCAGAAGCCCATGCTCAAGTGTTCGGCAATCGGCCCCAGCGCCAGGGTCGGCAGGAAGGTCAAGCCGCCCACCAGCAGGATGGTCACGGTCAACAAGGTCACGAACAGCGGGCCGTGGGTGGGAAAGCTGTTCTGGCCAATCGGCGCGGTTTTCTTCAAGGCCAGGCTGCCGGCCAATGCCAGCACCGGCAGGATGTAGCCGAACCGGCCGATCAACATGCCCAGGCCCAGCATCAGGTTGTGGAAAGGTGTGTTGGCGCCGAACCCGCCGAATGCCGAACCGTTGTTCGCTCCCGCCGAGGTGTAGGCGTACAACAACTGGCTGAACCCGTGGGCACCCGGGTTGCTCACCGCTGCGGCAGGCCCGGGCAGGCTCGCGGCGACGGCACCCAGCACCAACACACTGACGGGCATCACCAGCAGGGTTGCCACCAACAGTTGCACCTCTCGGGCGCCCAGCTTCTTGCCCAAGTATTCCGGGGTGCGACCGATCATCAAGCCAGCCAGGAACACAGCGATCAACACGTTTAACAGCATCCCGTAGAGCCCGGCCCCGACGCCGCCGAAGATCACCTCGCCGACCATCATGTTCACCAGGGCCACCATGCCACTGAGCGGGTTGAGACTGTCATGCATGGCGTTGACCGAGCCGTTGGACGCTGCCGTGGTCGTCACCGACCAGAGCACCGTGGCGGTGGTGCCGAAGCGCGTTTCCTTGCCTTCCAGCGGCGCGGTCTGTTCGACGGCTGGGTCGTTCAGGGCCGGGTTGGGCTGGTATTCGGCCCACAACGACGTCGCGCCACCGATCAGGAACAGCGCCAGCATGCAGGCGATGATCGCGCGGCTCTGACGCAGGTCCTTGACGTAATGACCGAACGTGAACACCAGCGCGGCGGGAATCAGGATGATCGACGCGAGCTCGAACAGATTGCTCCAGGCCGTCGGGTTTTCGAACGGGTGGGCCGAGTTGACGCCGAAGAAACCGCCGCCGTTGGTACCCAATTGCTTGATCGCGATCTGGCTGGCGGCCGGCCCCAGCGGGATGACCTGGTCGGCGCCCTGCATCGTGACCCCGTGCACATAGTGCGCGAAGGTCTGCGGCACGCCCTGCCAGACCAGGAACAACGCCAGCAGCAGGCACAGCGGCAACAACCCGTAGAGGGTGGCGCGGGTCATGTCGACCCAGAAATTACCCAGCGTCGTGGCGGACTTGCGCCCGATCCCGCGACACAGCGCCACCAGCACGGCCAGTCCGGTGGCGGCGCTGACGAAGTTCTGCACGGTCAGGCCGACCATCTGGCTCAGGTAGCTCAGGGACGCTTCGCCGCTGTAGGACTGCCAGTTGGTGTTGGTCATGAAACTCACGGCCGTGTTGAAGGCCTGGGTCCACTCCATGCCGGGCAGTTGCTCGGTATTGAGGGGCAGATGTCCCTGCAGCAGCAGAATCGCAAACAGCAACACAAAACCCGCCAGGTTGAACGCGAACATGGCCAGGGTGTATTTCTGCCAGCTCTGCTCAGCGCTGGAATCGACACCGGCCAGGCGATAGCAACCGCGCTCCACCGGGCCGAGGATCGGGGAAAGCCAGGTGCGCTGGCCTTCCATCACCCGGTAGTAAAAACGCCCCAGAAACGGTGCCGGAATCAGCACCAGGGCGAAAAAGGCGAGGATCAGCCCGTAGTCATAACCGTGCATAGCCGCTCCTAGTTCCGATCGGCGCGCAACAGCGCAACCAGCAGATAAATGAACAGCGCCACTGCCAGCAGCAGCGACACCCCGTCCAGAACACTCATGGGATTTCTCCGTGGTACGGCGTCGTGCCGTGTGTGGGGTGATTGTCGGCAGGGAGGCTGTAAAGGAACGAGATCGAGAGAGGGCGTGGGGGATAAAGAAAGTGTAAAAAATGAGGGGTTGGTTGGCTGGGCTGGCCCTATCGCGAGCAAGCTCGCTCGCACATTTTGATCTGTTGTCCACTGTACCTCCTATGGGAGCGAGCTTGCTCGCGATGAGGCCTGGACAGGTGCCGACGCTCTGAACTGGGGCACAAAACCAGGCCATCCGGCAGCGAACATCCCCGATACGACACGATTTCACCCATTACGACCGCCCCCGCCACACTGGCACGCCCACTGCACTGCCCCTCCCAGCGCTTTTGCTATGGATCGAGGGGAGCCACCGATGAACACACAACTCAAACCCACCCTGGGCACCCTGCATTTATGGGGCATTGCCGTCGGCCTGGTGATTTCCGGCGAGTATTTCGGCTGGAGCTATGGCTGGGGCGTGGCCGGGACGCTAGGTTTCCTGGTGACGTCCTTTATGGTGGCGGCCATGTACACCTGCTTCATTTTCAGTTTCACCGAGCTGACCACCGCCATTCCCCATGCTGGTGGGCCGTTTGCCTACAGCCGTCGCGCCTTCGGCGAGAAAGGCGGATTGATTGCAGGGCTGGCGACACTGATCGAATTCGTCTTCGCGCCGCCAGCCATTGCCCTGGCCATCGGCGCCTACCTGAACGTGCAGTTCCCGGCGCTGGACCCGAAACACGCCGCAGTCGGCGCCTATATCGTGTTCATGGGCCTGAACATCCTCGGGGTCAAATTGGCGGCGACGTTCGAGTTGATTGTCTGCGTCCTGGCGGTGGCCGAACTGCTGGTGTTCATGGGCGTCGTGGCCCCGGCGTTCAGTTTCAGCAGCTTCGCCCTGAACGGCTGGGCCGGTTCGGATGTGTTCGGCGCACCGGCCATTGCCGGCATGTTCGCCGCGATTCCCTTCGCCATCTGGTTCTTCCTGGCCATCGAAGGTGCGGCCATGGCCGCCGAAGAGGCCAAGGACCCGAAACGCACGATTCCCAAGGCCTACATCAGCGGCATCCTGACCCTGGTGTTCCTGGCGATGGGCGTGATGTTCCTGGCTGGCGGCGTCGGCGATTGGCGCACCCTGTCGAACATCAACGATCCCTTGCCCCAAGCCATGAAAACCGTGGTCGGCGAAAGCTCCGGCTGGCTGCACATGCTGGTGTGGATCGGCCTGTTCGGCCTGGTGGCGAGTTTCCACGGGATCATCCTGGGCTACTCGCGGCAGTTCTTCGCCCTGGCCCGCGCCGGCTACCTGCCCGCCTCCCTGGCCAAACTGTCACGCTTCCAGACCCCGCACCGGGCAATCATCGCCGGTGGACTGATCGGCATTGCCGCGATCTACAGCGACGGTCTGATCAACCTCGGCGGCATGACCCTGACCGCGGCGATGATCACCATGGCCGTGTTCGGTGCCATCGTCATGTACATCATGAGCATGCTCAGCCTGTTCAAGCTACGTAAAACCGAGCCCAACCTGGAACGTACTTTCCGCGCACCGGGTTATCCGATCGTGCCGGGGATCGCCCTGTTGCTGGCGCTGGTGTGCCTGGTGGCGATGGCCTGGTTCAACGCACTGATCGGGCTGATCTTCCTCGGGTTCATGGCGGCAGGCTTCGTCTACTTCATCCTCACCGCACAATTGCGCGCAGACGCGCCCGCCGATGCGATGCTGACCGGGCTTTGAGGTGAAGCCGGCCGAACGGGCGTAGTATGGAACCACTGCGAACAACCTTCGCTCATAAGTGGTAGGTGCGATGGAACGGCGAAATACTCGTTCGTCCCTCGCACCCTCAAGGAGAGCCCTATGCCCTGGTATGCCTGGTTGATTCTGATTGTTGCAATCGGCTCGATCGTTGGTGGTCTGATGATGCTGCGCGACACCGCCAACAAGGTCGAATTGACGGACGAACAGCGCAAGCGTGTTGCCGAGCGCAACGCGGAAATGGATGCGAAAGAAGCCAAGGATCGTTGAGTGCTGGCTGGCTGGCTGGCTGGCTGGCTGGCACAACACTGTGGAGTATTGCCTGACACAACACTTTTGTGGCGAGGGGATTTATCCCCGTTGGGCTGCGCAGCAGCCCCAAAACCTGTCACGCGGTCTATCTGATCGACGGGGGGGTTTAAAAGGGGGCGCTACGCGCCCCAGCGGGGATAAATCCCCTCGCCACAGAAGGCCACGTTCTGTCCGCCTACTGCGTTACTTCTCCCAATCCGCCTTGGCGATGTGCAAGCCATGCATCCCGTTGTACGCCGCCCGCTCAGGCTGGCTCCAGCCCTGCAGCAATGACTCCTCCAAACGATAGATCTCCACACCCAATGGACGGCAGACGCTGAGGGGATCCTGCGCATCCGGCCCCCACATGGCCAGCGACAGGTCGCCCCCCGGGCAGGTGGACAGTGCACACAACAGATCGATCTCGGCAAAGAATTCCAGGTAATCCCCTTTCTGCGCCGGACAGGCCTTCATGAAGTACATGTCGTCATGGTTGAGCCCGGTGCACTGGAAAATATTCAGTACGTCGTGCACGTCGAACTCCGTCAGGCCGTGGGGCAACACGGCACGGGTCAGGTTCGAATGGCAGTGATGGTGGAAATCCTCGCCGGTCAGCATCTTGTTCACATAGGGATCACAGCGCGTACCCAGCAGATCGTGCAGTCGTCCGCCATGCTCGTCGATGCCATAGCCTGCCAGGCTGTCATCGGTGATTGTCACCAGCGGCCGCAGGAATGGCAGGTTAGACCACAACCGATCATGAGTGCTGACATGGGCGCCCTGAAGTTGGCGCGTGCGCGCCGCCCACAGGCGCTCCCGTGGGTCGTGGGCGTTCCAGACGTTGAAGTCCCCCACCTGCGGGCCCACCGGGGTCGTGACGCGGAACACATGACCGGCGGGTACGTGCCAAGCTCGGCCGGTGCGGATGGGGACCTCGAACTGCTCGATCAGCGTACGCTGGTCCTGTTGGGATCGGATTCGGTCGTAAAAGGGCTTGTCCACTTGCAACGCGGAACCTTTACTTACCTGATAAGCGGCGGGGTAGTCTTTGTACATGGCAAGGCTCCTTGATTGCCTGTGAGCAAGCAGCCGATGATGCTATCAGCCTGCTACACCAACGGGATATGAACGGTCAGGTCAACTTCAATGTCATGCTTCAGTTTTGAATTGCCAACCATTGCCAGCAATGGGCAATCCGCTCCATGAGCCGACTTGAGCGGACCTCTATAAAATAAACGGAAAAGGCCAGTCCAATTCGACTGGCCTTTTCCTTTCGCCTCAGCTCAATTCACTTCCAGTTTATCTCGATTCTTGTCCAGGATTGCCTTGCCAATTCCCTTGACCTCCAGTAACTCGTCTACCGACGAAAAAGCTCCATTATTCTCACGATATGCAACAATCGCCTCAGCCTTCGCCTTACCTATCCCGGTCAGCTCGCGCTGAAGCGTCGCGGCATCTGCCTCGTTTAGACGTACCTTGCCGTCCTGCGAAGGCAGGGAGCTTTGCGCCACGGGAGGCGCTGCCACCTCAGGCTTGCCCGCCGCGGTCGCGTTTGCTGCGATTGAGGCATTGGCCAGGAGAGCAAAAATCAGAGGGTAGAAATATCCTTTACGCATAAAATGAAGCTCCTTGATATCGTCAAGAGAAAGCAGCTTTGTGAAGCTGCATTCCAAACTTAGGCGATGATGGGAGCCTGTCAAAAAAGCGAGCGTTGCAAAAAATGTAATAACGATGAGTATTTGTTAAGCCTCAGACCTCACTTGAAATTACGCTATGCCAGAGGCCCCCACGCAAGGGAAGCAGTGATGACAAAAACACATCAAGGTTCACCACCTTGAGCTGAGAAATACGCTGAAATGACCCTACTCTTGCGTTTATCGACAGCCAGAAAACTATTTAGCTTCTGCCTGTAGCACAGAAAAAATTGAGCGGTTATTTTATTCAGGCGCAGCATCAATGGCTTATAAGCCAACAGTCTACGAAACATGCCAACACAAGGGTGGCGCTTCAGCCATCCAATGGAACGGATAATAATGAGCGATCACAAAGATTACTTCGTGCATTCACACGCTTTATGCGAAACATCCCAGATAGGTAAAGGCACTCGGGTTTGGGCCTTTACCCACTTGCTACCCGGAGCGAAAATCGGTGAGGACTGCAATATTTGCGACCATGTCTTCATCGAGAATGACGTCGTCGTAGGAGACCGGGTGACAATCAAATGCGGTGTTCAACTTTGGGATGGCGTTTCCATCGGAGACGACGTATTCATTGGCCCCAACGCCACCTTCACTAATGACCGCTTTCCAAGAAGCAAGGTCTATCCTGAAAGCTTCGATAGAACCGTAATAGGCAAAGGAGCCTCACTGGGTGCCAACTGCACTATTCTTCCAGGAATAACTATCGGGGAAAACGCAATGGTTGGTGCTGGCGCAGTGGTCACCCGCTCGGTTCCCGCCAATGTCACGGTGGTGGGTAACCCAGCAAAAATATTACAACGCAAGGATAAAGATCACAGCCAGGTTTAGGCAAGCTCTCGAACGGCTTCGGTGCGAAGCTGAACGGGCACGTCCTCAATTGCTGGAAGACGTGCCCATGGGTATCAACTCACCCCTACTCTTGTTCAAGGCTCCAGCCGTCTTTGCTGATGAATCCAGTCCACTATCTCCCCATCGGGCGCATAACCACTGACTGTATCGCGCAACAGTTGACGTACGCGCGCGTAATCGTCTGATTCGACGGCGGCAATTAACTCCGTCAACTTTCCCTTTAACACATCCCAGGGTATGAAATCCTCGTTGGCACTCATAATCATCGGATGAGAAGTTTGCGCCACGTTATCGCCTATCAATAACTCCTCATACAACTTCTCTCCTGGCCGCAGCCCCGTGAATTCAATGGAGATATCCCCGTGGGGATTTTTTTCCGAACGCACGCTGAAACCAGACAGATGAATCATTTTCTCGGCCAGCTCAACGATCCTGACCGGTTCACCCATGTCCAATACAAAAACATCACCGCCCATCCCCATGGCCCCGGCTTGAATAACCAGTTGGGCCGCTTCCGGAATGGTCATGAAATATCGAGTTATTTTCGGATGAGTAACGGTAAGCGGCCCCCCAGACTTTATTTGCTTATGAAACAAAGGGATGACCGAACCTGACGACCCGAGTACATTGCCAAAACGAACCATGGTAAAACGAGTTTTATTAACACGTGATACGTTCGGGTTGTCACCAAATAATACCGGGGCGATTTCCCGGCTAAGTGCTTGCAGTGTCAGCTCTGCCAGACGCTTCGTACTACCCATCACATTGGTAGGACGTACGGCCTTGTCTGTAGAAATAAGAACAAAATTGGCAACGCCAGCCTGCAGAGCCGCCTGAGCTGTATTCAATGTTCCGACGACGTTATTCAGAACACCCGCAGCGATATTGTGCTCGACAATAGGAACATGTTTATAAGCTGCAGCATGATACACCGTATCCACTTGCCATACGCTCATCACGTCGAGCAGTTTACGTGGATTGGTTATCGAACCCAATATTGGCAAGAGACGGACAGATAGAGACTTTCTAGAGACCTGCTGTTCCAATTCGGACAAGATGCTATAAAGATTGAACTCGCTATGCTCGAACATTATTAATGTCGAGGGACGCAATTCAAGTATTTGGCGACACAGTTCCGAGCCGATCGAGCCACCGGCGCCGGTCACCATAACCACCTGCCCTTTAATGCAATGCTCGAGCAAGCTCTCCTGAGCAGGTACAGCATCACGGCCCAACAGGTCAGCGATATCGACTTCCTGGATATCGTCAACCTTCACCCGTCCGCTTGCCAAATCCATAAAGCCGGGAACGCTGCGCACGTGAAGTGGAAAACCTTCGAGGAAGCCAAGTATCTCACGACGCCTTACACGGTTTGCTGAAGGAATGGCCAGTAGAATTTCCTGCGCCCCCGTGACATCGATCATGCGTTGAATGTTTTTTGGCTTGTAGACTTGCAACCCCGCAATAACCCGGTCGGCAATACTGCTATCGTCATCAATAAACGCTATCGGACGCATAACACGTCCCATGCGTAGTGCGGCTACCAGTTGGTTACCGGCAGCACCTGCACCATAGATGGCGACCTTCGGCAGTCCATCATCACGGCTCGTAAAAGGAACGTGCTGCGCCGCAGTGAACCAGTCTCCCAGGAAATACTGGCGCATTGCCAAACGCAGGCCGCCGATCATGATCAAGCTCAGCCACCAATAGTTGAAAATGATCGATCTGGGTACGATGTTCTGATGATTGCTGTACCAGAAGACAACGATACCCAGAATCAACGAGGAGAGACTGACAGCCTTGATGATGGCGATAAGTGCGTCATTGCCAAAGTACCTCATCACCGCGCGATACATTCCAAAACGGATAAACAAGGGAATCGCTATGGCCGGCGCACTCAAGAACAGTACTTGATGAGCAGTGAAAGGGTTGATCAGCGCATCCACGCCCAAACGCACGACAAAGGAAAGCCATAACGCTAGCCAGACCAGAACGATATCTGCTGACACTTGAATCAAGCGCTTCTGTCGGCGCGATAGCTCCAGCAAAAAGGTTCGTATTTTATCCATAAATCCTTTGGTACCTAATAAAACGGCTGAACGGTCAGTCCCCTTCTCGATGAAGGTCCAGAGGCCAGACACCTAAAACAAATTCTAGTGAGTACTCTCCGTCAGGCCAGCTCGAAACCTTAGTGCCAGCATCAGCAAAGGCACATACGCTATGAGCACACCAACAACGCCTTCTAGAATCCCGTGAACCACCAGAAAAGCCATCGGTAATAACCACAGCAGGTTAAGTGCCCCCACTGTCAGTGTCACAGGCAAATGTTGCTTGTAATGCCGTGAGGCGAATTGGTAGGCGTGGCTGCGATGAGCTTCGTAGACCTTCTCTCCTCTCAGTAGACGGCGAATTAGCGTCACTGTTGCATCCACGATAAACACCCCGAGCAGGATCAGCCAGGCAAAAAATAAATCAGACGATATCCACGCAGACTGAAGGGCAAAAATGCCCAGCGTAATACCCAGGAAACCACTCCCGGCATCACCCATGAAGATCTTTGCCGGCGGATAATTCCAGCACAAAAAGCCCAGCACAGCACTGGCAAGCAACAAAGGTCCGACAAGGTTGCTATCACTGTGCAACCAACCTAGCAGCGCGGCACTCACGCAGGCTGTTATAGCCTCAACACTGGCAATACCGTCGATACCGTCCATAAAATTATAAAGATTCAACATCCATACCAAGAAAAAAGCTGCAACCACATAGCCAAGAATACCCAACTCCAGATTCACGCCGAACATGGAAAGAGGCGCGAGGCCACCAATCCAGTACAACGCCCATAGCGCAGCGATAAAGTGACCCAACAGGCGCCACCTGGCAGCGATATGGCCATGATCATCCAGAAAACCCAGGATAGCCACCAACGCTCCCGACCCCAGAAGCGCAACGACCAGATTCAATGGCAGGATCTCCAGGGAAAACGATGCCGCCACGGCTGCGCAGAAGCATAGAACAATCGCCACGCCCCCTCCTCTGGGCGTAGGTGCGGTATGGGAGCTTCGGGCATTTGGCACGTCTATAAGACTGCGAGCCAAAGCGTACCGACGCAGGATCCAGGTCAGCAGGAAAGAAGCAATCGCGATAACCGGCAAAACGAACCACAGCATCAAAAACTCCTTTATTCAGACTATTCCGGTCTTGAACGACATTTTTCTGCGGACAACAAGAATCCTCTCGCCGACCTGAAAAGTTCATCTCGAGAAGAAAAAGGTGGCGTCCAGCCTAATACCTTCATGGCCTTCGCAGGGGTGACCACGAAAGATCCACATAGCTGGGTGACCAAGGCATGCTTACCGGCGAGTTTGCCGACCGCATACATGATCCCTACGGGAAAGTAAAAAACCCGGGACCGCTTCCCCATGCCAGCTGAAAGCGCTTCGATGATTTCCGGCAAGGAGAGGTCATCATCGTCAGACACTAAAAACAACTCTCCGGCGGCACTGGGATGAACGGTACACACGCGTATGAAATCGGTCAGATTATCAAGAGAAATCATGCTTCTTCGATTGGCCACCCCAGAAAAGGGCAAGGGCAACCCCGTCCTGACAAGCTTCAAGAGGCGTTGGAAATTACCCGGCGCATTGGCCGCATAAACGAGAGGAGGACGGATAATAACCAACTCCATCGTACTGGCACCCTCTACGTATGAACGTCTGAGGCCGACTTCCGCCTCATACTTGGATAAGGCATAGTCCTTGACGGGGCTGGCAGGGGTTGTCTCGTCAATAGGCGCTAACCCTGTTTGGGCCCCGTTGACACCAATAGAGCTGACGAAAATAAAGCGTTTGACCCCCCGTTTTTCCGCAATGGCTGCGAGTTTCAGGGTGAGGTCTCTGTTCACCTTGAACATCGCCGAGACATCCTCGGCAGCTTTGCCAAATTGATGTGCCCTGCCCGCGAGATGGACAACGGCATCTACACCGGATAACGCTTCAGAAAGGAATTCTTCATTGTCCAATTCGCCAAACAGGCATTCGTAATCTGCAATCGCCGCCGAGGGGCTGCGCATAAGCGCGCGCACAGAAAACCCCTTTGCCTGAAGGTGAAGGCACAAAGAGCGTCCAATAAAGCCACTTGCCCCCGTCACCAGGATTTTCATTTGTTGTTCACCAGCATAATAATTTCATCAAGCCAGCCGGCCAGACTATAACGACGATAAATATCGGAATCAACAGCCTGATAAGGTTGTTCAAGAAACGCTCTGCTGATAACGGGATTTTGACGATCAATGACAAAAATATTATCTTCAGAGTAAAAATCGTACTGTTTAACGCTTTCGTTGGTGGTTACCAGTTTTTTCCGCGCGCCTAATGTTTCCAGAGTACGCATGGTCAAACCAGTCTGCTGAGGATGCTCTATATCGAGTATAGTATTTGAAACGTTAAAAACGCGCTGAACCTCGGCTTTGGGTATCGACTCGAATTTAAAATTGGCTTTCTTGGCGTTCCGATAAGCGCTATTGAAGCAGCGATAAAACCAATAAACCCAGTCGGCCTGCAAGTAAAGATACCAATACTTTCTTTTTGACGAGCCCAATTGACGATCTATTTTGTCAACGATAAAAAACCGATCAGTGTGAGCCGTACCGATAAAACTTATATCATACTGTGTCTTCACTTCGACCGCTGCACCAAATCCTGCAGAAAAAAACAGAGGCCGAAAATTGACATTGTATTTCTCAGCGTCATTCTTATCGAACGTGAACACGCTATCGAAATACTTTAAATTGCGAAGCGTCTGTTGGCGATTGGAAAAGGAATCCCACATGTACAGGATGAATTTTGCCTTTGAATACCGCTCACGCCAAGTGGAAAGCGTTTTAGCGGAGAGTGTCTGGCCATTGACAACAAAAACGTAGTCGAACTCAGTATCAACGGTACTCATCTGACGTTCGTAATATCGATCGGCAGCGCCAATTACCCACGCGTGGCGAAACTTGGTAAGCGCCTTGAGAAAAGGCGAATTGAACGGTCGGTCCAACAGAAAAGTGACACTGGCGCCCTGTTGCTCCAGCGCCCCTTTTATCTCGGACTCATAACCGAAAAATACCGGAGCCACGTATAAGACGTTTTTATTTTTTAGCAATTCATTCACAACTGCGTGCTCGCTGTTTAACGATTTTTGCAGGCATGCCCGCAGCAATGACATTTGCCGGCATGCTCGTCAGCAACACCGAGTTGGCCGCCACGGTAACATTATCATCCAATGTTATACCCCCTAGCACTTTGGCACCGGCACCGATTACCACATCGTTACCGATGACGGGACGATGATCCGCGTCGTAGGTAAAGTCCAGGTCCTTGGCTCCAAGCGTCACGCCTTGATAAATAACGGCGTTTGCACCAATGCTTACGGCACCGATGACAGTTCCCTGAGTATGGGGAAAAAAGAGACCTGGACCAATCTTGCAGACAGCCGCTATCTCTATGCCAAAGACGACATAGTTCAATAAAGAAAAAAATCGGGCCGGTATTTTCAAGCCAATAGAATTCATTGAATATGCCAGCCTGTAGAGGAGCACGGGGGCAAATCTTGGAGAAATCATAGCCATGGCCAATTTTATCCTAGACCTGCTAACAGGAGCATTAAATAATGCCCTCTGCCTCTCGATGTCTGCGCGCAACAGACGCCACAAACCCGGGTTGTCATGCTCCATGGCGAACTCCTTAATTCATCAATTTCCGCGCGCGCAACTCTTGATTTGCCTTTTCCAACTGATCTTCTGGCAACGGTTGCTGGAGCACCCACTCAGCGAAACGACTGAGCCCCTCTTTCAACGTAATCTTGGGATGGATCCCGAGCAATTCATTCAACCGTTTAATATCGGCATAGTTATGGCGAATATCGCCGACCCTAAACTGCCCTGTAACTTGCACATTGGGTTGCTTACCAAACGCCAATGTTAGCTCTTCAGCGACCTCCTTGACAGAAGTGGCAATTCCGCTACCAACGTTAACGACTGTATTGGGTGATTTTTCAACAAGCAGACCCGCAACTAATGCATCCGTGACATCGTCAACATGCACAAAATCGCGACTCTCGAGGCCATCTTCGAAAAGTGGAAGAACGGTGTCACGACGAATCTTAGTCGAAAATATAGACAATATGCCAGTGTAGGGGTTATTGAGGGACTGCCGCTCACCATAAACATTCTGCAAACGGAAAATCGTATAATCTATCCCCATTGACTGACTGCCAATCCTGACGAGATCCTCTTGCGCATATTTGGTCGCCGCATAGAACGAGGACGGCGCGATCAGATCCGTTTCCTTTGTTGGTACAAGTTGCAGTGCATCGCCCGTAAAGGGACACAGCGGTTCCCACATCTGCTTGCTCAGCGCTTCAGCGGAACGAGCGGCTGGACATACGCGCTGTTGAGTCAAGGGGTTGACGTACGCGCCTTCTCCATAAACCGAACGGCTCGAGGAGAGAATGATTCTTTTAACGCGATGCGACGGCAACTTACCCAAGACGTCAAACATCAAGGCGGTGCCTTGGGAGTTAACCTCGTTATAACGGGCAATCTCGTACATCGATTGTCCCGTGCCGGTTTCTGCCGCCAAATGGACGATACCGTCTATTCCTTCAAGCGCCTTTATCCAATCCTCGCGCGAAGTGACACTTCCGCGAAAGAACTCAATACCTTCACCGTTCAACCAATCGAGATCAACAGGTAAACTGCCATGCACCTGAACGGTTAGAGGATCCAGAATTCTAACGGCATGGTTCGTTTTCAACAATTTGGGAACGAGGTGCGAACCTATGAACCCTGCCCCACCGGTAATTAGGATCTTTTTCATAACGGTATCTCTATCCATTAACAGTAAAACAGCTCTGCGTCTGACGTTGACATTTATGCTGCGTCTTGCCGCGCGTACTTTTCATGCCCACCGGAACGGAAACCGGCAAAAACATACAGGGAACAGCAGATAAAAAACTGGAACAGTGTCGGCAGCAGGAAAAACATATCATAAAAAATTGAAAATACGAGAATCTGAAAGGCCACCGAATAGGCAAAAATCCCCCAAGGCCGTCCCCTGAGCGAAACCTTGTATACACAGCAGCAAACCAACTGAATCAACGCAACAAATATAAAGCCACCCAAAGGCCCCGCATCCGAAACGAACCCCGCATAAATAGTGGAGGTATTCAAATTGTTATCCACAAACGTAAACAGATCGTTTCTAGCGTCCAATTCGAAGTATACCTTGACTATCGAAGGCAACATATTGGACATCGAGTAGGATACTGACCAGTTCGGAATCACAGTATCAACGTTATGAAAAAAATTACTCAGTCCTGCCGTCAAGTAGACATAAAACCAGAGGAAGCCGCTTGGCAAGGCATCAAACACCTCTCCGGACTGGCCAGATACCAAATAAGCAAAGGGATTTGACGTCTGGCGCATATCCCCCAAATAGCCAAAAATCACCACCACCGCCAAAGCGACGACAGCCAGCGAAAGTATTTTTTTAAAGGAGACCCTCGTCAGTAGCAACGCAACGCAAACCACTTGAATTAATCCACTTAGCAGGATACCGCGCCCCAGCATCAATACGGGCCATAGTAAAAGCAGCAGAATCAATATGAGCATTTTTCGGGAGCGTTTTTTTATTGCCAAATAAGTCGCCATTGACAACACCTGCAAATAGCATGCATTCATAACACCATGGAGCGAAGGCACACCAAACTCGGTATATAGCTTATTAATACCCACCAAACGCCAATAAAGAGGCACTCCTCCCGAATAATATATTTCGAAAGAAGTACCAACGAACCAGACCATACACAACAACGTTAAAAAACGCGATACGACGTTTATATAAAAATCGGTTTCGGCACCACCGGGAACATCGATTTTTTCCCTACCCTTTAAAAGCACATACAACAACAATACGCTGACCATATTCATAATTATCACCATGAGCCCCACCGCCGAGGGTGAGACCAGATTGGTGGTCAAGTCCAAAAAATACAACAGCAGGACTAGCGACCACATGGCAATATAAACAAATGCAGGGTTCAGCATAATAGTTTATACCTGTCGCTTGAGGGCATTTTTCAGCCGAGGTAGAAGCCCAGAAACAAAATTGAAAATTATTGGGCGTCTAAGAGCTTTAAACAGCAAATTGGTCATCGTCCGCTTGCTTCCGGAGGAATACTTTAAGAATAATGGGTGCAGCGCCTCTACATTTGCCTTGTTCTTCTTCACAACCTGCCTGAAAAGTTCCCCTAGAAGATAGCGGTAGCCGCCTTGCTGGCAAGCGTCCCGAATGGCAGGATCATGGTCGTAGCGCTTGGCGATTAGATCGACGGTCAGAAGAGACTCCTGCAGCAGTTCGAATGTCCTGTCGCTGGCCCCCAAACCATGCTTGCGATACTTGCCATACACGCCCGGGAGCTCACGAATTTCACCTTGCAAAGCGACTTCAATGTAAAAAATCCAGTCCGATACAACGGGAAAAATCGGGTCGAATCCGTGTGCAGGGCAAGCAGAACGCCTTACCATTACCGAAGAAGCCCCCGGAATACCGCCCTTCGATATTAAATCGTAGACGTTATTGATTCGTTCTTTTTCAGTCGTATTGGTACGAAAAATCAGCGTTCCATCAGCGTGATTGAAAATATCCACCGGGTGATAAGACAGTACGACGTTCGAATCCTCAAACAGCGCCACTTGTGCCTTCAACTTCCCAGGTAAAAATAGATCATCACCACCAAGAACCGCTACCAGCTCCCCGCTACAAGCAAAAAAAGCCGCGTTGGAATTTCCAGTTATGCCAAGATTTTTCTCATTCAAGACTGGCACGATCAAGTTAGGATATTTATTATATAACTCTAGAATAACTTCGCGCGTACCGTCTGTAGAGGCATCGTCTGCCACCACAATTTCAAAGTTATCGTAATCTTGCGTCAATACACTTTCGATCGTTTCCGCAATCAGATGGCGCTGATTGTAAGTGATGATCATTACAGAAACTTTTGGATTATAAATATTCAACGCAAGTGCCTCAGCAGGAAATCATTATTCAGCAAACTCACTCAGCCGACGGCTCCATCAGCTTTCACTTTCTTGAGCTCCATCGTAACAAGCAGCATTAACAATGCCCAGTAAACTGCATAGTTCACTGCATGGGCCAACGAAACTCCCTCCAAACCCACGAACTTGGTAAAAATGACCGTCATGACATAGAACGAAATTGCAGAAAGCACTTCGGAAACGATGAAGAGCCTGAACATAGCCTTGCCGAGCATGACATAAGCAAGTATCCAGCTGCCTATCTTGAGGGTATCGCCAACAATCTGCCAGGCGAAAAGGCTCCTCATAGGTAGAAAATCCGCCGTAAACAACACATGGATTATGAAGTCACGCAAAACGAAAATAATCAGTCCACATAACGCGGCGCAGGGCAATATAACCCGATATCCCAATAGAATCTCGGCCCTTATCGCGTCCTGACTTGTCAACTCAGAAAGCCTTGGCAAATAATAAACGCTAAGGGTTGTTGTCACGAGCATGAGATACGCCGCGCTAAGACGCCACATGGCCTCCCAGTAGCCCGCAGCCTCCCAGCCAAATGATGAGCCCAAATAATTTCGTACAAAAATATGACTGACCGGCACACAAATGGCGGATGTCAGGGCCATAGCCGTATATTTAAGGAAATTCTTGGCGACTTCATAATCGACACGCCCCACCATATAACCAAAACGAAACCAGGGTGCTTTCAAACAGATGACAAGCGTAACAAAGAAACTAATTGATTGATAAATAGCCAGTGCAATCAACGCACCATAGAGACCGAAATATATTGATAAAACTGTAGTCACCAAAAAAGCAAACAAGCTTCCAGCGATATTTGCGGCAACATAACGGAACAGATCTTTTTTACCATTAAGAATAGCTAGCAGAAGCGCATTAAATGTGAAAAATACTAATGTAGACGCAAACCATCTGAACACGCCACCAAATTCGGCATTTTTCAGAAACCCCGCAGCAAGATCATCACTGAATATAATTATAATGACGCTGCACAGCAGCGAGCCAACCAAGGCTATAGTGCCAGCACTCCGCCAGACAGTGTTCTGCTTGCTCTCGTCGTAATGATATTCGGCCGTGTACTTCGTAACCCCTGTATTAATGGCGCCGCTGGCAAATGTAGTAATCATTTGAATAGCATTTTGAAACTGTCCCAGCGCTGCATAACCCGCAGGGCCAACATAGACTGCCAGGATTTTATTTATTCCAAGCAACGTCAACATTTTAACGAGAACGGCAATCCCGTTAAGCAGGCTTGTTTTTATCAGCGTCATTAGCCGTCAACCATGACCATTGAAACTGTTGCAGGCGTCAATTACGACGCTCGCATCATCTAAAGTCATGGTAGGACCAATAGGGAGACTTAGCACCTCATCATGTATTTGTTCAGTCATCGGGAATGACTGGCTGTTCCAGCCTTTGTAAGCAAGCTGTTTGTGAGGGGGAATTGGATAATGAATCAGCGTCTGGATGCCAGATGCGGCCAAGTGCTTCTGCAAAGCGTCACGCTGGTGGCAGCGAATTACATAAAGGTGCCAAACATGGCCTTCAAAATTTAACGGGGACATACCTTCCTGAACGGGCAGACGGATTGCAGCGTTGCGGATACCGTCACTGTACATACTCGCAATTTTCCTGCGACTTTGAATATCAGCCGACAGGTACTTCAATTTGACGCTCAACATTGCGGCTTGTATTTCATCGAGCCGACTATTGACACCTTGGTAGATATTTTTATATTTCTCGTGAGACCCGTAATTGCGTAGTGCTTTTAGTACTTGAGCCAATTCCGCATCACTTGTGGTGATCGCTCCAGCGTCACCCAGTGCGCCAAGGTTTTTTCCTGGATAAAAACTGAACCCGGCTGCGTCGCCCCAGCTCCCAGCCACTTTCCCATCAATAGATGCACCATGTGCCTGTGCTGAATCCTCCAACACCAACAGATTATACTTTTTAGCGATACTCATGATTCCTGGCATATCAGCCAAGCGACCATAAAGATGAACAGGAATAATTGCCCTGGTTTTGGGACCGATAGAAGACTCTATCAATGCCGGGGCAATGTTTAGGGTTTCATCAGGCTCAACGAGCACAGGGGTCAAGCCATTTTCGGTGATAGCCAAGATACTCGCTATATAGGTGTTGGCAGGGACGATCACTTCATCACCTTCGCTCAACTTCCCGAGAAGCTTCCACGCTCTCAAGGTCAAGGTAAGCGCGTCCAACCCATTCGCTACACCAAGGCAGAACCGCGTACCACATGCCTTGGCAAAATCACTCTCGAAAGCCTCCAGCTCTTTTCCTTGAATATACCAGCCAGAGTCGATGACTCGCGCACAGGCCGCTTTGAGTTCAGAAGCGTAGGCCGCGTTCACATTTTTTAAACTTAGAAACTCAATCATTAAACACCTATTATTTCCGCACCAAACCACTTGGCTTCGATGATAAGTCCTGATCAGCCAGCTTCATTGGAGGCAACAGTGGCGGCAACTAAATTAGTAAACTCTTGGTAATTACGAATATAGTCTCTTTCGTCATACTCATGACTCGCAAAAACAACCAATACACAGTCCGAGGTAAAGTCGTGCATCTCCCGCCAGACGAGATTATTGATGAGCACTCCCTTCGTGGGCGAGTCTAACCAAATTTCTTCTTTCGTTACACCATTGTCCATCAGCATGCGGCATTTTCCTGAAACGCACACGGCTAATTGTCGAAGTTCTTTATGCGCATGGAATCCTCGACTGACCTCGGGTTGAGTGCCAAAAATATAATAAACTCGTCTAAACTCAAATGGTATTTGACTCGATTTTTCCAAGGCGATCAGACTTCCTCGGCTATCCCCAATTATGTCCAGCGTCAGTATTTGAGTGCTGCCAGGGGTATACAAGGTCGGGAGGTCAGCGTCTTTCAGCGGCTTCGCCTGCCTGTCTTTTTCGCTGATAATGAAATCAGCCCCGGTGGGCCAGTCGATGTCTATATCTGGGTCATCCCACTTGATACTGCGCTCGAGCTCTTTATTGTATACATCCGTGGTCTTGTATAGGAAATGAGTATTATCTTCCAATGCTACGAAACCGTGCGCAAACCCTTCCGGAATCCACAGCATGCGATGGTTCTTTGCGCTAAGCTCGACCCCGGCCCAATTTCCGAAGGTTGGCGAGCCCTTGCGGATATCGACAACAACGTCATAAGCCGATCCGGAGACGACTCTTACCAACTTACCCTGAGCATGAGGTGAAAGCTGATAATGCAAACCGCGAAGCACACCTTTTTGCGAGCACGAATGGTTGTCTTGAATAAAGCTCCTGGGTATGGGTAAACCTAATTTTGACAACTCATCGTGAAAATGGGGCTCATTAAAGCTTTCAAAAAACCAGCCGCGATCATCCCTAAAAACCGTCGGCTCTATAATTACGACTTCATGCAAATCGGTTTTTAGCAATTTCATGGGGCGTTTCCTTAACCAACTAGGCACATCGAAATAAGGTTCAAACTTGGTGAACTCGAGATTTTTTTGCCCGCTTTCCGCCTAGATGATGAAGCGAGAGGGCTGCCAGGACACCCAGCATCAAACCGAGAATCAATGCCAGCAGCACGACAAGTGTTCTTTTCGGCTTGATAGCATCTTGCGGTACTTCGACTTCGCCATCATAGCGGTACATATCGATTCTGGGGGATGTAACTGCCAGCTTTTCAAAAAAGCTCTTTTTGGCTTGAAGCTCCCTCAGGCCGGTAAGGAATGCATCATTGGAAGACCTGCCTTCAATATTTTTTATTTCAGCCCTAAGTGCTTCAACGCCCCTCAAGAAGCTCATCTCCCCCGTCATATTCGTAGCGGCCGCATTCGGAGAACCATCAAATATCATCACAGGCCTCTGCACGCCAGTCGCCTCAGCGATGCTTAGGGCTGCCCTTAGTTTGACTAAGGTGTCCTCACGCACGGCCTCGCCCGCATCACGCTTGGCATTTATCTCCCAATCCATATTCTGGGCGCGAATTTTGGCTTCGTATGAAACGTTTTTCGTTAGTTCGTTTAGCGCTTGTAACTCGGCATGTTTTATATATTTTTTGACCCAATCCACCGACTCCTCGGCATCAGCTGTCTGGGCGATCACGGAATAACGACCGATTTCGTCAGCCGTGACCGGGCTCACCTTCATTTTCTTCAGGAACTCAGCGTATAACGCGTCCTGAGACCGTTTCTTTTCGTCTTCACTCAGAGACGGTAGGTAGGTGCTCTCAAAAAACTCCTGGCGCAGTGATTCGGAAAGCAGGTTTCGTAGAAACAAGCGATAAACATGTTCAATCGTATAAGGCTCGAGGTCGAACTCCTTAGTACGTCCGACATTCAAGTCGGCAATATCACTCTGAGTTGGAGGTACCAGATAAGCACGGGCTTCATAGACACGCTCGCTAAAAAACGCATACATCATCCCCAGGACCACCGCAATGGCGGTTACGCTGATAATGACCCACAGCTGACTCCATAACGCTCGCGCGATTTGGAAGGCATCGAATTCATTGGCATCTTGATTATTCGCAGCATCGCTTTGCATAGTCTTTAAGCCTTCTTTTAATCTACTTCAGTCAGCACGCTATTGAGACCGAAGCTTGAAGTTTTTGCTCAATTTTCCGGCAGACTGCTATTGAACAGTCCCCACATCGATTACGCTACTCAAGATCTACTAAGCAGCAGGGAACGACCCCTGGTGCGAATGTATATCGCTTAATTTAAAAGTTTAGAGAGATAGTGACCATATCCGGTTTTTTTAAGGCGTTCAGCCTGCTCAGCCAATTGCGCCCTGTCTATCCAGCCATTGGTAAAAGCTATCTCCTCCAGGCAAGCCACTTTAAGACCTTGCCGCTGCTCAATTGTATGAACAAAATGGCTGGCCTCCAGAAGAGACTCATGAGTCCCTGTATCAAGCCATGCAAACCCGCGACCGAGCATTTCTACACTCAGCTTTTTCCGGTCGAGATAGACCCGGTTGACGTCGGTGATTTCCAACTCGCCGCGCGCGGAAGGCTTTATATTCTTCGCTATGCCAACCACATCATTATCGTAAAAATACAGACCGGTTACCGCGTAATTTGACTTTGGAATAGCAGGTTTCTCTTCGATGCTGAGGGCACGGCCCGATTCATCAAATTCCACCACGCCAAAACGCTCGGGATCAGACACATGATAACCAAATACTGTTGCGCCTTCCTTTTGACTGGTGGCCGAGCGCAAATTATCCGAAAAGTGTTGGCCGTAAAAAATATTGTCGCCCAAAATCAGACAGCAAGGATCCTCGCCGATGAATGTCTCACCGATAATAAACGCTTGGGCCAGGCCGTCGGGGCTTGGTTGTTCGGCATAGGTCAGTTTGATACCGTATCGACTGCCGTCGCCAAGCAGCTTCCGAAAGCAAGGCAAATCTTCGGGAGTGGAGATAATCAAGATCTCTCGCATCCCAGCGAGCATCAACACCGATAGCGGATAAAAGATCATCGGTTTATCGTAGATCGGCAACATCTGTTTCGATACACCGAGCGTCAATGGGTGCAATCGAGTGCCCGATCCGCCAGCGAGAATGATCCCTTTACGATTTGCTGTTGTCATTTATTCATTATTTCCATAAGCATTCGAGTGACGCCACTCTGCCAAACCGGCAAATACAGTGAAAATTGGTCGCGCAGTTTCTGGGTGTTCAAGCGTGAGTTCAGAGGGCGTTTTGCCGGGGTCGGATAGGTACTGGTTTCGATGGGATTTACCGCTCTTGTCGCCAACGGCTCGCCATGGTTACGAGCGAACTCAATGACATGATTAGCGTAGCCATGCCAAGACACCTCGCCGCTTGCGGCCAAATGATAGATGCCGCTAAAGTTGGTACCTTCACCTAGCCGCCGAATGACCAGTGCGGTGACATCAGCAATTAGATCCGCCCCGGTCGGAGCGCCAATCTGGTCGGCAACGACATTCAACGTTTCGCGCTCTTTCGCCAGACGCAACATTGTCTTGGCAAAGTTATTACCGCGAGCGCCATATACCCAACTCGTACGGAATATCAGGTACTTGCAACCAGAAGCGATAATAGCCTGCTCTCCGGCCAGCTTACTTGCACCATAGCGATTGACCGGCGCCACGATATCGGTTTCCTGCCAAGGTTTGCTCCCTTGGCCATTGAAGACATAATCCGTGGAATAATGAATGAGCCAGGCACCCAGCAATGCAGCTTCCTGCGCCATTACCAGGCATGCGTCGCCGTTTATACGGTCAGCCATTTCAGGCTCATCATGCTCAGCCTTGTCCACAGCCGTATAAGCGGCTGCGTTAACAATGATGTCTGGGCTGATCCTTCGAATAGTTCCGCGTAAAGCCTCGACCTCAGCCAAGTCACCGCAAAGCCCATCCGCTGCATGGCGATCCAGCGCAATCACGTGCCCCAACGGCGCAAGTGAACGTTGAAGCTCCCAACCGACCTGACCGTTCTTCCCAAGCAGAAGGATCTTCATGAGTCACTCGAATGATCGTTGTAGTGCTGCTCAATCCATTGCTGGTAGCTTCCGCTCCTTACATGCGCAACCCACTCGGTGTTGCTCAGGTACCACTCCACAGTTTTGCGGATACCGCTTTCAAACGTTTCCTCAGGCACCCAGCCCAACTCCCGCTGAATTTTGCTCGCATCGATGGCATAACGCTGATCATGGCCCGGGCGATCCTGAACATAGCTGATCAATTCCGCATGAGGACGGTGAGCCGAGTCTGGACGCAGCTCATCCAGCAAAGCACAAAGGGTACGCACGACCTCAATGTTCTGTTTCTCGTTATGACCGCCGATATTGTAGGTCTGGCCGACTACCCCCTCGGTCAAGACCTTGTAGAGGGCACGAGCGTGGTCTTCGACATAAAGCCAATCCCGCACCTGGTTACCTTTGCCGTAAACGGGCAGAGGCTTCCCCTCAAGTGCATTGAGGATGATCAGGGGAATCAATTTCTCGGGAAAATGGTACGGGCCGTAATTATTCGAGCAATTGGTGATCAGCGTTGGTAAACCATAGGTACGGGCCCATGCGCGTACCAGATGATCGGAGCTGGCCTTGCTGGCGGAATATGGAGAGCTGGGTTGATAAGGCGTAGTTTCGGTGAACAGCTCTTCGGGGCCGTCAAGATCGCCGTACACTTCGTCTGTGGAAATATGGTGGAAACGAAAAGCGGACTTGCGCACCTCATCCAAAGTGGCCCAATAATGGCGCGCTGCTTCCAACAGGACATAGGTACCAATAATATTGGTTTGGATAAATTCGGACGGTCCGGAAATGGAACGATCCACATGGGACTCAGCGGCCAGATGCATGATTGCATCCGGCTGATGTTTACTTAAGACTTGATCAATGGCTGCACAATCACAGATATCGACATGCTCGAATACATATCGTGAGCTATGGCTCACGCCTATCAGGGACTCGAGATTGCCGGCATACGTTAGCTTGTCGACATTTACGACAGAGTCAGCCGTGCCGGAGATAATATGCCGAATGACGGCTGAACCGATGAACCCTGCCCCACCGGTGACTAGAATTTTCACGCGAAACCGTACCTTGAGTTGACGACAGGGCTGCCAACCGAGCGCTGCCTAATCCATAAATACGAAGCCTGGGCTCGTTACCCGGCCTTGTTGTGATCAAGCGGTGTATTTTACAGGTAAATAAATAATTTACTAATGGATATAAGCTGACAACTCCCGAGTCATCTGTAGGAACCGTCCTATTTTTCTTGTTAAATGAGCTGCTTCCGTGAAACTCTCCTTAGACGAGCGACTATCCATGCCAGTAATGGACCAATTAACATTCCCATCAGCAATGTAAAAACGACGATCACAGATATAGGTAACTGAGGCCCGCTCCAGCCCAGGAACAGCAAGGAAACCGGTTGCCGATTCTCCAGTACAAACGCCAGAACAATCAGGATCACCAGCAGCAGGAATACAGCAAGGACAACACGCTTTAAATTACGCATGGCCTGCTCCCTTGGTTAATAGCCTTCAATCAACGCCCTCCTCTTCATTCACCCGATCCCTGAGTTCTTTGCCCGGCTTGAAATGGGGAACAAATTTACCGTCGAGGCTGACGGACTGGCCGGTCTTTGGATTGCGACCCACCCGCGGAGCGCGGTAATGCAGGGAAAAGCTGCCGAAGCCACGGATCTCGATACGATCTCCAGTCGCCAGGCATTGGGACATTTGTTCAAGCATTGTCTTGATGGCCAGCTCTACATCCTTGGATGAGAGCAGTCCTTGATGGGTGACAATTCGTTCGATCAACTCCGACTTCGTCATATTTTTCCCTTCTTTTTCAAGCAGCTAGATCAGCGCTTCAAAGGTTTTAGCATGCCCGGAGGATTTTGAACAGCCCAAGTATTGACATATCGCCTACAAGCCCAGCCTGCCCCTTTTTCGGGCAGATGACGCCATTTAAGGCGCTAACGACACATGACCAGCATCGTGCGGGTCAGGTAGCCTGCTGGATTGAAGCCGAAGGGGTATTGGTCGTCGTCCTTGGCATCATCGGACCGGGTAATCACCTTGTAGCCTGCGCCCTTGCATTCCTTCGCTGCCCGCTTCTGGCACTTCTCCCAGCCCGAACCCAACCCCGAGCAGTCGACCTCGATACCACTGACACCACGCACGGCATGAGTCTTGGCACTGGTGGAGCAGCCTGCCAGGATCGCAACCAACAACACGAGAAAGAGCCTGTTCATTCAAATCCTTTATCACCCTAACATTTCAGGGCAACCCTTAGTCGTTATATAGATGATTGATCTGCATAACAAAAGAGACAGTTTTATTAAGGATTAGGTTTCATGGCGCAACGCGAAAGCCAGCACCTCAAGAACCGAGGCAAATCGCAGCCACAAAAAAGGGCGACCGAAGTCGCCCTTTTTCATGGTCTGACAGAACTCAGTTCTGTTTTTCCATTTGTGCACGCAGCAGGTCGCCCAGAGTGGTAGGACCAGCAGCAATGTCAGCGGCTGGCTTGTCGCGCAGGCTCTGGATTGCTTCTTTCTCTTCAGCATCGTCTTTCGACTTGATGGAGAGCTGGATTACGCGACTCTTGCGGTCAACGCTGATGATCTTGGCTTCTACTTCTTCGCCTTCTTTCAGGACGTTGCGCGCGTCTTCAACGCGGTCACGGCTGATTTCGGAGGCTTTCAGAGTCGCTTCGATATCGTCGGCCAGGGTGATGATGGCGCCTTTGGCGTCAACTTCTTTCACGATGCCCTTAACGATTGCGCCTTTGTCGTTCTCTTGAACGTACTCGGAGAACGGATCGCTTTCCAGTTGCTTGATACCCAGGGAGATACGCTCGCGCTCTGGGTCAACCGACAGGATAACGGTGTCCAGCTCGTCGCCCTTCTTGAAACGGCGTACGGCTTCTTCGCCCACTTCGTTCCAGGAGATGTCGGACAGGTGAACCAGGCCGTCGATGCCGCCGTCCAGACCAATGAAGATACCGAAATCGGTGATCGACTTGATGGTGCCGGAGATTTTATCGCCCTTGTTGAACTGGCCAGAGAAGTCTTCCCATGGGTTGGACTTGCACTGCTTGATGCCGAGGGAGATACGACGACGCTCTTCGTCGATGTCCAGAACCATGACTTCCACTTCGTCGCCGACTTGTACGACTTTCGAAGGGTGGATGTTCTTGTTGGTCCAGTCCATTTCGGAAACGTGTACCAGGCCTTCAACGCCTTCTTCCAGCTCAGCGAAGCAGCCGTAGTCGGTGAGGTTGGTAACACGAGCGGTGACGCGGGTGCCTTCTGGGTAACGGGCTTTGATAGCAACCCATGGATCTTCACCCAGTTGCTTGAGGCCCAGGGAAACACGATTGCGCTCGCGATCGTACTTCAGAACCTTGACATCGATCTCGTCGCCAACGTTGACGATTTCCGAAGGATGCTTGATACGCTTCCAGGCCATGTCGGTGATGTGCAGCAGGCCATCGACGCCACCCAGATCGACGAATGCGCCGTAATCGGTGAGGTTCTTGACGATACCCTTGACCTGTTGGCCTTCCTGCAGCGATTCCAGCAGAGCTTCACGCTCGGCGGAGTTCTCGGCTTCCAGGACACTGCGACGGGAAACGACAACGTTGTTGCGCTTCTGGTCCAGCTTGATGACCTTGAATTCCAGCTCTTTGCCTTCCAGGTGCGTGGTGTCGCGCACTGGACGGACGTCAACCAGGGAACCTGGCAGGAACGCACGGATGCCGTTAACGTCGACAGTGAAGCCGCCTTTAACCTTACCGTTGATAACGCCCTTGACCACTTCCTCAGCTGCGAAAGCCGCTTCCAGAACGATCCAGCATTCAGCGCGCTTGGCTTTTTCACGGGACAGCTTGGTTTCACCAAAGCCATCTTCAACCGAGTCCAGCGCAACGTGAACTTCGTCACCGACGTTGATGTTCAGTTCGCCAGCGTCGTTGTAGAACTGTTCAAGCGGGATGAGTGCTTCAGACTTCAGACCAGCGTGAACGGTTACCCAGCGAGCCTGGTAATCGATATCAACGATAACACCGGTGATGATGGAGCCTGCCTGAAGGTTCAGGGTTTTCAGGCTTTCTTCAAAGAGTTCCGCAAAGCTTTCGCTCATTTTAATTCCTGTTGATTAGGGCGAAGAATACGCCCGCCTCCACACCCCAGACGGTGTGGGTTAGTTTCATATAAAAGAAGCATCGCAGGACTATGACTGGTCCCCTGCGAAGCTTCCTGGTCACCCGGCGATATCGCGAATGGCGATCTCGCTCATGATGCGTTGCAGCACCTGATCGATGGACAACTCCGTTGAATCCAGCTGTATCGCATCGGCCGCCGGCTTGAGCGGGGCTACTGCGCGCTGGGTGTCACGCTCGTCGCGTGCACGGATCTCATCTAGCAGACTCGACAGACTAACATCCTCGCCTTTGCCCTTCAACTGCAAATATCGGCGACGCGCCCTCTCCTCGGCGCTGGCGGTGAGGAAAATCTTCAACGGCGCGTCAGGAAAGACCACCGTGCCCATGTCGCGACCGTCAGCCACCAGCCCCGGCGGCTCCTGGAAAGCACGCTGACGCTGCAGCAACGCTTCGCGCACCGCTGGCAGCGCGGCGACCTGGGAGGCCCCGGCGCCCACGCTTTCGGTACGGATGACATCACTGACTTCGTCACCTTCCAGGATAATGCGCTGGAGCTGGCCGTCGGTCGCCGCAATGAATTGCACGTCCAGGTGAGCCGCCAGCGCCTTGAGCAATTCTTCATTGGTCAGGTCGACGCCATGGTTGGCGGCGGCGAATGCCAGCAGCCGGTACAAGGCACCCGAGTCGAGCAGGTTCCAGCCCAACTGCCTGGCCAGGATCCCGGCGACGGTGCCCTTGCCCGAACCGCTTGGGCCATCGATGGTGATGACCGGTGCCTTGATGTTCACGACTGCGCCTCTTGTGCTACTCGAATACCGACCTGTGCGCACAGCGCCAGGAAATTCGGGAACGACGTGGCCACGTTGGCGCAATCATGGATGCGAATCGGCGCGCTGGCGCGCAAAGACGCAACACTGAAGGCCATGGCGATGCGGTGATCACCGTGACCATGGACTTCGCCGCCGCCGATCTGGCCGCCGTCGATGATGATGCCGTCCGGCGTCGGCTGGCACTTGACGCCCAAGGCGAGCAAGCCATCAGCCATCACCTGGATGCGATCCGACTCCTTGACCCGCAGCTCTTCGGCGCCAGTCAGCACGGTGCGCCCTTCTGCACAGGCGGCCGCCACGAACAGCACCGGGAACTCGTCGATGGCCAGCGGAACCAGCGCCTCCGGAATCTCGATGCCCTTGAGTTTAGCTGCTCGTACGTGCAGGTCCGCTACGGGTTCGCCGCCGACTTCACGCTGGTTTTCCAGCGTAATGTCAGCGCCCATCAGGCGCAGGATGTCGATCACGCCGGTGCGGGTCGGGTTGATGCCGACGTGCTCGAGCACCAGGTCGGAGCCTTCGGCGATCGAGGCGGCCACCAGGAAGAATGCCGAAGACGAGATATCGCCCGGCACTTCGATGTGGGTCGCGGTCAGCTTGTTACCAGACTCGACGGACGCCGTGGCGCCATCCACCGTAACCGGGTAGCCGAAGCCGCGCAGCATGCGCTCGGTATGGTCGCGGGTCGGGGCCGGCTCGGTGACGGTGGTCTTGCCTTCGGCGTAGAGACCGGCCAGCAGCAGGCAGGATTTCACCTGGGCGCTGGCCATCGGCATGGTGTAGGTCAGGCCCTTGAGCTTGTTGCCACCGCGGATGGTCATCGGCGGACGACCGTCGGCGGCAGTCTCGATGACCGCGCCCATTTCCCGCAACGGGTTGGCGACACGATTCATCGGGCGCTTGGACAGCGAGGCGTCGCCGGTCAGGGTGCTGTCGAAGTCCTGCGCAGCCAACAAGCCGGACAACAGACGCATCGAAGTCCCGGAGTTACCCAGGTAGATCGGCCCCGGGGCAGGCTTGAGGCCGTGCAGGCCGACACCATGGATGGTCACGCGACCGTGGTGCGGACCTTCGATGACCACCCCCATGTCGCGAAACGCTTGCAGCGTCGCCAGGGCGTCTTCGCCCTCGAGGAAGCCTTCCACCTCGGTCACGCCTTCGGCCAGGGAGCCGAGCATGATCGAACGGTGGGAAATCGATTTATCGCCCGGTACACGAATACGCCCACTCACGGAGCCACCAGGTTGTGCCAGGAAAATCAGATCGTTGGAGTTCATAGCGTCCACATAGGCCCGTCGGGCCAGGATTTTACTGAAATGCTCGCGGGCCACCCTGGCGCGTGTGAAAACGCCCAGCAATTGGTGCCCGTCCCCTGCATCGACCGCGTCGCGCAAGGCGTCGAGGTCGCTGCGAAATGTATCGAGTGTGCGCAAGACAGCTTCGCGGTTGGCGAGGAAGATGTCGTGCCACATGACCGGGTCGCTTCCGGCGATTCTCGTGAAATCGCGGAAACCGCCGGCAGCGTAACGGAAGATCTCAAGATTTTCATTGCGTTTGGCCAATGAATCCACCAGGCCGAACGCCAACAGGTGCGGCAAATGGCTGGTGGCGGCCAGTACTTCATCGTGACGCTGGACCTGCATGTGCTCGACATCGGCACCCAGTTCGCGCCACAAACGGTCCACCACCGCCAACGCGGCTGGATCCGTCTGGTCCAGCGGCGTGAGAATCACTTTGTGACGACGAAACAGTTCGGCGTTGGAGGCTTCCACCCCGCTCTGCTCGGAGCCGGCAATCGGATGACCGGGCACGAAGCGCGCCGGCATCCCGCCGAACGCCTCGGTGGCGGCACGCACGACGTTGCCCTTGGCGCTGCCGACATCGGTCAGGATCGCCTGCCCCAAACTCATGCTCGCCAGGCGTGCCAGCAGCTTTTCCATGGCCAGGATCGGCACTGCCAGCTGGATCACGTCCGCGCCCTGGCAAGCGATCGCCAGGTCATCCTCGCAGCGATCGACCACACCCAGCTCCACGGCCAGCTTGCGCGATTGCGGGACCAGGTCGACACCGACCACCTCACGGCACAGGCCGCTTTCACGCAAGCCCTTGGCGAACGAACCGCCGATCAACCCCAGGCCGACCACCACCAGGCGACCGATCATAGGGGCAGCAGGTTGCAACGAAGTGACATCAACCACGAACCAGGACCTTGCTCAACGCCTCGAGGAAACGGCTGTTTTCCGCCGGCAGGCCGATGGTGATGCGCAGGTGGTTCGGCATGCCGTAATTGGCCACCGGACGCACGATCACACCTTCGCGCAACAGCCCCTGGTACACCGGCGCGGCAACACGCCCCAGGTCTATGCAGATGAAATTGCCTTTGGATGGAATCCAGCCCAGCCCCAGCTCACGCAGCCCCGCCTCCAACTGCTGCATGCCGGCCGCGTTGAGGCGACGGCTTTCAGCCAGGTAGGCTTCATCCTGCAAGGCCGCACAGGCGGCGGCCAGGGCGAAGCTGTTGACGTTGAACGGCTGACGCACGCGGTTCAGCACATCGGCCACCACGGCGGTGGACAGGCCGTAGCCGACCCGCAGCGAGGCCAGCCCATAGGCTTTGGAGAAGGTGCGCGAAACCAGCAGGTTCGGGTAAGCCGCGAGGAAATCCAGGCCATCGGGCAAATCGCTGCCTTCGGCATATTCGATGTAAGCCTCGTCCAACACCACCAGCACGTGCGCGGGCACGTCCTGGAGGAAGTCATCCAGGGCCTGGGCATCGAACCAGGTGCCGGTCGGGTTGTTCGGGTTGGCAATGAAAACCACACGGGTGTTGGCATCGATGGCGGCCAGCATGGCCGGCAGATCGTGCCCCCAGTCCTTGGCGGGAACCACACGGGCGTCCGCGCCGACGGCCTGGGTCGCGATCGGGTAGACCGCGAACGCGTGCTCGCTGAACACCGCGTTGAGACCTGGCGCCAGGTACGCACGAGCGACCAGCTCAAGGATGTCGTTGGAACCATTGCCCAGCGTCACCTGGTTCAGCTCGACACCACAGCGCTCGGCCAGCAGGCTCTTGAGTGCAAAGCCATTACCATCGGGGTAACGGGTCAGCTCGGCCAGTTCGTCGCGGATCGCCGCCAGTGCCTTGGGGCTCGCGCCCAACGGGTTTTCGTTGCTCGCCAACTTGACGATGCTGGCCGGATCCAGGTCCAGTTCACGGGCCAGTTCATCCACGGGCTTGCCCGGAACGTAAGGCGAGAGTTGTTGCACGCCTGGCTGAGCCAGAGCGAGGAAGTTGCCACTCATTTGCTATCCGCCCTTAAAGAACTGCTTTGGGGTAGGAACCCAGCACCTTGAGTGCCACTGCTTCCTGACTGATTTTCTCCAGCACACCTTTTACCAGCGGATCGCGGTGGTGGCCGACGAAATCGATGAAGAACACGTAGGTCCATTTACCGCTGCGCGACGGACGGGTCTCGATCCGCGTCAGGTCGATACCGTTGTCATGGAACGGCACCAGCAGTTCATGGAGCGCGCCGGGCTTGTTGCTCATGGAAACGATGATCGAGGTCTTGTCGTCGCCAGTCGGCGGGACTTCCTGGCTGCCGATCATCAGGAATCGCGTGGAGTTGTCCGGGCGATCCTCGATTTTTTCCGCCAGGCGCGTCAGCCCATAGAGGCCGGCCGCCATATCGCCAGCAATCGCCGCCGAGTTCCACTCGCCCTTGACCCGCTTGGCCGCCTCGGCGTTGCTCGATACCGCCACGCGCTCGACGTTCGGATAGTGGGCGTCCAGCCACTTGCGGCACTGGGCCAACGACTGGGCGTGGGAATAGATCCGGCTGATGCTGTCGGTCTTGGTGTTCTCGCCCACCAGCAGGTGGTGGTGGATGCGCAACTCGACTTCGCCGCAGATCACCATGTCGTGCTCGAGGAAGCTGTCCAGCGTGTGGTTGACCGCGCCTTCGGTGGAGTTCTCCACCGGCACCACGCCAAAATTCACCGCGCCGGCGGCCACTTCACGGAACACTTCGTCAATGGCCGCCATTGGCTTGCTGATCACGGCGTGACCGAAGTGCTTCATGGCCGCCGCCTGGGTGAAGGTGCCTTCCGGGCCCAGGTAGGCGACTTTCAGCGGCTGCTCGAGGGCCAGGCACGAAGACATGATTTCGCGGAACAGACGCGCCATCTCTTCGTTGCCCAGCGGCCCCTTGTTGCGCTCCATGACACGCTTGAGCACCTGCGCTTCACGCTCGGGGCGATAGAACACCGGCACTTCGCCTTCGGCCAGGGAGGCCATCTTCACCCGGGCGACTTCCTGGGCGCAGCGCGCGCGCTCGCTGATCAGCTCCAGGACCTTTTCGTCCAGGGCATCGATACGCAGGCGCAGCGCCTTGAGTTCTTGCTCAGACATCAGCCATGTTCCTTCTCGAACTCTGCCATGTAGGCGATCAACGCATTGACGGCGTTGATGTCGACGGCGTTGTAGATGGAGGCGCGCATGCCACCGACCGAACGGTGGCCCTTGAGGTTCAGCAGGCCGCGCTCGTCGGCACCGGCCAGGAATGGTTTGTCGAGACGGTCATCGGCCAGGCGGAACGGCACGTTCATCCACGAGCGATCGGTCTTGTTGATCGGGTTGCTGTAGAGGCCACTGGCGTCGATGAAGTCATACAGCGTGCGCTGCTTCACTTCATTGAGCTTGCCGATGGCTTCGACACCGCCCTGCTCCTTCAACCATTCGAACACCAGGCCCGACAGGTACCAGGCCAGGGTCGGCGGGGTGTTGTACATCGAGCCGTTGTCGGCCGCGACCTTGTAGTTGAGCATAGTCGGGCACAGGGAGCGGGCACGCCCCAGCAAGTCTTCACGGATGATGCTGACCAGGATGCCGCTTGGGCCGATGTTCTTCTGGGCACCCGCGTAGATCATGCCGAAACGGGAGATATCCACAGGGCGCGAGAGAATGTCCGAGGACATGTCGGCCACCAATGGCACGTCGCCCGTTTCCGGGATCCAGTTGAATTCCAGGCCACCGATGGTTTCGTTCGGTGCGTAGTGAACGTAGGCCGCATCCTTGGACAGGTTCCACTCGTTCTGGCCGGGAATCGCGAAATAGTCGTAGGGCTTGGCGGTGGCGGCCACATTGACATGACCGTAGCGCGAAGCTTCTTCGATGGCTTTCTGCGACCAGATGCCGGTATCGATGTAGTCGGCCTTGCCGTTTTCCGGCAGCAGGTTCAGCGGGATCTGGGCGAACTGCTGGCTCGCGCCGCCTTGCAGGAACAGCACCTTGTAGTTGGACGGGATGTTCAGCAGATCACGCAGGTCCTGCTCGGCCTTGGTGGCAATGGACACGAACTCATCGCTGCGATGGCTCATTTCCATGACCGACAGGCCCTTGCCATGCCAGTCGAGAAGTTCACCCTGGGCACGCTTCAGGACCGCTTCAGGAAGCGCCGCCGGGCCGGCACAGAAGTTATAGGCTCTCTTGCTCACATCCAATCTCGCTCTGATCTGGTGGTCACTTAAATCTTGAGTCTGCACTGTGGGAGCGAGCTTGCTCGCGATAGCGATGCAACAGTCAACAGTGATGTTGAATGTCAGGCCGTCATCGCGAGCGAGCTCGCTCCCACATAAAGGTATCGTCCACTCCAGGTATGGATGAATCCGTGGCGAGGGAGCTTGCTCTCTCGCCACACTGAATCAAACGAACCTTAAGTGAGCAGCATTACCCCCACAGGGGGATGCGCAGTGTCGCAAATTTTCAAACGGGACAAACAACAAGGGGGCGAATCTTCATCCGCCCCCTGCGTGTCCGCTTAGTCCTGCGGTTCTTCTTCGTCTGCGGCAGCGTCGAGCGGTTGCTCGCCGACAGCGTCGTCGACATCGGCACCGAGGGTACCGTCGAACGCCACGCCTTCCTCGCCGTCCAACTCCTCGCCTTCAACCTCCGACGGCTCCTGGACCCGCTCCAGCCCGACCAGCGTTTCATCACTGGCCAGCTTGATCAGCGTCACGCCCTGGGTGTTACGACCCAGGCTCGACACTTCGGCGACCCGCGTGCGCACCAGGGTGCCCTGGTCGGAGATCAACATGATCTCCTCGCCATCGAGCACTTGGACCGCACCGACCAGACGACCGTTGCGCTCGTTGCTGACCATGGCGATCACGCCCTGGCCGCCACGCTTGTACTCGGGGAACTCGCTGATAGCCGTGCGCTTGCCATAACCACGGGCCGAAGCGGTGAGGATCTGACTGCCTTCTTCGGGGATCAGCATGGAAATCAGCTTCTGGCCTTCCGGCAGGCGCATGCCGCGCACACCGCGAGCGGTACGGCCCATGGCGCGAACGTCGGATTCCTTGAAGCGAGTGACCTTGCCGCCGTCGGAGAACAGCATGACCTCACGCTCGCCGTCGGTGATGGCGGCGGAGATCAGCACGTCACCTTCGTCCAGCTCCAGGGCGATCAGACCGACGCTGCGCTGACGGCTGAAGGACTCCAGCGGGGTCTTCTTCACGGTTCCGTTGGCGGTGGCCATGAAGATGTAGTGCCCCTCGGTGTACTCTTCCACCGGCAACATGGTGGTGATGTATTCACCATCGTCCAGCGGCAACAGGTTGACCAGCGGACGGCCGCGAGCGGCACGGGACGCTTCCGGGATTTCGTAGGTCTTGAGCCAGTACACCTTGCCCTTGCTGGAGAACAGCAGCAGCGTGGTGTGGCTGTTGGCGACCAGCAGGTGAGCGATGTAGTCCTCGTCCTTGACGCCAGTCGCTGACTTGCCCTTGCCGCCGCGACGCTGGGCCTGGTAGGCGGCCAGCGGCTGGGTCTTGGCGTAGCCGCCGTGGGAAATGGTCACCACGCGCTCTTCTTCCGGGATCATGTCACCCAGGGTCAGGTCCAGGCGCGCATCGAGGATCTCGGTGCGGCGCACGTCGCCGTATTCGGCGCGGATCACTTCCAGCTCTTCGCGAATCACTTCCATCAGGCGCGTAGCGCTGTTGAGGATGCGGATCAGCTCGCCGATCTGGTTGAGGATTTCCTGGTACTCGGCCAGCAGCTTCTCGTGCTCGAGGCCGGTCAGGCGGTGCAGGCGCAGTTCCAGGATGGCTTGCGCCTGTTCCGGGGACAGGAAGTACTTGCCTTCGCGCAGACCGTATTGCGGGTCGAGGTTCTCCGGGCGGCACGAATCGGCGCCAGCGCGCTCGACCATCGCCACCACCGCAGTGGACTCCCAAGGGGTGCTGATCAGCGCTTCCTTGGCTTCCGACGGAGTTGGCGAGGCCTTGATCAAGGCGATCACCGGGTCGATGTTCGACAGGGCGACGGCCTGGCCTTCGAGAATGTGGCCACGCTCGCGGGCCTTGCGCAGTTCGAACACCGTGCGGCGGGTGACCACTTCGCGACGGTGACGCACGAAGGCTTCCAGCAGGTCCTTGAGGTTCAGGATCCGCGGACGGCCGTCGATCAGCGCAACGATGTTGATGCCGAACACGCTTTGCAACTGGGTCTGGGCGTAGAGGTTGTTGAGGATCACCTCAGGCACTTCGCCACGGCGCAGCTCGATCACGACACGCATGCCATCCTTGTCGGACTCGTCACGCAGCTCGGTGATGCCTTCGAGCTTCTTCTCTTTCACCAGCTCGGCGATCTTCTCGATCAGGCGAGCCTTGTTCAGCTGGTACGGCAGTTCGGTGATGACGATCTGCTGGCGGCCGCCGACCTTGTCGATGTCTTCCACCGTCGAGCGGGCGCGCATGTAAATGCGACCACGGCCGGTACGGTAGGCTTCGATGATGCCGGCGCGACCGTTGATGATCGCAGCGGTCGGGAAGTCCGGACCGGGGATGTATTGCATCAGCTCATCGACGGTCAGCTCGGGATTGTCGATGAGCGCCAGGCAACCGTCGATGACTTCACCGAGGTTGTGCGGCGGGATGTTGGTCGCCATGCCCACGGCGATACCGCTGGAGCCGTTGACCAACAGGTTCGGGATACGGGTCGGCATGACCGCCGGGATCATTTCGGTGCCGTCGTAGTTCGGCACCCAGTCCACGGTTTCCTTGTGCAGGTCGGCCAGCAGCTCGTGGGCCAGCTTGGTCATGCGCACTTCGGTGTATCGCATGGCCGCGGCGTTGTCGCCGTCCACCGAACCGAAGTTGCCCTGGCCGTCTACCAGCAGGTAGCGCAAGGAGAAGGGTTGCGCCATACGAACGATGGTGTCGTACACGGCAGTGTCGCCGTGGGGGTGATACTTACCGATCACGTCGCCGACGACACGGGCGGATTTCTTGTACGGCTTGTTGAAGTCGTTGCCCAGCTCGCTCATCGCGAACAGCACGCGCCGGTGCACGGGCTTCAAGCCATCGCGCGCATCCGGCAGCGCCCGCCCGACGATTACGCTCATTGCGTAGTCGAGGTAGGACTGTTTCAGCTCGTCTTCGATATTGACCGGGAGGATTTCTTTGGCCAGTTCGCCCATGAGAAGCCTGATTCCTTTTTCTGGTGAAACCTCGTCACATCCAGATGGGACGAACGAAGCTCGCCGCTGCAGAACAAATGCCGTGCAGCGACTTACGACAAATCAACGAGTTATGCCATGGATCTGCGCAGTAAAGGCCACCTCGCGAGGCAGCCTTGGAAACCGCCGGATGTTATCACAAGAGCCGCCACGCACCTATCCCCCAGATGCGCATGGTGCGTAGTTAGTTGACCGGTGACAGGCTGATATGGGACCAGAGGGGCTTAGAAGCGCTGTGGATGGAGATTCAGGGGCAAAATGCAAGGGATTTGTTGCCTTCAAGGGCCTCATCGCGAGCAAGCTCGCTCCCACAGGGATCTTTGCATGTGGAGCGAGCTTGCTCGCGATGGCGGCAATCAGGCAGCACCCATCATCAATGCAACCGCTTGCGGCACATCAACTGTGCCAGCTTCGCGGTGTCCGGGCGCTCGATGATGCCCTTTTCCGTGACGATGACGTCGATCAGATCCGCCGGGGTGATATCGAAGACCGGATTGAAGGCGCCCACCTCCGCGCCGAGCCCCCTGCCGCCGATTTCCAGCAGTTCGCGCCCGTCGCGCTCCTCCGCCGGGATGTCTTCACCGCTGGCCAGGCTCATGTCGATGATCGAGCTCGGCGCCACCACCATGAAACGCACACCATGGTGCATGGCACAGACCGCCAGCTGGTAAGTGCCGATCTTGTTCGCCACGTCGCCATTGGCGGCGATGCAATCGGCACCGACGATCACCCAGGTCACACCCTTGGTCTTCATGATATGGGCGGCGGCGGAATCGGCGTTGAGGGTCACCGGAATGCCTTCCCGGGCCAGTTCCCAAGCCGTCAGGCGCGAGCCTTGCAGCCACGGCCGGGTTTCATCGGCATAGACGCATTCCACCATGCCTTCGATATACGCCCCCCGGATAACCCCCAAGGCCGTGCCAAAACCGCCGGAGGCCAGGGCGCCGGTGTTGCCATGGGTGAGAATGGCCTGGGCGTTGCCCTGGTGCTTGCGGATCAGGTCGACCCCCAACTGGGCCATGGTCAGGTTGGCTTCGCGATCACTCACGTGGATCGCGATGGCTTCAGCCTCGAGTACCGCCAGCGGCTCGGCATGTTCTTTCAAGCGCCCCAGCCGGTCGCGCATTCGATCCAGCGCCCAGAAAAGGTTCGCCGCCGTCGGCCGGGCCTCAGCCAGCAAGGCAAAATCGGCCTCCAGGGCCGCTTGCCAATCGCCGCCTTCGGCCATCCTGGCCCGCGCCGCCAGCACCACGCCATACGCCGCACTGATGCCGATGACCGGTGCGCCGCGCACGGCCATCGAGCCAATGGCCTCGGCCACATCCGCGATACGGGTGCAGGCGATCCAGCTTTCCTCGAACGGCAAGCTACGCTGGTCCAGCAGGTACAGGACGCCATTACGCCAATCGATGGCCTTCACCTTCTCCGCAGCCAATAGTCGATCGCGCATCCTTCACCCCGTACTCATGAACAAAGCCGCCGATTATAGCGATCCCTCCGCGAAGACGCTCGGGTATACTTCGCCATCCTTTATACCCCATGGAACCGTTCCACGATGCCCAAGCCTGCCGTTGCGCTCGACTTATTATTGCTGCCGACCTGGTTGGTGCCTGTCGAACCCGCCGGTGTAGTGCTCAAGGACCATGGCCTGGGCATTCGCGACGGTTGCATCGTGTTCATCGGTCCACGGGCAGAAGCCCTGAAGTGTGACGCCACCGAGGTCCGTGAACTGCCCGGCATGCTGCTCAGCCCCGGCCTGATCAACGCCCACGGCCACGCGGCCATGACCCTGTTTCGCGGCCTGGCCGACGATCTGCCCTTGATGACTTGGCTGGAACAGCACATCTGGCCGGCTGAAGCCAAATGGGTCGATGAAGATTTCGTCCGGGATGGCACTGACCTGGCAATCGCCGAGCAGATCAAGGGTGGCATCACCTGCTTCTCCGACATGTATTTCTACCCCAAGATCGCCAGCGAGTGCGTCCACGACAGCGGGATTCGCGCGCAAATCGCCATTCCGATCCTCGATTTTCCGATCCCCGGTGCCGCCAGCGCCGACGACGCCATTCGTCAGGGCATCGAATTGTTTGGCGACCTCAAGCACCATCCGCGGATCAAAGTCGCATTCGGCCCGCACGCGCCCTACACGGTGGGGGACGAGAATCTGGAGAAAATCCGCGTGATCGCCGAGGAACTGGACGCGGCCATTCATATGCATGTTCATGAAACCGCCTTCGAAGTGCAGCAGGCTGTGGATAACACCGCTGAGCGGCCAATGGCTCGCCTGGCACGTCTGGGCCTGCTGGGGCCACGCTTCCAGGCTGTGCACATGACTCAGATCAGCGACGAGGACCTGGCCCTGCTGGTAGAAAGCAATTGCAGCGTGATCCATTGCCCGGAATCGAACCTGAAGCTGGCCAGCGGTTTCTGCCCGGTGGAGCGCCTGTGGCAAGGCGGCGTCAATGTCGCACTCGGCACCGATGGTGCGGCGAGCAACAACGACCTGGACCTGCTCGGCGAAACCCGCACCGCCGCCCTGCTGGCCAAGGCCGTCGCCGGGTCGGCCACGGCCCTGGATGCCCATCGGGCGCTGCGCATGGCCACGCTCAACGGTGCCCGGGCGCTGGGCATCGAAGCGACCGTCGGCTCCCTGGAAGTCGGCAAGGCCGCCGACCTGGTGGCCTTCGATCTGTCTGGCCTGGCCCAGCAGCCGATCTACGACCCGGTGTCGCAACTGATTTATGCCACCGGCCGCGACTGCGTCAAATACCTGTGGGTAGGCGGCAAGCCGTTACTGGAGGATGGCCGGCTGACCCGCCTGGACGAACCGACACTGATCGCCGCGGCCCAGGCCTGGGGTCGGCGCATCAGCGGCCACAACGAATGACCACGCCCCTGGAGCCACGGCTCGGGGCATCTGATTTTTCAAGCTTTTCGAGGATCTGCACATGAGCAACGTCGACCACGCCGAAATCGCCAAGTTCGAAGCCCTGGCCCATCGCTGGTGGGACCGTGAAAGCGAATTCAAACCGCTGCACGACATCAACCCACTGCGGGTCAACTGGATTGACGAACGGGTCAACCTGGCCGGCAAGAAGGTCCTCGACGTCGGTTGCGGTGGCGGCATCCTCAGTGAGGCCATGGCCCAGCGCGGGGCGACGGTGATGGGCATCGACATGGGCGAAGCGCCGCTGGCGGTGGCGCAACTGCATCAATTGGAGTCAGGCGTCAGCGTGGAATACCGGCAGATCACCGCCGAGGCCCTGGCCGAAGAAATGCCCGGCCAATTCGACGTGGTCACCTGCCTGGAAATGCTCGAACACGTGCCAGACCCGTCCTCGGTCATCCGCGCCTGCTTCCGCATGGTCAAGCCGGGCGGCCAGGTGTTCTTCTCCACTATCAACCGCAACCCGAAGGCCTACCTGTTCGCCATCATCGGCGCCGAATACATCATGAAGCTGTTGCCGCGGGGCACTCACGACTTCAAGAAATTCATCCGTCCCTCCGAACTGGGCGCCTGGAGCCGCGCGGCCGGGCTGACCGTCAAGGACATCATCGGCCTGACCTACAATCCGCTGACCAAGCACTACAAGCTGGCCGCCGACGTTGACGTCAACTACATGATCCAGACCCTGCGCGAGGAATAAGGCGATGCGTCTCAAAGCGGTTCTCTTCGACATGGACGGCACGCTGCTCGACACTGCGCCGGACTTCATCGCCATCTGCCAGGCCATGCGCGCCGACCGTGGCTTGCCACCGATGAACACCCAGCACATTCGCGACGAGATTTCCGGCGGCGCCCGGGCGATGGTCGCGGTGACCTTTTCCATGGACCCGGAATCACCAGGGTTCGAGGAACTGCGCCAGGAATTCCTTGACCGCTACCTCAAGGGTTGTGCGGTCCACAGCCACCTGTTCGACGGCATGGCCGAAGTGCTGGCCGATATCGAAGCGGCCAATCTGATCTGGGGCGTGGTCACCAACAAGCCAGTGCGTTTCGCCGAACCGATCATGCAGCAACTGGGCCTGGCCGAGCGCTCGAAAGTGCTGATCTGCCCTGACCACGTGAAAAACAGCAAGCCGGACCCGGAGCCGCTGACCCTGGCCTGCAAGATGCTCGACCTGGACCCGGCCAGCGTGCTGTTCGTGGGCGATGACCTGCGGGACATCGAGTCCGGCCGCAGCGCCGGCACCAAGACCTGCGCGGTGACCTACGGCTACATCCACCCGGACGACAACCCCAGGCACTGGGGCGCGGATGTGGTGATCGACCACCCCTCGGCGCTGCGTGAAGTGCTGGATAACGCGTTGTGCAGTTGCTGATGTGACTGTCTTGTGATGAAGGGATTTATGTGGGAGCAAGGCTTGCCCGCGATGAAGGCGATGCGGTCGTTCAGGAATCGAGGTGCCTGTTTCGCGAGCAAGCTTTGCTCCCACAGCCTGCTCCCAGCAGCGGGGCTCAATCCCCTCGCCACTACAGCTTCTGCCAACAGATTGATTTGTTGAGGTTTTTTATGTTTGATTATTCCGCCCGTCCCGACCTGCTCAATGGCCGGGTGATCCTGGTCACCGGCGCCGGTCGCGGAATCGGTGCCGCAGCGGCGAAAACCTACGCCGCCCACGGTGCCACCGTACTGCTGCTGGGCAAGACCGAAGCCAACCTGACCCAGGTCTACGATGAAATCGAAGCGGCCGGTCATCCGCAGCCAGCGGTGATCCCGTTCAACCTCGAAACCGCACTGCCCCATCAGTACGATGAACTGGCGGCGATGATCGAAACCGAGTTCGGGCATCTGGACGGCTTGCTGCACAACGCCTCGATCATCGGCCCACGCACCCCACTGGAACAATTGTCCGGTGAGAACTTCATGCGGGTGATGCACGTCAACGTCAACGCGATGTTCATGCTCACCAGCACCTTGCTGCCGCTGCTCAAGCTGTCCAAGGATGCGTCCGTGGTGTTCACCTCCAGCAGCGTCGGCCGCAAGGGCCGGGCCTACTGGGGCGCCTATGGCGTGTCCAAGTTCGCCACCGAGGGGCTGATGCAGACCCTGGCCGACGAAGTCGATACCGTCGCCGCCGTGCGCGCCAACAGCATCAACCCCGGCGCCACCCGCACCAGCATGCGCGCCCAGGCCTACCCGGGAGAAAACCCGCTCAACAACCCGACGCCCGAAGCGATCATGCCGGTCTACCTGTACCTCATGGGCCCGGACAGCACCGGCGTCAACGGTCAGGCGTTCAACGCACAATAACGCACAATAATGAAGCCGCCATCGCGACGATTTACCGTCGCGATGGCGGCCCCGGTCGACGCCAAACCAGACGAACCGCCAAGTCCACGTCGCCCCTGCGTTCGCGACTCGCTATCAATTCATTGATTCCTAATCGGTTTTTACACAAGTGAACCGAATGGCACGACTTTCGCTCTAACCTCTTCAAACATGCCAGGTTCGGCAGGTAATGGACGGTGAGACGAGACTTATGCCTGCCATGGAAAGCGGACTAGACTCAAATCAGTTGTCCTACGGGACTGAAGGACCAGTAAGACGCGCAGCCCAAAGCCGCCACACCCAACCTGCGGGACAGATTTAGCTTAGGGGCTAACGCCAAATGAAAACGCCCAACCAGATCAACGCGTTCGACTTCGACAGCGCCAAATTGCAGCGTTTGGGCCTGACCCAGCCATCGCCGCTCCCTGCACGCTCGGTCAGTCTGTCGCAATTGCGCCAGCAACTGAGCCAGCAACTACAGACCAGCCTGGAGCCGCAGCGGATCCTGGGCCTGTTTTTCCGGGAAATCCAGCGACTGGTGCCCCTGGATGCGTTGGCTTATCAGCACAAAGCCAGTGACCTGCGCCTGGAGTTCGGGCAACGCGGGCATCACACCCTCAGCTATAATCTCAGCCATGAAGGCGAACACCTGGGTGAGCTGGTATTCCGTCGTAACCAACGGTTCTCGGAGGCGGAACAGAGCGACCTTGAATCCATCATGTCGACGCTGCTGTATCCACTGCGCAACGCGCTGCTCTACCGCGCCGCGACCCAAAGCGCCCTGCGCGATCCGCTGACCGGTACCGGCAACCGCATCGCCATGGACCAGACCCTGATGCGGGAAATCGACATGGCCAAGCGT
Source organism: Pseudomonas sp. NFACC14 (assembly GCF_900106885.1). Taxonomy (NCBI): domain Bacteria; kingdom Pseudomonadati; phylum Pseudomonadota; class Gammaproteobacteria; order Pseudomonadales; family Pseudomonadaceae; genus Pseudomonas; species Pseudomonas sp. NFACC14. The sequence goes on from NZ_FNOA01000001.1 coordinate 835,270, forward strand.
CATTCGCAACCCTTGTCGGTGCTGATGCTCGATATCGATCATTTCAAGCGCATCAACGACAGCCATGGTCACGGCGTTGGCGACGACGTGCTCAAGGCCGTGGCCGAGTCGATCAAGGGCCAACTGCGCAATGTGGACATGGTGTTCCGGTTCGGTGGTGAAGAGTTTCTGATCCTGCTGGCCAATACCAGCCGTGATGCGGCGGCCATGGTCGGTGAACGACTGCGTCATGCCGCCCAGACCCAGGATTACTTCGCCGCAGGCACAAGGATCGAGCTGACGGTCAGCCTGGGGTGCGCCACCCTGCTACCGGGGGAGTCCTCGGAAAGCCTGCTGCGCAGGGCCGACAGCGCGCTGTACGTAGCCAAACGCGAAGGCCGCAATCGGCTGGCGATGGCCGGCTGAAAACGATTGTGGGAACGAGCTCGCTCCCACAGGGATTTGGGGTGAACCTGAAGCCAGCACTCATCCAAAACAACTGTGGGAGCGAGCTTGCTCGCGATAGGGGCCTGGCAGTCAACCTCCCCGTCGACTGCCCAGACCTCTTCGCAAGCAGGCTCGCTCCCACAGGTTGTGTCTATCTGTAGCGGTAGTAATCAGCTACCGGCCAGCGCCAGACGCTCACGGGTGGCAGACGTCCTGCTGGCAGGCTCAGCCTGTTCCAGCTGCATGCAACGCTCCAGGAACAGGTACATGTAGTCATAGCTCTTGCACACGGCCTGGCGCAGCTCCGTTTGCAGGGCCTTGCTCGGGTTCATCCCCGCCAGCGTACAGATGATTTCCAGGGCTTCCCAAGGATGGGCATCGTCGTACTGGGCATGCATCTTCAGCCATTTCATGGCCCGCTTGCGGTCTTCCTCGGCGAAGGCGGCCGCGTAGACACCATTGGAACACACCAGCGCCGACCACTCTCCCGTGGCGCCTTCGATGGCGTAGTTGGTCGCGGCGATGGCCACGATCAACGAGTCCGAGGAACTGGTGTGCCAGCACCAGTGGCTCAAGGCATGAAGCTCAGGCGGTACCTGCTGGGCTTGCAGGTCTTCCAGGGTCACGCCATGGGCGGCGCTCCAGTTGACCCAGTAGTCGGCATGGTTGAGTTCGACACGAATGTTGCGCATCAGCCAGCGACGCGCCATGTCCTCGCCGGGGTGGCGGGCAAAGCGGGTCTTGGTGAGGTTCTGTGCCATGTATAAAGCGAACTGTTCGACGACCGGCCAACCACCAATGAGGTAGTGGCGCATGGTCTTGGCGCTGAGCTTGTTGTCGCGCATGCGCTGATACAGTTCGTGTTCGACAACCCGGCGCTTGCTCTCGCTGCAATCGGTAATGAGCTGCTGTGCCCATTTCGGATAGCTTGTGGCGTCCATGAGCGGGCCTGTTCGGTTGAATGTGTCGATCACTGTCGGGCTCCTTTTGATTGTGATTTTCTCGGATCAACAAGAGTTTCAGCGGAACGTGCCGGGGGCCTTGAATAACAGTGGCTGGGGCCGGGCCGGCCGACATTGCAACGTGTCGCAGGTAAACAATTGCGGGCGTTCGATCACATACCCCTGAGCATAGTCCACCCCTATCTCCAGCAATGCCTGCTCGATCTGGGCGGTTTCAACAAACTCGGCAATCGTGCGCTTACCCATGACGTGCCCGATGTGATTGATCACTTCGACCATTGCACGGTTAATCGGGTCGTCCAGCATATCCTTTACGAAACTCCCGTCGATCTTCAAGAAGTCTACAGGTAAATGTTTCAGGTAAGCGAATGAAGACATTCCGGCGCAAAAGTCGTCCAGAGAAAAATAGCAGCCCAAGCTCTTGAGTTCATTGATAAAGCGGATCGCACTGCCCAAATTCGAAATAGCGCTGGTCTCTGTAATTTCAAAACAAATCATTTCCGGCGGAATCGAGTAAGCCACAAACTGTTTACGCAGGAAGTCGAGGAACGCCTGATCTCCGATAGTTGTGCCTGACAGATTAATCGCACACATCGCCATGGGGCCCTGCCGCGATTCATTCAGGCACTGGCGGATGATCTTGAAGACGTTCTCCACGACCCAACGGTCCAGGGACGTCATCAGCCCGTAACGTTCCGCCGCAGGAATGAAGCTGTCCGGCAGGATCATCCGCCCGGCTTCGTCATGCAGGCGCAACAGGACTTCAATGTGCCCGCCACCATGATCGCCTGGACCCAGCGCGGCGATTTCCTGGGCGTACAGGCAAAAGCGATTTTCCTCCAGGGCCATGTGCAAGCGCTGGACCCAGGCCATCTCGCCAAAACGCAGGGACAACTCCGAGTCGTCGGCATGATAGACCTGGACCCGGTTGCGCCCCTTTTCCTTGGCCATGTAACAGGCCATGTCGGCAGCCCGCAGGGAAGCCTCCAGGGTCGTCGGAGTCTGGGCGATATGCACCAGGCCGATGCTCACGGTGGTCACGAACGGCCGGCCCTTCCAGACAAAGTGCAGGTTCTGCACGGTCTGGCGCAACCCTTCGGCGATTTTTTCCGCCGCCTCCGGCGAACAGTTCTCCAGCAGGATCCCGAACTCATCGCCACCCAGCCGGGCCAGGGTGTCGTTTTCCCGCAGCCCTGACTGCAGCAAGGCGCAGATATGCCGCAACAATTCGTCACCCGCCGCATGACCGCAGGTGTCGTTGACCAGCTTGAACTGATCCAGGTCGAGAAACATCAAGGCATGGCGCCCGATCTGGCGAGTGAGATTGTGCAAGGCCTGCTCGAGGCGATACTCGAATTCGCGGCGGTTGGCCAGGCCAGTCAGGGCGTCATGGGTGGCCTGCCACGACAGGTTGGCGATGTATTGCCGCTCCTGGGTCATGTCATGCAGCACCAGCACGGCGCCACTGACCTTGCCCGCATGGCGGATCGGAGCGCCCACCAGGGTGACCGACACGGTGCTGCCATCCAGGCGCTGGATCAGTTTCGAATGTTCACTGGCGCCGCTGAGCCGACCGCTGAGGATGTGCTCGATCAGGGTCAGTCCTTCGGTCTGAGCATTGTCATCGAGCAAATTGAACAATGCGGCCAGGGGCAAGCCCGTGGCGTGTTCGGCTTTCCAGTGGGTCATCGCTTCGGCGGCGGGGTTCATGTAGGCGATGGCCCCCTCCACGTCGGTGGTGATCACCCCATCGCCTATGGATTGCAGGGTGATCTGTGCCCGCTCTTTCTCCATCTGCAGCGCATTGGCGAACACCTGCCGCTGGGCCAGCAGTTTATGGGTACGCAACAACGCCAGGACGATCAACCCCAGGGCGGTGGCGAAATTGGTCACCAGCAAGAGCCGCAGGATGAAACGCGAGCCCTCGCCCAATGCGTCGCTAAACGCCTTGGCAGCCGGGGTGACGGAATCGTTGATCGCAAAGATCTGGGCCTTCCAGCCGCGAATATCCACCTCTGACGCCTGGCCCGCGACAATACTGCTGTGCATCTGCCGGGCAACGTTATCCAGTTCGGTCAGGTAGCCATCGCCCACCGTCCAGAGATCGATGGCTTCTTCCAGATAACTGAAGTGACGGAAATTCAGATAAAGCCAGATCAGGCTGGCCACATCGTCCGGGTGATTGCCGCCCTTGAGGATGCCGGCCCGTGCCGCTTCCAGGTTCGGCGGTTGGCGGTCCAGCGCTACCCGCAGTTCATGGCCGCCCTCGGGTACGGCGATGGCTTGCTGGTATTTGCGGAAAATCGCCTCGTCGCGGCTGTCGGCGTAGAGGTTGAGGTAATAGATGGCGTCTTTCTGGCCCTTGGACCAGAGACTCTCCCCCGCTACATAGCCGCGGACTGCGGAAAGCACGTAAAGGCTGACGCCGCCAAGCAATGCCTGAAATAGCACAACGGCAATAAAGGGCCAGACGATGCCCAGCAGCCGTGGTGTTCCGAGAGTCTGCTTTTGCTTCATGAGGTCCCTTGCACAGGTACTGCCGGACGAACACCCGCCAGAATTCCGCTCCTGACTCAACAGCCTAGGCTAGTTTTCGCCCCATAGAATGGATGGATGAAGAGATCTTTGCGTGGAATTTGGAAGAATCGGCGTGTTTGCCTGTTTTTTCCGATACTAAGCACAGAAAACGGCGGGAAACTCAAGGCTGTTGTATCTGTTGCAAATGACCGTAGAGTCGAGCGTAGAGACCCCCGTCGGCAATCAACTGCAAATGGTCGCCGTCTTCGGCGACTTGCCCACCGTCGAACACCAATACCCGATCGGCCTGCTTCACCGCCGAAAGCCGGTGGGCGATGATCAACGTGGTGCGCGCGCTCAAAAAACGCGCCAGCGCCTGGTGAAGGTTGTACTCGGTGGCCGCGTCCAATGCCGAGGTGGCTTCGTCGAGAATCACCACCCGCGGGTCGGCCAGTACCATGCGGGCGATGGCCAGCCGTTGGCGCTGTCCGCCCGACAGCCGAACCCCGGAACGCCCTACCACGCTTTCCAGGCCCTGGGGCAACGCCCGTACCGTGGCGTCGAGCTGGGCGATTTCCAATGCCCGCCAGCAGTCGTCGTCGCTGCATTCACGCCCCATGGCAAGGTTGGCCCGTACCGTGTCGTTGAACAGCGCCGGATGTTGCAACACCACTGCGACATTCTCCCGAATGGTTTCCAGGCCGATCTCCTGCTGCGTGGCGCCGCCAAAACGAATGCTGCCCGACTGTGGCGTGTACAGCCCCAGCAGCAACTGCACCAAGGTGCTCTTGCCGCCGCCACTGGCCCCGACGATGGCGACTTTCTCGCCCGGCGAAATGGACAGGTTCAACTGGTCGAGCACCAGCTCCTCGCCGTAACCGAAACTCAACCCCTGGATTTCGATGCCCACGGTGTCACGGCCCTTGAACGGATCGACGCCCCCCGTGTACTGGGGCTCGTCGGCCCGGGCCAGCAGTTCGTTGATCCGGTTCAAGGCGCCGCCGGCCGCGTAATAGGCGTATTGCAGGTTCAACAGTTGCTCGACCGGGCCGATCATGAACCAGAGGTAGCTGAACACCGCCAGCATCTGGCCGATGGACAGGTCGGAAAACACCACGGTGAGCATGGCCGCCGCGCGAAAAATATCGATGCCGAACTGGAACAGCAAACCACTGGCGCGGTTCGAGGCATCGGTTTTCCACTGCGAATTCACGGCGTAATCGCGGACCTCCTTGGCACGCATCCCCAATCGGCCAAGGAAATAACCCTGGCGGTTGCCGGCGCGCACTTCCTGGATGGCATCCAGGGTTTCGGTCAAGGCCTGGGTGAAGCGCGAGGTGCTGTCGTTCTCCAGCTTCTTGAGGTGTTTGACCCGCTTGCCCAGTTGCACCGTGGCGTAGATCACCAGCGGGTTGAACAGCAGGATCAGCAGCGCCAGCTTCCAGTGCATCCACACCAGGATCCCGGCGGTGCCCACCAGGGTCAGCATCGCCACCAGGAAACGGCTGAGGGTCTCGCCGATGAATTTGTCGAGGGTGTCCAGGTCGGTGACCAGGTGGGCCGCCACGGTGCCGCTGCCCAGGCTTTCGTACTCGCCCAGGGAGATTCGCTTGAGGCGTTCGATCAAGCGGATGCGAATGCGATAGACAATGTCCTTGGCCAGCCTGGCGAACAGGCGCGCCTGCACCACGTTGAACAGCAAGGCGCCACAGCGCAGGGTCAGGGTCGCCAGCAACATCAGCCCGATGTAGCCGGCTGCGCTCTGCCAGGCCGTGGGTAAGGCATGGTTCATGACTTTCAGGGCCGCATCGCCGTGGCCCAGCAGGACCTCGTCCACCAGCAGCGGCAACAGCAACGGAATCGGCACGCTGCACAGCGTCGCCAGCACGGCCACGCCGTTGGCGATCCACAGGGCTTTTTTATGTTTGAGGGCCAGGCGACGGATCTCCGCCCAGCTCAACCGGTCGATGCGCTGCGAGGTCGATGGGGCTGACAGCCGCTCAGGCACAGGTCGCGCGCTCCAGCCAGCGGCCAAGCAAGGGCGACAACTGGCTCAGGGGCTGGTAACCGTTGGTCAGCAAGGCCAACTGGCCGTCACGCTCGGCCAGTAGCGTGGGAAACCCGGCAATGCCCAAATCCTGGACCCAGGTGAAATCCGCCGCGGTGGCCGCGTGCTGGTCGGCGCGGTCGAAGGCCGCGGCGAATTCGATGCGTGGCAACCCCGCCTGCTCGGCCAGTTCCACCAGGACGCTGGCGTGGGTGACGTCACGGCCTTGTACATAAAAGGCCTGTTGGATCAGCTTCACCAGCGTCCAGGCCAGGTCCGGGGCCAGGCTGCGGGCCGTCACCACTGCCCGGCAGGCGGGCTCGGTGTCGTAGACGAAACCATCCGGCAACGCGCCTTCAAACTTGAAGGGCTGGCCAGTGGCCTGGGTCACGGCCTGCCAGTGCTCGAGAATGTAGCGCCGGGTGGTCGGCTCCAGCGCCGAACCGCTGCCGGTGCGCAAACCGCCCACCACCAGGTGCAACTCCACACCTGCGGCGTGCGCCTGCTCGACCAACGCCTCGGCCACCGGCGCAAAGCCCCAGCACCAGGAACACATCGGGTCCATCACATAGAGCAGGCGTGACGTCATGGCTCAAGCCTCGGAAGATGTTTGCTTGTAGTTGTAGCCGATCGGGTGCGGCATGTTGCGCGCCTTGGCCAACTCGATCTGTTTCTGCCGGTCGATGGCGCTGCGACGGGTTTTCTCGCTCAGCTTATCCCAGCAATGCGGGCAACTGATGCCAGGCACATAGTGCTCCGAAGCGCGGTCTTCCACGCTCACCGGAGTACGACAAGCATGACATTGATCGTAGTCCCCTTCGCTGAGGTCGTGGCGAACGGTCACGCGGTTATCGAACACGAAGCAGTCGCCGCGCCACTTGGTTTCTTCCTGAGGGACCTCCTCGAGGTATTTCAGGATGCCGCCCTTGAGGTGATAGACCTCGTCGAATCCCTGGCCGAGCATGTAGCTGGAGGCTTTTTCACAGCGAATGCCACCGGTGCAGAACATCGCGACTTTCTTGTGCCTGGTCGGGTCGAAGTGGGCCTTGATGTACTCGGGGAACTCGCGAAAGCTGGTGGTCTTGGGGTCGATGGCGCCTTCGAAGGTGCCGATGGACACTTCATAATCGTTGCGAGTGTCGATCAGCAGCACTTCCGGATCGCTGATCAGCGCATTCCAGTCCCGCGGTTCGACGTAGGTGCCGACTTGCTTGTTCGGGTCCACGCCTTCGACGCCAAGGGTGACGATTTCTTTCTTGAGCTTGACCTTGGTGCGGTAGAACGGCTGCTCATCGCAATACGACTCTTTATGGTCGATGTCGATCATGCGCGGATCGTTCTTGAGCCAGGCCAGCAGGCCGTCGATGCCTTCGCGGGTGCCGGAGACCGTGCCGTTGATGCCTTCCTCGGCGATCAGCAACGTACCTTTGATGCCGTTGTCGAGCATGGCCTTGAGCAAGGGCTCACGCAGCTCGACGTAATCTTCCAGGGTGACGAACTTATACAGTGCCGCCACGACAATGGGTTGTGTCATGGGTGTTTCTCCAGGTGGCTACCCTCGTAAAGGGTGAACCGGATACGAAAAAAAACGCGCCGGGTGAGCGGCGCGTTGCGGATTCTAGCAAAAACAATATGGCTTTAGGAGCGAAGTGCCCTGCAGGCAAGTGGAGCGAAGCGCTTATCGTGGCGAGGGAGCTTACCGCCGGCTGCTCTGTAGGAGCTGGCGAAGCCTGCGATCTTTTAATCTTTCGCTTGAGATTCAAGTGCAAGGAGAAAGATCGCAGCCTCGTTGCACTCGACAGCTCCTACAGCCCCAATGGGAGCAAGCCCTATCGATCAGTGCTTGCTACCACCGGCACAGGTCGGCGAAGCCGGGGCCGCGTCGATCCGGGCCCATTCCTCGGGTGTGTAGGTGTGCAGCGCCAACGCATGGAATTCGCCCATCAGCTCGCCCAGCGTGCCATAGACCTTCTGGTGACGCTTGACGCGATTGAGCCCTTCGAACTGCTGGCTGACCACCACGGCCTTGAAGTGGGTCTGCAGGCCACGGCTGTGCATGTGGCTTTCATCCAGCACTTGCAAATGCTCGGGCTGCAACAGCCCGAGCGTTGATTCGATGCGTTGTTGCATGCTCATACCGGGCTCCGCTTACGGCTTTTTCTTGGCTGGAGCGGCTTTTGGCTCGAGTTCGGCCGTCATGTCGGCCAGCAGCTTGTTGACCACCGGCACCGCGCTTTCCAGCTTGGCCTGGGTCAGTTGGGCCGATTGCTGGGTCAACTGTGGCATTTTTTCCAGGACTTTCTTGCCCAGTGGCGACTGGTAGAAGGCGACCAGGTCCTTGAGCTCCGATTCGTTGAAGTTGCTGGTGTAGAGCTTGACCATGTCCGGCTTGAGCTTGTTCCAGCCGATGGCTTGGTCCAGCGCGGCATTGGCCTTGGCCTGGTAGGTTTCCAGGGTGGCTTTTTTCGACTCAGGGGCCTTGGTCTGTTCAAAGCGCTGGGCGAACATCTGCTGCACTTGCATGTACACCGGAGTGCCCAGTTTGTCAGCGTGCGCCAGGGTCAGGAACGCTTCGGCGCTGGCGTTGTGGCTGGCGGTATCGGCGAAAACAGGGCCGCTGGCACACACCAGAGCAACTGCGGTACAGATGGCACGAAGACGGGTCATCGAGTTTCCTTTCATTACAGGCGAGGTAAAACCCCAAGGGCGACCATTCTGCGCCTAAAAAACGCCGGGGCTCAACCCCGACGGTTGTCGGGTCCGATTGACGGGCCGAAGCCACCGTTGCTGGATTGAGGGATGATTGAGGGAACCGGAGCCGCCCATCTGGGCCTAAACTGCGCATTCAGCCCTTAAGGAGTTTGACCCGATGAGCCGTATCGAAACCGACAGCCTTGGCCAGGTTGAAGTCCCGGACGACGCCTACTGGGGCGCGCAGACGCAGCGTTCCATGATCAACTTCGCCATTGGCAACGAACGCATGCCGCTGTCGGTGTTGCACGCCCTGGCGCTGATCAAGAAGGCCGCCGCACGAGTCAATGATCGCAATGGCGACCTGCCTGCCGACATCGCCCGCCTGATCGAACAGGCCGCCGACGAAGTGTTGGCCGGCCAGCACGACGATCAGTTCCCACTAGTGGTCTGGCAGACCGGCAGCGGGACCCAGAGCAACATGAACGTCAACGAAGTGATCGCCGGACGCGCCAACGAACTGGCCGGCAACCCCCGCGGCGGCAAGAGCCCGGTGCACCCCAACGACCATGTCAACCGTTCGCAGAGCTCCAACGACTGCTTCCCCACCGCGATGCACATCGCCGCCGCCCAGGCCGTGCATCAGCAATTGTTGCCGGCCATCGGCGAGCTGTCCGGCGGTCTCGCGGAGCTGGCCGCGCGCCACATGAAGCTGGTCAAGACCGGCCGTACCCACATGATGGATGCCACGCCGATCACCTTTGGCCAGGAGCTGTCGGCGTTCATTGCCCAGCTCGATTACGCCGAACGGGCGATTCGCGCCGCGCTACCGGCGGTCTGCGAACTGGCCCAGGGCGGCACGGCAGTGGGCACCGGGCTCAATTCACCCCATGGGTTCGGCGAAGCGATTGCCGCTGAACTGGCGGCGCTGTCGGGCCTGCCGTTCGTCACCGCACCCAACAAGTTTGCCGCGTTGGCCGGCCATGAACCCCTGACCTCGTTGTCCGGCGCGCTGAAAACCCTCGCCGTGACCCTGATGAAAATCGCCAACGACCTGCGCCTGCTGGGCTCCGGGCCACGGGCCGGGTTCGCCGAGGTGAAGTTGCCGGCCAACGAACCGGGCAGTTCCATCATGCCCGGCAAGGTCAACCCGACCCAGTGCGAAGCCTTGTCGATGCTAGCCTGCCAGGTCATGGGCAACGACGTGACCATCGGTTTTGCCGCCAGCCAGGGGCATTTGCAGTTGAACGTGTTCAAACCGGTGATCATTCACAACCTGCTGCAATCGATTCGCCTGTTGGCCGATGGCTGCAGCAACTTCCAGCAGCACTGCATCGCCGGGCTCGAGCCGGACGCCGAACAGATGGCCGCGCACTTGGAACGTGGGTTGATGCTGGTGACCGCGCTGAACCCGCACATCGGCTACGACAAGTCAGCGGAAATCGCCAAGAAAGCCTACGGTGAAGGGCTGACCTTGCGCGAGGCGGCGTTGCAGCTGGGGTACCTGACCGATGAAGAGTTCGATGCCTGGGTGAGGCCGGAGAATATGCTGGAAGCGGGTAGCCAGGGCTGAGTTTTGCCTTGATCGATAGTGCGCTATCGCGAGCAAGCTCGCTCCCACAGGGACAGCGTGGACCGCGATAGGACATCCACTGAAGATCCACTGTGGGAGCGAGCTTGCTCGCGATGAGGCCGGCAGGCTCGACATCACTGTTGCCTCACAAGCCGTTATCGCGAGCAGGCTCGCTCCCACAGGGGGCTAACGCCCGACAGCCAAGCGCTCGCGCCGGGCCCTGAGCCCGGCGATCAGCGAGGGCCCCAGGGCAACCAGCGCCGACCCCAGGACCACCAGCACCGCCCCGCCATAGCCCAACAGATTGATCTGCTCGGCATGGACATAATCAGGCCACCACCAGGCCGCCATCGCCACCGCGGCGAAGGTCACCAGCGGCGTGATCGCCAGGGTCGCGCTGACCCGCGACGCTTCCCAATGGGCCAGGGCTTCGGCAAACGCGCCATAGGCAATCAGTGTGTTGAGGCAGCAAGCGAGCAACAACCAACCTTGCAACGGGCTCAATTGCAGCGCCTCCAACGGATGCACCCAGGGTGTGAGCAGCAACGCGCAGAACAGGTAGATCACCATCATCACCTGCAACGAGTTCCACACCGTCAACAATTGCTTCTGGCCCAGGGCATAGAACGTCCAGACCGTCGACGCCAGCAACACCATCAGCACCCCGGCGGTGTAGTCGCTCAGGGACGTCAGCAGCTCGCCCAGGCGCTGGTTGAAAAACAGCGTGAAACCGATCAGCAGCACCAGCAGGCCGATGCCCTGCCCCACGCTGAACCGCTCCTTGAACACGAACAGGCTGGCGACCAGCAACATGATCGGCCCCATCTGCACCACCAGTTGCGCGGTGCCGGGGCTCAAGCGATTCAGGCCCATCAGGTACAGCACGTAGTTGCCCACCAGCCCGAGCACCGCCATCGCCACCAGCCAGCCGCCGCGAGGGCCGAGCACCTTGCGACTGGGCAGGCGCCGGGTGGCCGCCAGATAGATGAACAGCAAACCGCCGGACACCAGCAAGCGAAACCAGGTCACGGTGACCGGGTCCATCACTTGCAGCACTTGCTTGAGCTTGATCGGCAGGATTCCCCAGAGCAGGGCAGTCAACAGGGCAAGGAACAAGCCGTAGACCCAGCGACCGGACGATATGTGCATGCAACCCTCGAAGCCCAGGACAAAGAACGCCCATTCTAGGCATCTATCGCCCAGCAACACAGGAACAGTTGTGGATTAATTGAACCGGGTACGGATATGGCACATGGCCGCCTATCGGCTCGCCAAGCAGCCGCCAACGCCAGCCCCTAAACTTCACTCAACCTGATCCGCCGCCTCTTTTGGAGCCCCTCATGCTCGGCAAACGCGCCCAGGACCTCGCCCCTGCGATGGTCTTTCCCAGTGATCGGATTTGCCGGATAAACGGCGAATTTTACTTCAACACCCGGGAAGGCACCCAGGAAGGGCCGTTCGCCAGTCGCGAGGATGCGTTGCGGGAGGTAGAGGCGTATGTACAGCGAATGCTGCAACTGACGCAGGTCGCCAGCTAGCGCACCGCGCTCTTGCTCCCACTGGGCTCTGTAGGAGCTGGCGAAGCCTGCGATCTTTTGCTCTTTTACTTGAGATTCAAGCGTCCGGGGAAAGATCGCAGCCTCGTTGCACTCGACAGCTCCTACGCAGTCCAGTCGCCACAAAAGCGCTGTGCCATGCTTATCCCACCGCCTCGAACAACCCCGTAGCCCCCATCCCGCCGCCCACGCACATGGTCACGATGCCGTAACGCAGGTTGCGCCGTTGCAGCTCACGCACCAGATGCCCCACCTGCCGCGAACCGGTCATGCCGAATGGATGGCCGATGGAGATCGAACCGCCATTGACGTTGTATTTCTGCGGATCGATTTCCAGCCGGTCGCGGCTGTACAGGCACTGGGATGCAAACGCCTCGTTGAGTTCCCACAGGTCGATATCGGCGATCCGCAAGCCCTTGGCCTTGAGCAGCTTGGGCACCGAAAACACCGGGCCGATACCCATTTCGTCCGGCTCGCAACCGGCCACCGTAAAGCCACGGAAAAACGCCTTGGGCTTGAGCCCCAGGGCCTGGGCTTTTTCCAGGCTCATCACCAAGGTCATCGAAGCCCCATCGGACAACTGCGAGGAGTTGCCCGCCGTCACCGAGCCGTCTTCGGCAAACACCGGCTTCAGGCCCGCGAGGCTTTCATAGGTGGTGTCGGGACGGTTGCAGTCATCACGATCGACCACGCCATCGAGGATCTGCACGGCACCCGTGTTCTTGTCCTCGACCCGGTACTTGACCGCCATCGGGATGATTTCGTCATCGAACAACCCGGCCGCCTGGGCCTTGGCGGTGCGTTGCTGGCTCTGCAAGGCGTAGCGATCCTGCTCCTCGCGGCTGACCTGGTAGCGTCGGGCGACGATTTCGGCGGTCTCGCCCATGGGAAAATAAATCCCGGGCACCTGCTCCTTGAGCAGCGGGTTGATCAGGTTGTCGGTGTTGACGCTTTTCATCGTCAGGCTGATGGACTCCACCCCGCCGGCCACGATGATGTCGCTGCAACCGGAAGCGATCTGGTTGGCGGCGATGGCAATGGCTTGCAGGCCCGAAGAACAGAAGCGGTTGAGGGTCATGCCGGCCGTGCCGATGCCCAATTGCGAGAGCACCGCCACGTTGCGCCCGATATTGTAGCCCTGGGCACCTTCATTGGACCCGGCCCCGACGATACAGTCCTCGACACTGGCCGGGTTGATGTCGTTGCGCGCCAGCAAGGCATTGACGCAATGGGCCGCCATGTCATCCGGACGGGTCATGTTGAACTTGCCACGAAAGGACTTGGCCAGGCCGGTCCGTACGCTGTCGACGATCACCACTTCACGCATGGCTGCACCTCATTGTTGTAGTCGGTTGAGAGTGGATCGAGCATAGATCCACCGGATAACCTACCGCGACAATCATTCACCTCGCGTATGCGCGCCCATCGCCCTAGCGCTTCTTCTTGCGAGCCTGTTTCGCACTGCGCTCGAAAGCCGCCTCCAGCGCCTGGTTGAGGGTGCGCAACACCTTGACCCGCGCCCAGCGCTTGTCGTTGGCCTCCACCAAGGTCCAGGGTGCAATCTCGGTGCTGGTGCGGTCGACCATGTCGCACACCGCGGCGCGGTAGTCATCCCACTTGTCGCGGTTGCGCCAGTCATCCTCGGTGATCTTGAAGCGTTTGAACGGGATGTCCTCGCGCTCTTGGAAACGTTCCAGCTGGGTTTCCTTGTCGATCGCCAGCCAGAACTTGACCACCACCACACCGGCATCGGCGAGCTGTTCCTCGAAGTCGTTGATCTCCCCGTAGGCCCGCAGCCAGTCGGCCTGGCTGCAAAACCCTTCGACCCGCTCCACCAACACCCGGCCGTACCAGGAGCGGTCGAACATGGTGAACTTGCCGCGTGCGGGAATATGCCGCCAGAACCGCCACATGTAGGGATGGGCGCGCTCTTCTTCCGTGGGCGCGGCGATGGGCACGATGTTGTATTGGCGCGGGTCCAGGGCCGCCGTGACCCGCCGGATCGCCCCGCCCTTGCCCGCCGCGTCATTGCCTTCGAACACCGCCACCAAGGCATGCTGGCGCATGCGTTTGTCCCGCAGCAGCCCGGCGAAGCGCGCCTGCTCGGTGATCAGTTGTTCTTCGTAGTCGGCCTTGTCCAGGCGCCGGGTCATGTCCAGGCTGTCGAGCAACGTGATCTGGCCATCCAACTCGGGCAGCGGCGCCACGCTGACCTTTTGCGGCTTGATCTTCGGCCGGTCCAGGGCCTGGCGCAAGCCGTCGAGCAGGATCCGCCCGACGGTGAGGCTGCGATAACAGCTGTCCACCCCTTCGATCACATGCCACGGTGCGTAATCGCGACTGGTGCGGCGCAGCACACGCTCGCCGTATTTGACGAACTTGTCATAGGTCTGGGATTGCTGCCAATCCAGCGGGCTGATGCGCCAACTGTGCAGCGGGTCATCCTTGAGCCCCTTGAGGCGGGCCTTCATCTGCTTCTTGGACAGGTGGAACCAGAACTTGAAGATCAGCGCGCCCTCATCGCAGAGCATTTTTTCCAGGCGCTCGGCCCCGGCGATCGCCTGGTCGAGCCGTGGGTCCTTGAACTCGCCATGGACCCGGCCTTGCAGCATCTGGCTGTACCAGTTGCCGAAGAAAATCCCCATGCGCCCCTTGGCCGGCAGCATCCGCCAATAACGCCACGCGGGAGGTCGCGCCAGTTCTTCGTCGGTCTGTTGGTCGAAGGTGCGCACTTCGATCAGCCGCGGGTCCATCCATTCATTGAGCAACTTCACCGTCTCGCCCTTGCCCGCGCCTTCGATGCCGTTGATCAACACGATGACCGGAAAACGACCCTGCTGCTGCAACTCGAACTGCGCTTCCAGCAGTGCTTCACGCAGGGCCGGCACCTCGGCCTCAAAGGTGTCTTTATCGATGATGTGACCGATTTCAGCGGATTCGAACATGGACAGCTCCTTCCAGGGATTGGGGCAAGACTAGCGGATTGGATGCGGCCCGTGTAGGAGCTGTGTAGGAGCTGTCGAGTGCAACGAGGCTGCGACCTTGTCCCAGTCAATTGAGTCTCAAGCGAAAGATCGCAGCCTCGTTGCACTCGTCAGCTCCTACGGATGCGTATGCACAGGAGCAATCGGTAGTCGATCGGCTAGAATGGCCGCTCAGTTTCGACCGAGCCTGCCATGACGCCTGTACAGCAACACGCCCAACTCGACTGGGACGACCAGGGTCGCCCGCGTTCGCGGGTGTTCGACGACGTGTATTTCTCCGATCAGTCCGGGCTGGAAGAAACCCGTTACGTGTTCCTCGAACAGAACAACCTGGCCGAGCGCTTTGCCACGCTGCCCGCCGACGGGCGCCTGGTGATCGGCGAAACCGGCTTTGGCACCGGCTTGAATTTCCTCTGCGCCTGGCAGTTGTTCGAACAATGCGCGCCGGCCGGGGCGCGGCTGCATTTCGTCAGCGTCGAGAAATATCCATTGACTCCGCAGGACCTGTGCCGGGCCCTGGCCCTCTGGCCGCAGCTCGCCCTCCAGGCCGAGCAACTGCTTGGGCAATACGTGGCGATCCATCAGGGGTTCCAGCGCCTGGTCCTGGCCAATGGGCGGGTGACGCTGACCCTGTTGATCGGCGATGCCCTGGAGCAGTTGCCGCAACTGGACGGGCAGATCGACGCCTGGTTCCTGGACGGTTTCGCACCGGCCCGGAACCCCGAGATGTGGACCGCCGAGCTGTTCGCCGAACTGGCCCGGCTGGCCGCACCCGGCGCCACCCTCAGCACCTTCACCAGCACCGGCTGGGTCCGGCGTTTGCTGAACGCGGCGGGCTTCAAGATGAAGCGCACGCCGGGCATCGGCCATAAGTGGGAAATCCTGCGGGGCGTGTTTCTTGGCTGGCCGGAGCAGACGGCGGCGCCATCCCCGGCAAAACCCTGGTACGCCCGCCCCGTGCCCCCCACCGGCGAGCGCCGGGCCCTGGTGATCGGGGGCGGCCTGGCCGGTTGTGCCAGCGCGGCGAGCCTGGCCGCACGTGGTTGGCAGGTGACGCTGCTGGAGCGTCATGCCGGGTTGGCCGAGGAGGCCTCCGGCAACCCCCAGGGCGTGCTGTACCTCAAGTTGTCGGCCCACGGCACCGCATTGTCGCAGATGATCCTCAGCGGCTTCGGCTACACCCGACGCGTGCTGGAGCAACTGCAACGCGGCGTTGACTGGGATGCCTGCGGCGTTTTGCAGTTGGCCTTCAACAGCAAGGAAGCCGAACGCCAGGCACAACTGGCCGAGGCGTTCCCAACGGATCTACTGCGCACTCTGGATCAGTCCGAGGCCCAGGCCCGATCCGGTATCGGCCTGGCCTGTGGAGGCTTGTTTTATCCCGAGGGCGGCTGGGTGCATCCGCCAGCGTTGTGTCGCTGGCAAGCCTCGGGACCGGCGATCGATGTGCAACCCCATCATGACGTGCTGCACTTGCGCCGCGTCGATGGCCAATGGCAGGCATGGGACCGCGAACGCTGCCTGGCCAGTGCGCCGGTGGTGATCCTCGCCAGTGCTGCCGAGATCAAACGCTTCGAACCGGCTGCCGACTTGCCGCTCAAGCGCATTCGCGGGCAGATCACCCGTCTGCCGCAAACCCGCCGCAGCCAGAGCCTGGCGACGGTGGTCTGCGCCGAAGGTTATGTGGCGCCGCCGCGGCAGGGTGAACATACCCTGGGCGCCAGTTTCGACTTCAACAGCGACGACCTGACCCCCACCGCCGCCGAGCACGCCGGCAACCTGCGCATGCTCGAAGAAATCTCCCAAGACCTGGTGCAGCGCTTGAACGCCGCTACCTTGGACCCGGAGCACCTCGAAGGCCGCGTGGCGTTTCGTTGCACCAGCCCGGATTACCTGCCGATTGTCGGACCGTTGGCCGACCGCCAAGCCTTTACCGACGCCTATGCGGCCCTGGGCAAAGATGCCCGCCAAGTACCGGACGTCCCTTGCCCGTGGCTCGAGGGCCTGTACATCAACAGCGGCCACGGTTCCCGAGGCCTGATCACCGCGCCCCTGTCGGGCGAACTGATCGCCGCCTGGCTGGACAACGACCCCCTGCCACTGCCCCGCAGCGTGGCCGAGGCCTGCCACCCGAACCGGTTCGCGTTGCGGGCCTTGATTCGGGGCAAGGCTTAGCACCGACTTCTTAAGACATGTCACAACCCTTGTGGGAGCGAGCTTGCTCGCGATAGCGTTGGGTCAGTCAACTCAGAGGTCAACTGATCCTCCGCTATCGCGAGCAAGCTCGCTCCCACAAGGATCACGCGACATTCAACCCAACCCCGCCCGCCGGCTTATAACGCATCGATCTAAAACTCACAGCAATCCCTCCGGTCAGTTTCAGGGTACCTGCCCTTTTGGCAGGTGCTGCTTGACCCCTCCCCAACGGAAAAACCGGTAAGGACTTATGTGCGGATTAGCTGGAGAGTTACGTTTCGATCAACAACCTGCGGACCTTGCGGCCGTGGAGCGAATCACCCATCACCTGGCCCCTCGTGGCCCTGACGCGTGGGGTTTTCATAGCCAGGGGCCGATTGCTCTGGGCCATCGGCGCCTGAAAATCATGGACCTGTCGGACGGCTCGGCCCAGCCGATGATCGACAATCAACTGGGCCTGTCCCTGGCCTTCAACGGCGCGATCTACAACTACCCGGAACTGCGCACCGAGCTCGAAACCCTGGGCTACACCTTCTATTCCGGTGGCGACACCGAAGTGCTGCTCAAGGGCTACCACGCCTGGGGCGAAGCGCTGCTGCCCAAGCTCAACGGCATGTTCGCGTTCGCCATCTGGGAGCGCGATGCCAAGCGGCTGTTCATCGCCCGCGACCGCCTCGGCGTCAAGCCGCTGTACCTGTCGCGCACCGGCCAGCGGCTACGTTTCGCCTCGGCATTGCCGGCCCTGCTCAAGGGCGGCGACATCAACCCCATGCTCGACCCGGTGGCCCTCAACCATTACCTGAATTTCCACGCCGTGGTCCCGGCGCCCCGTACCTTGCTGGCCGGTGTTGAAAAACTGCCGCCCGCTACTTGGATGCGCATCGAAGCCGACGGCACCACCGAGCAGAAAACCTGGTGGACCCTGCCCTACGGCCCTCGGGCCGACGAACAGCACCTGAACCTGGAAGACTGGACCGACCGCGTGCTCGACAGCACCCGTGAAGCCGTCGCCATTCGCCAGCGTGCCGCCGTGGATGTCGGCGTGCTGCTGTCCGGGGGCGTCGACTCAAGCATGTTGGTGGGTCTGTTGCGGGAAGTGGGCGTGGAAGACCTGTCCACGTTCTCCATCGGTTTCCAGGATGCCGGCGGCGAGCGCGGTGACGAATTCCAATATTCGGACCTCATCGCCAAGCACTACGGCACCCGCCACCACCAACTGCGCATCGACGAAAAAGAGATCATCGAGCAACTGCCCGCGGCGTTCCGCGCCATGAGCGAGCCGATGGTCAGCCACGACTGCATCGCCTTCTACCTGCTGTCGCGGGAAGTGGCCAAGCATTGCAAAGTCGTACAAAGCGGCCAGGGCGCCGACGAGCTGTTCGCCGGTTACCACTGGTACCCGCAGGTCGATGGCGCCAGCGATCCGTACGCCGCCTATCGCGCTGCGTTCTTCGACCGCAGCTACGAAGAATATGCCGCCACCGTGCAGCCCAACTGGCTGACGGCCAATGACGCGGCCGGTGACTTCGTCAAGGAACATTTCGCCCAACCTGGGGCCGATGCCGCGGTGGACAAGGCCCTGCGCCTGGACAGCACCGTGATGCTGGTGGACGACCCGGTCAAGCGCGTCGACAACATGACCATGGCCTGGGGCCTGGAAGCGCGCACGCCGTTCCTGGACTACCGCTTGGTGGAGCTTTCGGCCCGGGTCCCGGCAAAGTTCAAGTTGCCCGATGGTGGCAAGCAGGTACTCAAGGAAGCCGCCCGACGGGTGATCCCCAGCGAGGTGATCGACCGCAAGAAAGGTTATTTCCCAGTGCCAGGCCTCAAGCATCTGGAAGGCCACACCCTGGCCTGGGTCCGCGAACTGCTGCTGGATCCGAGCCAGGATCGCGGCCTGTTCGACCCGGCCATGCTCGACCGCCTGCTCACCGACCCCAACGGCCAGCTCACGCCGTTGCGTGGTTCGCGGCTATGGCAACTGGCGGCGCTGAACCTGTGGCTCAGCGAGCAAGGAATCTGATCGATGAAACCTCACGCAACCGTTCACAACCAACGCCTCTTGCGCGGCCAGGCGCCTTCTTACGAACGCCTGCAGGCACGCCTGGCCGAAGACGGCAGCGAATTGGGCGCCGACCCGATCGCGGTGCATTGTGGCTGGGGTCGACTGCTGATCGGCCACACCTTCCCGGACCCGGCGAGCCTGGCCCGGGAACTGCTCAACGAACAACCCGGCGAACGCGACATTGCCTTGTACGTGGCCGCGCCCCAGCAAGTGCTGGGATTGGAGCCGGCGCAACTGTTCCTCGATCCATCCGACACCTTGCGCCTGTGGTTCAGCGACTATCGCCAGTCCACCCGGGTGTTTCGCGGTTTCCGGATTCGCCGGGCCCAGAGCGAGGCCGACTGGCAGGCCATCAACCAGCTCTACCAGGCCCGGGGCATGTTGCCCATCGACCCGCTGCGACTGACCCCGCGTCACGAGGGCGGCCCGGTCTACTGGCTGGCCGAAGACGACGACACCGGCACGGTGATCGGCAGCGTCATGGGCCTGAATCATCAGAAGGCCTTCAACGACCCGGAAAACGGCAGCAGCCTCTGGTGCCTGGCCGTAGACCCGCAATGTTCACGCCCTGGTGTTGGCGAAGTACTGGTGCGCCATCTCATCGAGCATTTCATGAGCCGGGGTTTGAGCTACCTCGACCTGTCGGTGCTGCATGATAATCGCCAGGCGAAAAACCTCTACGCCAAGCTCGGTTTTCGCAACCTGCCGACCTTCGCCATCAAGCGCAAGAACGGCATCAACCAGCCGTTGTTTCTCGGGCCGGGCCCCGAGGCGCAATTCAACCCCTATGCACGGATCATCGTCGAGGAAGCCCACCGTCGCGGCATCGAAGTGCAGGTGGACGATGCCGAGGCCGGCTTGTTCACCCTCATCCACGGGAGCCGCCGGGTGCGCTGCCGAGAATCCCTGAGCGACTTGACCAGCGCCATCAGCATGACCTTGTGCCAGAACAAAAGCCTGACCCACAAGGTACTGAAAAGCGCCGGCCTTAACCTGCCGGCCCAGCAGTTGGCGGGCAACGCCGATGACAACCTGGCGTTCCTCGATGAGCACGAACGGGTGGTGGTCAAGCCGCTGGACGGGGAACAGGGCCAAGGTGTGGCGGTGGATCTGCGCACCATCGAGGAAGTGCAGAGCGCCATCGAGACGGCTCGGCAGTTCGATAGCCAGGTGTTACTGGAAAGCTTCCACGAAGGGCTGGACCTGCGCATCCTGGTGATCGGCTTTGAAGTGGTGGCGGCGGCGATCCGGCGTCCGGCGGAGGTGATCGGTGACGGCCGGCACACCATCGGCGCGCTGATCGAAGCCCAAAGCCGCCGACGGCAGGCCGCCACAGGCGGTGAAAGCAAGATCCCGATGGATGCCGAGACCCTGCGCACACTCAACGCGGCGGGGTTCGACTACGACAGCGTGCTGCCGGCCGGGGAACACCTGTTCGTCCGGCGTACGGCGAACCTGCATACCGGCGGCGTGCTGGAGGATGTCACCGCCATCCTGCATTCGACCCTCGTCGATGCGGCGGTGCGCGCCGCCCGGGCGTTGGACATTCCCATGGTCGGCCTCGACCTGCTGGTGCCGGCGGCCGATCAACCCGAGTATGTGTTCATCGAAGCCAACGAACGCGCCGGCCTGGCCAACCACGAACCCCAGCCCACCGCCGAGCGCTTTGTGGACTTGTTGTTTCCTCATAGCCAGACGGTGGCCTAGCAGAAATGTGGTGCCTGAACAGTCCCCATCGCGAGCAAGCTCGCTCCCACATGGAATTTTTGGTGTTTATACATTCTGTGTTCACTGCGGAAACTCTGTGGGAGCGAGCTTGCTCGCGATAAGGCCAGTGCAAGCCCCCTTATCCAACAGTCGGACTCACTCATCGAAACCATCGATGCGCTCAACCCATCAGGAGTTTCCATGATCAGTAAAATTCCCGAACCGGATCTCGAATACCTGCAAAAGGTCCTGCTGGAAATGCTCGCCATTCCCAGCCCCACCGGCTTTACCGACACTATCGTGCGCTACGTCGCCGAGCGGCTCGAGGAGCTGGGTATCGCGTTCGAAATGACCCGTCGCGGCACGATCCGCGCCACGCTCAAGGGCCGCAAGAGCAGCCCCGACCGGGCCGTCTCGGCGCACCTGGATACCATCGGTGCCTCGGTGCGGGCCATCAAGGACAACGGTCGCCTGACCCTGGCCCCGGTAGGTTGCTGGTCCAGCCGGTTTGCCGAAGGTAGCCGGGTCAGCCTGTTCACCGACACCGGCGTGATTCGCGGCAGCGTGCTGCCATTGATGGCGTCCGGGCACGCGTTCAACACCGCCGTGGATGAAATGCCCATCAGTTGGGACCACATCGAATTGCGCCTGGATGCCTATTGCGCCACCCGCGCCGACTGCGAAACCCTGGGGGTGGGCATCGGCGATTATGTGGCCTTCGATCCCCTGCCGGAATTCACCGAAAGCGGCCACATCAGCGCCCGGCACCTGGACGACAAGGCCGGGGTCGCGGCGCTGCTGGCGGCGCTCAAGGCAATTGTGGACAGCGGTGAAGAACTGCTGATCGATTGTCACCCACTGTTCACCATCACCGAGGAAACCGGCAGCGGCGCCGCAGCCGCGCTGCCCTGGGACGTCAGCGAATTCGTCGGCATCGACATCGCGCCCGTCGCCCCCGGCCAGCACTCGAGCGAACATTCGGTCAGCGTGGCGATGCAGGACTCCGGAGGCCCCTACGACTATCACCTGTCGCGGCACCTGCTGAAACTGGCCAAGGAGAACGACATATCGGCCCGCCGTGACCTGTTCCGCTATTACTTCAGCGATGCTCATTCGGCCATCACCGCCGGCCACGATAGCCGTACCGCCCTGCTCGCCTTCGGCTGCGACGCCACCCATGGCTACGAACGCACCCACATCGACAGCCTGGCCGCCCTCAGCCGTCTGCTCGGCGCCTACATTCTCAGCCCACCGGTGTTCGCCAGCGACGCACAACCGGCCCAAGGCTCGCTGGACCGCTTCAGTCACCAGATCGAGCATGATGCACAGATGGAAAGCGATACCCGGGTGCCATCGGTGGATAGCCTGGTGGGACAGCGGTCGGATAGCTGATCCAACATTCACTGTCTGGGCTATTGCCATCGCGAGCAAGCTCGCTCCCACACTTGAAATGCATTCCCCTGTGGGAGCGAGCTTGCTCGCGATGAGGCCAGAACAGCCCCCACAAAACCCAAGGCTAGCCGCAAAAGCCCATTGGCCGTAGCATCGCCTCATTGTCTAGCCGAGGTACCCCATGCTCATCCCCCACGACCAACTCGAAGTCGACACACTCACTCGCCTGATCGAGGATTTCGTGACCCGCGACGGCACCGACAACGGTGACGACACCCCCCTGGAAACGCGGGTTCTACGGGTCAGGCAAGCGCTGACCAAAGGCCAAGCGTTGATCGTCTTCGACCCCGAAAGCGAACAGTGCCAGCTGATGCTCAAGCACGACGTGCCCAAGCACCTATTCGACTGAACACGCCTTGCGGGCGGCGTGGGCCTTTTTCCTCTGGATCTTTTCGTAGATTTCGGAGCGATGGACATCGACGTGCCGTGGCGCTTCCACGCCAAAACGCACGGTGGTGCCGCTGACCGACAGCACACGGACGGAAATATCGTCACCGATGGAAATCAACTCACCCACAGCGCGGCTTAATACGAGCATGGTTCTTGTCCTTAAGAATGTCTGGACCCTGACCATGCCCGGCCTGCTTTCCGTTCTCAAGACACCGGCGAGAATTCAGTAAGGCCCTACAAGCAAAGTTCTTGCGACTGAAGGAAACTTCCTGCAAAACCCTGCTGGACCGTAGGTTATTTCAGGAGGCCGAGAACCGCGGGCCAAATAAAATCACGCTCGCCCCCAGCACGCAGAGCGCCACGCCAATCCAGTCGGAACCCAGTGGCCGGACCCGTTCCACCACGGCCAGCCAGCCAATCGAGGCAACGATATAGATGCCGCCATAGGCGGCGTAGGCACGGCCGGCGTACGTCGCTTCGATGCGAGTCAGCAACAGGGCGAACAAGGTCAGGCTGAGCAGCGCCGGGGCGATCCACCAGGCGCTCTTGCCTTGGCGCAGCCACATCCAGAAGGCGTAGCAACCGGCGATTTCAAACAGCGCGGCGAGAAAAAACCATAAGTAATTGAGCATGCAGATGTCCATCAGGAAGGCCGAATGGCGCCATCCTGAGGACATCGGGCAGCCAGGTCAATTCAGGTTCTGCCGAGCCTTGGCGCGCATCTTGTCGGCCATGACGGTCATTTCGTCGTACAGCAACTGTGGGTTCTTCTGCTTGAGGGCCCACGCCATGCGTCCCTGTTCATGGGGCAGGATCATGAACTGACCCTGGGCGACTTGCTGGTAGATGTAGTCGGCAATGTCGGCGGCGCTGATCGGCGAGCTTTCCAGCAATTTGCCAACCTGGGCCTTCATGGCCGGGGTCGGACCGCGGAAGGAGTCCAGCAGATTGGTCTGGAAGAACGATGGGCACACCACGTGTACGCCGACCTCCTGCTGCGCCAGTTCAACCAACAGGCTTTCCGACAACGCCACCACACCGGCCTTGGCCACGTTGTAGTTGCTCATGGCTGGCCCCTGCATCAGGGCGGCCATGGAAGCGATGTTGATGATCTTGCCGCGGCTTTTTTCCAGCAGTGGCAGGAACGCCTTGCAGCCCTTGACCACGCCCATCAGGTTGATCGCGATCTGCCAGTCCCAATCCTCCAGGGAGAGTTCGCTGAAGAACCCACCCGAGGCGACGCCGGCATTGTTGACGATGATATCGATGCCGCCGAGCTTCTCTTCGCAAGCCTGGGCGAACGCCGTCAATTGGCTGTAGTCGCGCACATCGCAGCGCTGGATGAAGCCGTCGCCACCCGCCGCGCGCACGAGTTTGAGGGTTTCCACAAGGCCTGGTTCGCTGACATCCGATAAGGCCAGGCGCCAGCCTTCACGGGCCCAGCGCAGCGCGATTTCGCGACCCAGGCCGGAGCCGGCACCAGTGATCATCATGCGATTTTGCATAGCAAACAGCCTTGTTCCGGGAGAGATAGGCCGAGTGTAGCGAAGGCGCCTGCCGGACCCACGCTCCATCAGATTGCTGAATGGCGAGGGCAAACCGTAGCCGCTATAAAAACTTTGAATTTTTTACCAGACGTAACGGTCGGACTTAATAAGCCGCCCGGATTTAACACATGCGTGCTGGTAGTTGGAAGTTACAACACTCCAAAACTGACCAATAAGGAAATCTACAATGGGCACAATACTTATCATCATCCTGATCCTCCTGCTGATCGGTGGTCTTCCGGTCTTCCCGCACTCCAGAAGTTGGGGTTACGGTCCGTCCGGCATCATTGGTGTAGTGTTGGTGGTGCTGTTGGTCCTGCTATTACTGGGCAAGATATAAACCGCTAAGTAAGCGCAAAAAAAAGAGGCCTTCGCAGGCCTCTTTTTTTATGCTCGCCGTTTATCAGTCCGGCTTGCCGTCAACAACGCCCGCGGTGTTATCCAACAGGCTCTTGGTCGCGGTTTGCAGGAACGATTCGAGCTTGAGCTTCATCTCGGCAGTGTCCGGTGCGTCCGGGATGATTTGCGCATGAGGGTTGGCGCCCAATTCATAGCGGTACATCTTCGGCGGCATTTCCTTCTCCTTCGGCAGGACCAGGATCTTGTCGTCGCGAATGATCGCCGTCGTCTGTTCACTGCCCGACGGCTTGATCACGCCAAAACCGGTGTCGCCTTCCGGCAGGTTCAACAGGTCACGGCCCCAGCACTGGTTCCGTACCTGCCCACCGAGACGGCCCATGATGGTCGGTACGATGTCGACCTGGGTGCCCACGGTATGGCTACGCTGGCCGAATTTTTCCTGGACGCCGGGGCCGATCAACAGCATCGGCACGTTGAAACGGCCCAGGTCCATTTCGGTGATCTGGCGTTCGTTGCCAAAGCCATGGTCGCCCACCACCACGAACAGGGTTTCCTTGAAGTAAGGCTCCTTGCGGGCCTTCTCGAAGAACTGGCCCAGCGCCCAGTCGGCGTAGCGCATGGCCGTCAAGTGTTCGTTCAGGCTGCCACGGTCGGTGACCGGCTCGACCGGCAACGGCGTCGGCAACGCATAAGGCGTGTGGTTGGACAGGGTTTGCAGCAAGGCATAGAACGGCTTGCCATTTTCCCGGGCCTTGAGCTCGATCAGGCCACGGTCGAACATGTCTTGGTCGGACACGCCCCAGGTGGGGTCGGAAAACACCGGGTTCACGAAGTCGTTACGCCCGATGAAGTTGGTCATGCCCTGGCTGCTGAAGAACCCCGACTGGTTGTCCCAGGCGAAATCGCCGTTGTAGACATACACGTCGTCGTAGTTTCGGGCGCTGAGCAGTTGCGGCAAGCCTGACAGCTTGTGGCTGCCTTCCGGCGTCTGCATCAGGTATTCGAAACCCGGCAGGTTCGGGAAGCATGCCATGGTGGCGAACATGCCCTGGTGGGTGTGGGTACCGTTGGAGAAAAAACGGTCGAACAGCAGGCCTTCCTTGGACAGTTTGTCCATGTAAGGCGTGATGTTGCCCGGCGCGCCCAGGGCGCCCACCGAGTGCCCGGCCATGCTTTCCATGAGGATCACGACCACGTTCTTGATCGGCAGGGTCTTGTCCGCCGGCGGCGTGTAGTCGCGGCGCACGGCGGCGGTCTCGGTGTCCACGAGCTTGTCGTCAGGCATCACCAGCATGTCACGCACGGTCTGCTGGGCCAGCGGCTGCTCGAGGGTGGCTTTCCAGATGTTGTCACGGTCTTCGGACATCCGGCTCTTGGCTGCCGCCACCAGCGACAACGTGCCATTGAGTCCAAGCTGGTTGGCGAAGTTCGAGTCGGTGGTGTAGACGTCCCCCCAACGCAGTGGCGGACCTTGGCGCAGGGTGCCGCGCGCGGCGACCACGGCCACCAGCAGGCAAACCACGAACACCGCGACACGCCCATACCACGGGGCGATCTGCCGGGTGCCGATAGTACCGCCACTGAACGGTCCACGGGGACGGGTGGCGCGGTCGGCGCCCTTGAACGCCAGGGCGAGGATGACGGTGCCGCCGACCCAGGCCAGCAGGTAGCGCACCACCGGGAAACCGTACCAGAGCATACTCATCACGGTTTTCGGGTCTTCCTTCACATATTGGAAGACCAGACCGTTGAGGCGTTGGTGGAATTCACGGTAGAAGTCCATCTCCATCAAGCCGAGGAACAGCGCGATGCTGGAGGTGACGGTCAGCCAGAAACGAAAAAAACCGCGGGCAGCCATGGCCCTTGCGCTGAACAACGCCAGCAGCAACGGGATGCAGAGGTAAACCACCAGACGCAAGTCGAAGCGCAGGCCGTTGACGAATGCTTCAACGAAGGTCGAGGCCGGGGTGTCGAGAATCATCTCGCGGTTATAGACCAGCAGCGCCACGCGCAGCAGGCTTAGCATAACCATCATCACCAGGGCGCAAAGCAACGTGTAGGCCAGGTGCGATTTGACGGTCGGTTGCAGCAGGCGATGCGTGGTGCGCTGCTGACTCAGGGCGTCCGGGATTGCCATGTCGTTTAAGGACCCTATTGGAATTGGAGTGACAAAAGAGAAACAACGGCGCGCCCTCTGTTGGCCAAAGCCTGACCCCGGGGCTTGCGCGAGTGCGCAAATGTTGCACGAACGGCTAGGGCATTGCCATTAAATAACCGGCGGCGATATGAGCGCGGGGGATTGTCCGCAAGATTTAGTGAAAATTTCGTTCAAAGAATATCCAGAAACACAAAAATCCCGGCCTGGTCCGGGAAGCTGTGGCGAGGGGATTTATCCCCGTTGGGTCGCGAAGCGACCCCATCACTGTGGATTCAATCTGACTGACATACCGAGTCATCAGGTTTCAGGGCTGCTTCGCAGCCCAGCGGGGATAAATCCCCTCGCCACAGGGACCTTAATGAAACTGTCGCCCAAGGCCCGCCGGCACGCCTTCGATGGTGGTGTCTTCCCATGGGCCATTCGGGCTGACGGAACGGCTCCAACCGTTGTTCCAGCGGTAATAGGTACGCTGGCGATAGAACGTATTGGTCTGGTTGTCCAGCACATAGACCCCCAGCTTGGCATCCCAATGGCTGTTGCCACCCGGTGGCGGGGCGAAGCTGGCGGAAGTGCGCGGCAACGGCTTGGTCGGTTTGTTCGGGATGGCCGGCTTGCCTGGAGGCGTGGACGGGGCCGGCTTGGTGGTCGGGGTCGACGGTGGAATCGGTGGCAGCGGCGCCGAGGGCTCCGACGGACGCTGGACCGCACAAGCGCTCAAGCCCATGACGAGCGTGAGCAGGGTGATACGAGCGATGGCGGTCATGGTGCGAATTCCTGTTATTTGTCCGGGCTGTCGATGGTCAATTGCTGCTGCGCGGTGGTGCTGCTCGCCAGGGGCTGGCTGCGGCCGATCCACTCACCCGCGGTCGGCTGACCGGCCCGGGAGATGCGCGCCATCAGTTGGACTTCGGGGAAGTTCGACAGTTTCAACTGCGGCATCATGGCGTCCGCGTCGCCCAGTTCCACCGTGACCGGCAGATCGGCCACCGTCAGGCGTTTGGCGGCCAGCGGCGCCGGTGGGCCGGAGACGGCACGGGCGAAGATGAACACGCTGTCGCCCGGCTGTACCTTGGCCTTGAGTGCCGGTGCCAGATCGACGCGGACCTTGAGCAATGCCCCGGTCTTGGCCACCGGGGCCTTGGCGACTTTGCCACCGCTGGCTTGCAGCTTCTCGGTGGCACGGGCAATGCCACCCTGCAGCGCCTCGCGGGATTTGTCGCCTTCCGGCAGTTGCGCGAGCAGACGCCCCCAGTAGTCGATCGCATCCTGATAACGCTCGCCTTCAAACGCGGCGATGCCCAACAGGCCGAGGCTGGTGACTTCCTTCGGATCGAGCTTGAGCGCTTCGTCGGTCAAGGCCTGGACTTTATCCGACCATTTCTTGCCATCGGCGAAATACTGCGCCTGGGCCCACTGGCCCAACAGTTCCGGTTGACGACCGGCGACGGTCACGGTGCGTTCGAAGATCTTCGCCGCGTCCGCCGGACGATCCTGAGCCATGTAGGTGCGCCCGAGAAAATACAGGCCCTCGGCATTATCCGGCTGCGCCGCCACCGCGCGCTCCAGGCGCAGGGTCATCTCTTCCATCGACTGCGGCGCCTGGGCGAATTCACGGGTCAGCTCGACCTTGTCACTGGCACCGAAATGCAGGTACAGCGCCAGGCCCAACACCGGCACCAGCACGGCGGCGAGCAACGGCAATGGCTTGCCCAGCCGGGATTCGCGCGGTGCGTCGGCGCCCTCGGTATCGGCGAGCAGTTCACGGGCGGCTTCGGCGCGACCGGTATCCAGTTGCGCGGCGTTGAGCACGCCCTCCTCCCGTTCAGCCTGCAATTCGGCCACGCGTTCCTGATACAGCGCCACATTGAGCGCGGTGCGGTCCTCCTCCAGTTGGGCGCGACGACCACGCAGCACAGGGATCAACAGAAAACTCAGGGCAACCAGAAGAAGCAGACCTGCGGCGAGCCAGAAATCAATCATGCTTGGTTTTATCCAACAGTTGGTCGAGGCGCTGGCGCTCTTCGACGGAAAGCGTGTCCGGGGCGGCTGTACGCTGGACCCGGCGGCGGCGCACGATCACCGCGATGACGACGAAACCGCCGAGCAACAGCCCGGCGGGGCCGAACCAGAGCAGCGCGGTCTTGGAGGACAGGGCGGGGTTGTAGCGCACGAACTCACCGTAGCGATCGACCATGAAGTCGATGATCTGCTGGTTGTCCTTGCCCTCGCCGAGCATGCGAAAGATTTCCTTGCGCAGGTCGGCGGCAATCGGGGCATTGGAGTCGGCGATGTCCTGGTTCTGGCACTTGGGGCAGCGCAGTTCCTTAGTCAGTTCGCGAAACCGCTCGCGCTCGCCGTCGTTGGCGAATTCGTAGGTGTCGATGGCGGCCCGGGCCACTCCGACCAGGCTCAAGCCGAGGATGGCGGCGGCTAACCAACGCTTCATGGCTTGGCCTCGTCCACCAGGGCTTGGTACTTGGCGGCCAGTTTCTCGCGCCAGACCTGTTCGTCGATCACGCCGACGAACTTGTCGCGGATCACACCCTTGGCATCGATGAAGAAGGTTTCCGGTGCGCCATAGACACCCAGGTTCAGGCCCAGGGAGCCGTCTTCATCACGAATGTCCAATTGATACGGGTTGTGGAATTCGGCCAGCCACTTCAAGGCGTCGGCATTGACGTCCTTGTAATTGACGCCGTAGATCACCACGCCGTTCTGGGCCAGCTTGTTCAGCACCGGGTGTTCGACCCGGCAGGAAATGCACCAGGTGCCCCACACGTTGACCAGCGCCGGCTTGCCCAGCAGGTCGGCGCGGGTCAGGGTCTTGTCACCTTGCACCGAGGGCAGGGAAAACTCCGGGAACGGCTTACCGATCATTGCCGAGGGCAATTCACTCGGGTTCAGGTACAACCCCCTGTACAAAAACACCGCCATCAACAGGAACAGCGCCAGCGGCAACACCATCAACCAACGTTTCATGCAGTGGCTCCCGTCGCGCCCAGGGCTTCACGCACCCGGGCTTTCACCTTGACCCGATAGCGCCGATCCAGCGCCGCCAGCACCCCACCCAGGCCGGTGAGCAAGCCACCGAACCAGATCCAGCGCACGAACGGCTTGACATGGACCCGCACCGCCCATGCGCCGTCGCCCAGGGATTCGCCCAAGGCCACATAGAGGTCGCGGGTGAAACCGGCATCGATCCCAGCCTCGGTCATGACCGAGTTCTGCACGGTGTAGAGGCGTTTTTCCGGATGCAACACAGTGACTTCCTGACCGTCGCGAATGACCCGCACGGTGCCTTTGTCGGACGTGAAGTTAGGCCCCTCGAAATGCTTGGCGCCCTCGAACACGAACTGGTAACCGCCCAGGTCCATGGACTCGCCCGGCGCCAGGCGCAGGTCGCGCTCGGCACTGTTCTGGCTGGAGAGCACCACGCCCAGGGCGCAGACGGCGATGCCCAGGTGGGCGATCTGCATGCCCCAGTAACTGCGGGTCAGGGTCGGCAGGCCTTTGATCAGGCCTTTGTGGCGGGTCTTGTCGAAGATATCCCGGACGCCGGCCAGCAACACCCAGGCCGCCAGCACGAACGTCGCCAGCACCGCCCAGTTGAAGTCGCCATAGGCCACGCCGGCCACCACGGCCAGGGCGGCCGTGCCCAGCAGCACTGGGGTCAACATGCCCAGCAGCCACTTGACCGGCGTGTCCTTCCAGCGCACCAGCACACCGATGGCCATCACCACCATCAGGATCGCCATCAGCGGAATGAACAACGCGTTGAAGTACGGCGGGCCGACCGACAGCTTGGCGCCGGACAGCGCATCGAGCACCAGCGGGTACAACGTCCCCAGCAGGATCATCGACGCGGCCACCACCAGCACCAGGTTGTTGCCCAGCAACAGGGTTTCCCGTGACCAGAGGTTGAAGCCGACCTGGCTCTTGACCACCGGCGCACGCAGGGCGAACAACGTCAGCGAACCGCCGACGACGAACAGCAGGAACATCAGGATGAACACGCCACGCTCAGGGTCCGAGGCGAAGGCATGCACCGACGTCAGCACGCCGGAACGCACCAGGAACGTTCCCAGCAGGCTCAGGGAGAACGCCGCGATGGCCAGCAGCACGGTCCAGCTCTTGAACACACCGCGCTTTTCCGTGACAGCCAGGGAGTGAATCAGCGCCGTGCCCACCAACCAGGGCATGAACGAGGCGTTTTCCACCGGGTCCCAGAACCACCAGCCGCCCCAACCGAGTTCGTAGTAGGCCCACCACGAACCGAGGGTGATGCCGATACCGAGGAAGGCCCAGGCGACGATGGTCCACGGGCGCGACCAGCGTGCCCACGCGGCATCGAGGCGACCCCCGAGCAACGCGGCGATGGCGAAGGAGAAGGCCACGGAAAAACCGACGTAGCCCATGTAGAGCATCGGTGGGTGAACGATCAGGCCGATGTCCTGCAACAATGGGTTGAGGTCGCGGCCATCCATCGGCATCTGCGGCAGGATGCGCTTGAACGGGTTGGATGTGACGATCAGGAACAACAGGAAGCCGGTACTGATCATGCCCATCACCGCCAGCACCCGGGCCAGCATCACCTGGGGCAACTGCCGGGAAAACACCGAGACCGCGAAAGTCCAGCCGGCGAGGATCAACGCCCAAAGCAATAGCGAACCTTCGTGGGCGCCCCACACGGCGCTGAACTTGTAGTACCAGGGCAAGGCGCTGTTGGAGTTGCTGGCGACGTACTCCACGGAAAAGTCGTCGGCCATGAACGCATAGGTCAGGCAACCGAAGGCGAACAGCATGAAGGCGAACTGCCCCCACGCCGCCGGCTGGGCCAGGCTCATCCACAAGCGGTCGCCGCGCCAGGCGCCGAGCAAGGGCACCACGGCCTGTACCAGGGAGAAACACAGGGCCAGGATCATCGCCAGGTGGCCCAACTCGGGAATAAAGATGCCAGCAGTCATCGATCAGCCCTCCTTCACGGGAGCGGGCGCCGACTGGCCGCTGTCTTTCAAGGCCTTGGTCACTTCCGGCGGCATGTATTTTTCATCGTGCTTGGCCAACACTTCGTCGGCCACCACCACGCCATCGGCGTTGAGCTTGCCCAGGGCGACGATGCCCTGCCCTTCGCGGAACAGGTCCGGGAGGATGCCGCGATAGGTGATGGTCACGGTCTTGTTGAAGTCGGTGACATTGAATGTCACGTCCAGTGAATCCCCGGAGCGCACCAGCGAGCCTTTTTCCACCATGCCGCCAGCACGGATGCGGGTGTCCTTGGGCGCTTCGCCACTGGCGATCTGGGTCGGGGTGTAGAACAGGTTGATGTTCTGCTGCAAGGCGCTCAGGGCCAGGCCGACCGCGGCACCGACACCCACCAGGATCGCCAGAATGATGACAAGACGTTTTTTGCGCAGCGGATTCACTGACCGTTCTCCCGGCGCAGACGACGCGCCTCTTGTTGCAGATACCGCTTGCGGGCCAGGATCGGCACCGCCACGTTGAGGGCCAGCACCACCAGGCAAATGCCATAGGCCGACCAGACATACAGGCCATGATGACCCATGGCGAGGAAATCGCCGAATGAAGCGAAACTCATCGAGCGGCCTCCAGGCTGTTCTGTACTTCGGCCTTCACCCAACTGGCCCGGGATTCGCGCTTGAGCACTTCCAGGCGCATGCGCAGCAACAGCACCGCGCCGAAGAAACAGTAGAAGCCCAGCACCGTCAGCAACAGCGGCAGCCACATTTCCACGGGCATCGCCGGCTTTTCGGTGAGGGTGAACGTCGCGCCCTGGTGCAGGGTGTTCCACCACTCCACCGAGTACTTGATGATCGGGATGTTGATCACGCCGACAATCGCCAGCACCGCGCAAGCCTTGGCGGCACTGTCACGATTGCTGATGGCGTTGCCCAGCGCAATAAGACCGAAGTACAGGAACAGCAGGATCAGCATGGACGTCAGTCGGGCATCCCAGACCCACCAGGAACCCCAGGTCGGCTTGCCCCAGATGGCCCCGGTGACCAGCGCCACCGCGGTCATCCAGGCGCCGATGGGCGCGGCGCATTGCAGGGCCACGTCGGCCAGCTTCATCTTCCACACCAGCCCGACCACACCACACACGGCCAGCATCACGTAGATGGACTGGGCCAGCATCGCGGTGGGAACGTGGATGTAGATGATGCGGAAGCTGTTGCCCTGCTGGTAATCCGGCGGGGCGAAGGCCAGGCCCCAGACGACGCCGGAGCCGATCAGCAGCAGAGCGAAGAGGCTCAACCAGGGCAGCATCTTGCCGCTGATACCGTAGAACCACTTGGGTGAGCCGAGCTTATGAAACCAGGTCCAGTTCATTGCTGTTTCCATCACGGTTGCGGCTCGTCATCACGAGCTGCCAGGTCTGCCTTAACTTCCGCAGAAGTGGTCAATGCTTGACCAGGCCTCATTATTATTCGCCGACGCTGATCTTCAGGCCAGCGGCTATTGCAAAGGGTGTAAGGGTTATCGCCAGGGCGGTCAGGCTCCCAAGCCACAGCAGATAACCGGTCGCGGGCATGCCCTGCAACGCTGCTTGCAAAGCACCACTGCCCAGGATCAGCACCGGGATATACAAGGGCAGGATCAGCAGCGCCAGCAACAGGCCACCGCGCTTCAACCCCACCGTCAACGCCGCGCCTACCGCACCGAGCAGGCTCAATACCGGCGTGCCCAGCAGGAGCGACACCAGCAGCACCGGCATGCACGCGGCGGGCAAACCCAGCATCATCGCCAACAGCGGCGAAAGCAGCACCAGCGCCAGCCCGGAAAAAACCCAGTGTGCCAGTACCTTGGCCAAAACCAGAAGGGCCAGGGGGTGCGACGAAAGGACCCACTGTTCCAGGGAACCGTCTTCGAAATCACTGCGGAAAAGCCCGTCCAGCGAGAGCAGGACCGATAAAAGCGCGGCCACCCAGACCAGTCCCGGAGACAAGGTTTGCAACAATTGAGTCTCCGGACCGACCGCCAGTGGGAACAACGCGATGACGATCGCAAAGAACACCAACGGATTGGCCAATTCGGCCGGACGACGAAAAAGCAGGCGCGCCTCGCGGGCCAGTAACAGGCCAAACACACTCATACGGCCCAGTTCCCAAGATCGATGTTGCGATAGCCGGACGGCATCCGCGCCAGCGTGTGGTGGGTGGTCAACAGCACCATGCCGCCGTTTTCGCAATGCCGTGCCAGGTGTTCCTCGAGCTGCGCGACGCCCTGCTTGTCCAGGGCAGTGAACGGCTCGTCGAGGATCCACAGCGGTGGACCGTCCAGGTACAACCGGGCCAGGGCCACCCGGCGCTGCTGACCGGCGGACAAGGTGTGGCTCGGTACATCCTCGAAGCCGCGCAGCCCGACCGCCGCCAACGCCTGCCAGATCGCCTCGCGGCCGGCCGGCGTGTGCAGAGCGCAGAGCCAGCTGAGGTTTTCTTCGGGGGTCAGCAAGTCCTTGATGCCGGCGGCATGGCCGATCCAGAGCAGGTTACGGGCCAGCTCGCTGCGCTGGCTGTGCAAAGGCTGGCCATTGAGCAACACTTGGCCCGCGGTGGGCTGCATCAATCCGGCGAGCAGGCGCAACAGGCTGGTCTTGCCACTACCGTTGGGGCCACTGATCTGCACCATATCGCCCGGCGAGAGTCTCAATTCGAGATTTTCGAAAAGCAGCCGCAAGTCTCGCTCACAGGCGAGGCCAACGGTTTGCAGGAGAGGACTGGTCAAGGGATCGCGGGCCTTATACGGTTCAAGTCGGCGGTGCAGCGGCCGTTAAAGAGGTGCAGCATAGATGCTTTGACGGCCTGTTCCACAGAGCTGCGTCAAACAATTGCAAAGGTTTTCGCCACTCCCTGAAAGACGGGCGGCATTATACATGTGATGCCCTACTCTCAAGAGGGCTTATTTTCCCCAGGGTAAGACCGCAGATGACAGGCGACATCAACATCCTGCCGCTGCCCCAGGCCACGGCAACGACGCGTATGCCAGCGGTGACGGGCGAGTTGCTCAAATTGCTGGCACCGGCCGAAGGGCTGATCGGCCCCGGCCAGACCGCCCAGGCCGAAGTGCTGTCGCTCAAGCAGGCCGACCAGACTTTCCAGCTGTTGCTCAAGGTCACCCTGGAGAGCGGCCGCCAGACTACCGTGCAAGCCACCAGCACCCAGCCATTACCCCAGGGCACCAGCCTGGCCGTGACCCAACCGTCCCCCAGCAACCTGACGATTGCCGTGCAGCAGGCCGTTGCCTCCAGCGTCGCCACCTTGACGCGCATCGACACGGCGCAGATGCCGGTCGGCACGCTGCTGCAAGGCAAGGTGCTGACCAGCCAGGCATTGCCGTCATTGCCTGGGCAGCCAGCGGTCTACCGGTCATTGGTGAGCCTGCTCAACACCGCCCAGGCCGGCAGTACCCTGGACATCGACAGCCCCCGACCGCTGCGCATCGGCACGCTCTTGAGCGCCCAGGTGCAAGATGCCCAGACGCTCAAATTCGTTCCCCTGAGCAACCGCCAGGAGCAACTGGCGGTGAGCCAGCAACTGCTCACCCAAGTGAGCCGCCAGGGCTCGCTGGACAGCCTGATCACTGCCCTGCAAAACCTGCCGGTCACCGACGACACCGGCTCCGAGCTGCGCGCCGCGGCGACTCGCTTGTTGGCCGGGCTGCCGGATGTCCAGCAACTGAGCACGCCCAGGGGCTTGGCCCAGGCCATGGTCGCCAGCGGGGTGTTCCTGGAAAGCAAACTGCTCGCCGGCCAGCCACCGAGCCTGGCGCCGGACATGAAAGGCGACCTGCTGAAACTGATCGCCCAACTGACACCGGCCCTGCCTGCCTCCACCAACCTCAGCGCCATCATTGCCGCCAATACGCTGGCACAGGTCCTGCCGAGTTTCGTGCGCAGCGCCCTGGGGATGCTCGGCCAGGTCAGCGCCAAGCCGCAACCCACCAGTTTTCCGCTGCCCTCGCGCCAGTTGAAAGACCAGGACGAAGGCGGCGATCTGGAGCATCTGCTGCGTCTGGCCGCCGCTGCCGTGTCGCGCCTGCAAAGCCATCAGTTGTCGAGCCTGGAACAAACCGGCCTGACCGACGACGGTCGCTTGATGAGCACCTGGCAGTTGGAGATCCCGATGCGCAACCTGCAGGACATCGTGCCGTTGCAGGTCAAGTTCCAGCGCGAGGAAACCCCGCCCCGGGAACAGCCAGAGGAACGCCGGGAAGAACGCGAGCCGAAACAGCAGCTCTGGCGGGTCGAACTGGCATTCGACATGGAGCCGCTCGGTCCGTTGCAGATTCAAGCCCAGTTGCTCAGCGGCAGCCTGTCCAGCCAATTGTGGGCCGAACGGCCGTACACCGCGAGCCTGATCGAAAGCAACCTGACAGCCCTGCGTGAACGCCTGGTGACCTGTGGCCTGAACGTCGGCGACCTGGACTGTCACCTTGGCACTCCGCCCCAAGGCCCCAAGACTCGCCTGGAACAACGCTGGGTGGACGAAACCGCATGACAACCCACACCGAACCCCGCCAGGCCATCGCCCTCAAATACGACGGCCACCATGCCCCGACCCTCACCGCCAAGGGCGACGAAGCACTGGCCGAGGAAATCCTGCGCATCGCCCGGGACAGTGAAGTACCGATCTATGAAAATGCCGAGCTGGTGAAGCTGCTGGCACGGATGGAGTTGGGGGACAGCATCCCGGAAGAGCTGTACCGCACGATTGCCGAGATCATCGCGTTCGCCTGGAACCTCAAGGGCAAGTTCCCCCAAGGCCATGACCCGAATGCGCCGAGTGTCGAAAAGGACGTGACCGACCGCGGCGACGATTACTGATCACAGCCACAAGAACGCCAGAAAAACCTGTGGGAGCCGAGCTTGCTCGCGATGACGGGCGCACATCCGACATCGCTGTCGACGGCCACACCGCTATCGCGAGCAAGCTCGCTCCCACATGGGGTCTGCGACAGAGTGCGGGCAAAATGCTGGGGCCTGCTTCGCAGGCCAGCGGGAGCAAGCGCCCTCGCCACGGGCGTTATGGGCTGGTTGGAATGATCAGTGTGAACGCCAGAAAAACCTGTGGGAGCGAGCTTGCTCGCGATGACGGGCGCACATCCGACATCGCTGTCGACGGTCACACCGCTATCGCGAGCAAGCTCGCTCCCACATGGGGTCTGCGACAGAGTGCGGGCAAAATGCTGGGGCCTGCTTCGCAGGCCAACGGGAGCAAGCGCCCTCGCCACAGGGGTTATGGACTGGCTGGAATGATCAGTGTGAACGCCAGAAAAACCTGTGGGAGCCGAGCTTGCTCGCGATGACGGCGCACATCCAACATCGCTGTCGACGGCCGCACCGCTATCGCGAGCAGGCTCGCTCCCACATGGGGTCTGCGACAGAGTGCGGGCAAAATGCTGGGGCCTGCTTCGCAGGCCAGCGGGAGCAAGCGCCCTCGCCACGGGCGTTATGGGCTGGTTGGAATGATCAGTGTGAACGCCAGAAAAACCTGTGGGAGCGAGCTTGCTCGCGATGACGGGCGCACATCCAACATCGCTGTCGACGGTCACACCGCTATCGCGAGCAGGCTCGCTCCCACATGAATGCTGCGAAGAAAGCGATCAGCCGCCTCGGTGCAGCTTGCTCATCAACTCCGCCTCGGCTTGGGTCAGGCCGCAGGCTTGGGTCAGTTCGTCGACGCTGGCGCCCATGCCCACCAGGCGGGCGGCCTGGGCGAAGGACAGGCTGGAGGGGTCACGTTGTTCCAACTGGGCGAGTTTGTCCGGCAACGGCGCAACCACGGCACGCAGCTCATGGAGCGCTTCGCCCATGCGCACAGTGCCGTTCTGGTAATCGTCGACGCGCTTGGCCAGGTCCTTGATGCGCTGGTCGCGCAGCGCATCGCCCTGGGCCTGCTGAGCGGCAATCTGCCGCTGGCCACGTATGTATGCCAAGAACATCGCCAGCGTACCTGCCCAGAAAAGGAACAGGACAATGACTGCTACCTCAAGAATCAATCAGATACTCTCCAGTTCCGACCACTCTTCTTCGCTCATCATCTTGTCCAGTTCAACCAGAATCAGCAACTCGTTATTCTTGTTGCACACGCCTTGAATGAACTTGGCGGACTCTTCGTTACCCACGTTAGGCGCCGTCTCGATTTCCGACTGGCGCAAGTAAACCACTTCGGCGACGCTGTCGACCATGATGCCAACCACTTGCTTGTCGGCTTCGATGATGACGATCCGGGTGTTGTCGCTGATCTCGGCGTTCATCAGGCCGAAGCGCTGACGGGTATCGATCACAGTGACCACGTTGCCACGCAGGTTGATGATGCCCAGCACATAGCTGGGTGCACCCGGTACCGGGGCGATCTCGGTATAGCGCAGCACTTCCTGAACGCGCATCACGTTGATGCCGTAGGTTTCGTTATCGAGCTTGAAGGTCACCCATTGCAGAATCGGATCTTCAGAACCCTTTTGAGACGACGCCTTATCATTCATACCTTGACCCCTCGAAAAACCGCCTGTGGCGGCGTGTATTCTGTCCGGCGACGCTGTGCGCCACCGGTTGTCTTATTTCGGTTTCTGGACCGGCTTCTTGCTGCCGCCCAGGTGTTTTGCCCCGCCGCTGGCGATCAACTCCGCCAGTTCGGCAACGTCCAGCAAGGCGCACATGTGCTCGATCACCGTACCGGCCAGCCATGGCCGTTGCCCTCGATGGCTGCGCCACTTGATCTCGTTCGGATCCAGGCGCAGCGAACGGCTGACCTGGTGCACCGCCAATCCCCACTCATAACCTTGCACCGAAATCACGTATTGCAGGCCCTGGCGAAAATCATCGCGATAACGGTCCGGCATCACCCAGCGTGCCGTATCCAGTACCTTCAGGTTGCCCGCCTGGCTCGGCAGGATCCCGAGGAACCATTCCGGCTGGCCGAACAACGGCGTCAGTTCCTGCCCGGCCAGGGAGTAAATCGATCCCAGGCAGACCAGCGGCACCGCCAGGGTCAACCCGGCCACATCGAACAACAAACATTCGAACGGCTCGGCGGCCCAGGCCGGACGGTCGTCGCCCGGCACCGGTGGCGGTGGGTTGCTCGGCGGCAAGTGGACTTCCACCACCGGCGTCACCAGCCCCTGCAGCAACGGGGCAACGGTCGAGACCGGCGCCAGGATCGGAGCAGGTGCCTCCATTACCGCCAGTTGTGGCTTGATGAACGGCGCTTCGACCGCTGCGGCCACCACTGATTTCTGTGCGTCACGGGCCTGCTCTTCGAGCACGGCCGCTTTAAATTCATCCAGCACACCCTCGGCTTCGACGTGTTCGGGCAACGCCTCGATCACGCTGGGCGGCGGTGGCAGTTCTTCGGTCGCTTCCTGCAACAGCCCATCCAGATAGGACTGCAGGGCCATTTGCGGACGCGAGGTTGTCTTTACTGGGCGGTTCATGGGAACAGTGCGCCACTTGAAGAGGTTATCGGCATGAATGCGGCAGGACTTGAGCGTTCGCAAGCGAACACACTGGCAGTGGAAAGCCTCGTCACCTTAAGCCACCTGCTGCGGAACAAGCTGTTGGGCCAGCAGATGCTTGAGCAGCGCTCGGTAAGCCAACACGCCACGACTCTTGCCATCGAATTGCGATGGGGTCACACCGGCGCGGCTGGCATCCCGCAGGCGGGTGTCGACGGGGATATAGCCCTGCCAGATGTCATCCGGGTACTTGTCCCGCAACACCCTCAGAGTCCCCAGGGACGCCTGGGTGCGACGGTCGAACAGCGTCGGCACGATGTTGAAGGCCAGCGTCTGTTTGCGCGAGCGGTTGACCATCGCCAGTGTATTGACCATGCGCTCCAGCCCCTTGACGGCCAAATGTTCGGTCTGCACGGGGATCACTAATTGCTGACTGGCGGCCAGGGCATTGACCATCAGCAACCCCAGCAACGGCGGGCTGTCGATGATCGCGTAATCGAAATCCTGCCACAGCTGCGCCAGACTCTTGGCGATCACCAGCCCCAGGCCGCTCTGCCCGGGCGATTGTCGCTCCAGGGTGGCCAGGGCGGTGCTCGACGGCAATAGGGAAATCCGCTCGTCGCTGGTGGACAACAGCAATTGCCCCGGCAAGCCTTCGGGCACGACGCCCTTGTGCAGGAACAGGTCGAAGTTGCTGTGCTCAAGGCTATCGGGATCGTAGCCGAAATAGCTGGTCATCGAGCCATGGGGGTCCAGATCGACGATGACCACGCGCTTGCCCGCCTCGGCCAGCAACCCGGCTAAAGCGATGGAAGATGTGGTCTTGCCCACACCACCTTTTTGATTGGCGACTGCCCAGACTCTCATTCGGATCGTTCCTCCCGGCCGAAACAGGCTCGACCGAGAAATAGCTCGATTATAAAGCGGGTGACGGAGAATTGACGGCACTCTGTCTTCCCGGCGACTTGACCGGAGCCGGTGCAGTTTGTGTGCCAGCCCGCTTCAATGCCGCATCCGGGGTTGCATTGGCCGTACCGGTACCGGTCAGGCTACGACGTACATCGAGGTTACGCGACACCACCAGCACCACCCGCCGGTTGCGCGCACGCCCCTCGGCCGTGGCGTTGTTGGCCACCGGCTGGAACTCACCGTAGCCCACCGAGGCCAGGCGACCGGGGTTAACGCCCTGCATCGCCAGCATGCGCACGATGCTCGCCGAACGGGCCGAGGACAGTTCCCAGTTGGTCGGGTATTGCGCGGTACGGATCGGCTGGTCGTCCGTGAAGCCTTCGACATGGATCGGGTTGTCGAAAGGCTTGAGGATCGCCGCGACCTTATCGATGATGTTGAACGCCATGTCGCTGGGCATGGCGTCGCCGCTGCCGAACAACAGGCTGGAATTGAGTTCGATCTCGACCCACAGCTCATTGCCGCGCACGGTCATCTGGTTGGAGCTGATCAGGTCACCGAACGCCGCACTGATGTCGTCGGCGATGCTTTTCAACGGATCGCTACTGCCGGCGATACCGGCATCGACCTGCTCGCTGTCCTTGACCAAGGGTTTGGCCGGGGTGGTGGTCTTGGGCCGCTCTTCACCGATGGGAATCGGCTTGAGGGCGCGGTCGGAGTCGGTGAAGACCCCGATCAACGCCTCGGAAATGACTTTGTATTTGCCTTCGTTGACCGACGAAATCGAATACATGACCACGAAAAAAGCGAACAGCAACGTGATGAAGTCGGCATAGGAAACCAGCCAGCGTTCATGATTGACGTGTTCTTCACGATGCCTGCGACGTGCCATTTCCCATGCCTCCCATCAGTCCATGAAACCCTGGAGCTTCAACTCAATGGAACGCGGATTTTCACCTTCGGCGATCGACAGGATCCCTTCCAGCAGCATTTCGCGATAACGCGACTGGCGCAACGCGATGGACTTGAGTTTGGCCGCGATGGGCAGCAGCACCAGGTTGGCACTGGCCACGCCGTAGATCGTGGCGACGAACGCCACGGCGATACCACTGCCCAGCTGCGATGGATCGGCCAGGTTGCCCATCACATGGATCAGGCCCATCACCGCACCGATGATGCCAATGGTCGGCGCGTAGCCGCCCATGCTTTCGAATACTTTGGCCGCTTCGATGTCACGGCTTTCCTGGGTGTAGAAATCCACCTCCAGAATGCTGCGGATGGCTTCCGGCTCGGCGCCGTCCACCAGCAATTGCAGGCCTTTGCGTGAGTAGCTGTCGGGTTCGGCGTCGGCCACTCCTTCCAGGCCCAGCAGGCCTTCCTTGCGAGCGGTCAGGCTCCAGTTCACCACGCGGTCGATGCCACCGGCCAGGTCGACACGGGGCGGGAACAGAATCCAGATCAGTACCTGCATGGCCCGCTTGAAAGCACTCATGGGCGACTGCAACAGCGCCGCGCCAATGGTGCCACCCAGCACGATCAACGCCGCCGGGCCGTTGGCCAGAGCGCCCAGATGACCGCCTTCCAGATAATTGCCGCCAATGATGGCGACGAACGCCATGATGATGCCAATCAGGCTGAGCACATCCATTACAGGCAGGCC
This sequence comes from Pseudomonas sp. NFACC14, assembly GCF_900106885.1. Lineage (NCBI taxonomy): Bacteria > Pseudomonadati > Pseudomonadota > Gammaproteobacteria > Pseudomonadales > Pseudomonadaceae > Pseudomonas > Pseudomonas sp. NFACC14. The sequence goes on from NZ_FNOA01000001.1 coordinate 876,941, forward strand.
TCGACCAGGTGTCTACCGATGTCGTCCAACCCGTACACCGCGTCGGCAAGATCGGCTTTGACGATGGCCATCGGCATGCCGTAGATCACGCAGCTGGCTTCGTCCTGGGCCCAGATCGCACTGCCGCCCTGCTTGAGCAGCCGTGCGCCTTCGCGACCGTCGGCGCCCATGCCGGTGAGCACCACCGCCAGAACTTTGTCACCGTAGGACTTGGCCGCGGAACCGAAGGTAATATCCACGCAAGGCTTGTAGTTCAGGCGCTCATCGCCCGGCAGGATCTTCACCGCACCGCGGCCGTCGATCATCATCTGTTTGCCACCCGGCGCCAGCAATGCCAGGCCCGGACGCAGGATGTCACCATCCTCGGCTTCCTTGACGTTGATGTTGCACAGCTTGTCCAGACGCTCGGCAAACGCTTTGGTGAACGCCGCCGGCATGTGCTGGATCAGCACGATGGGCGCCGGGAAGTTGGCCGGCAACTGGGTCAGGACCCGTTGCAGCGCCACCGGGCCGCCCGTGGACGTACCGATCGCCACCAGCTTGTAGGCTTTGCGCTTGGGTGCCGGCGACGTTGCACTGGCAGGTGCCGAACGCGTCGGCGCAGGTGCCGGGGCGCTGCGTACCGGGGCCGGATTGAAGCTGCTCGATGCCGTCGGCGCTGGCGCGGGGCTTGGCGCCGCAACCGGGGCTGGCGCTGGTGTGCTGTAGGCACCGACACGACGATTGCTGCGGGAAATGCTGTGGACCTTTTCGCACAGCAACTGCCGGACTTTGTCGGGGTTGCGCGAAATGTCTTCGAAATTCTTCGGCAGGAAATCCACCGCCCCGGCGTCCAGCGCATCGAGAGTTACCCGGGCGCCTTCGTGAGTCAGGGACGAGAACATCAAGACCGGGGTCGGGCAGCGCTGCATGATATGCCGCACGGCCGTGATACCGTCCATCATCGGCATCTCGTAGTCCATGGTAATCACGTCCGGCTTGAGTGCCAGGGCCTGATCGATCGCCTCTTTGCCATTAGTCGCGGTACCGACGACCTGAATACTCGTGTCCGCCGAAAGAATTTCCGAGACGCGGCGACGGAAAAACCCCGAATCGTCCACCACCAGGACTTTAACTACCATAAACACTCCGTTAGACGAGGCGCGGCCCTGGGCCGCCCCCCTCCAGAATCAAATACGCCGGGCGGCGTAACGCTTGAGCATGCTTGGCACATCGAGAATCAACGCGATGCGGCCGTCGCCGGTGATGGTGGCGCCGGACATGCCCGGGGTGCCCTGTAGCATCTTGCCCAACGGCTTGATGACCACTTCTTCCTGGCCCACCAACTGGTCGACGACGAAGCCGATCCGCTGGGTGCCCACCGAAAGGATCACCACATGGCCCTCGCCCTGCTCCACATGAGCCGCGGAACTGACCAGCCAGCGCTTGAGGTAGAACAGCGGCAATGCCTTGTCCCGTACGATCACCACTTCCTGGCCGTCGACCACGTTGGTGCGCGACAGGTCGAGGTGGAAGATCTCGTTGACGTTGACCAGCGGGAAGGCGAAGGCCTGGTTGCCCAGCATCACCATCAGGGTCGGCATGATCGCCAAGGTCAACGGGACCTTGATGACGATCTTCGAGCCCTGGCCCTTGGTCGAGTAGATGTTGATCGAACCGTTGAGCTGGGAAATCTTGGTTTTCACCACGTCCATGCCCACGCCACGGCCCGACACGTCGGAAATCTCGGTCTTGGTCGAGAAACCCGGGGCGAAGATCAGGTTGTAGCACTCGGTGTCGCTCAGGCGGTCGGCGGCATCCTTGTCCATTACACCGCGTTTCACCGCGATGGAACGCAGCACGTTCGGGTCCATGCCTTTGCCGTCGTCGGAGATCGACAGCAGGATATGGTCGCCTTCCTGCTCGGCGGCCAGGATCACCTTGCCGCTGCGGACCTTGCCCGAGGCTTCGCGTTCTTCCGGCGACTCGATGCCGTGGTCGACCGCGTTGCGCACCAAGTGGACCAGCGGGTCGGCCAGGGCCTCGACAAGGTTCTTGTCGAGGTCGGTCTCTTCACCCACCAGTTCCAGGTTGATTTCTTTCTTGAGCTGGCGAGCCAGGTCACGAACCAGGCGCGGGAAGCGCCCGAAGACTTTCTTGATCGGCTGCATCCGGGTCTTCATGACCGCGGTCTGCAAATCGGCCGTTACCACGTCGAGGTTCGACACGGCCTTGGACATGGCTTCGTCCTGGCTGTTGAGGCCCAGGCGTACCAGACGGTTACGCACCAGCACCAGTTCGCCGACCATGTTCATGATCTCGTCCAGGCGTGCGGTGTCGACCCGAACGGTGGTCTCGGCTTCGCTGGCCGGTTTTTCCGCTGGCGCAGCCGCCGGAGCCCGGGCTGGCGCCGCGGCGGCAGCGGCAGGCTTGGCGGGCTCGGCCTTGGGTTCCGGTGCCTTGGCGGCGGGTTTGGGTGCAGCAGCCTTGGCCGCCGGTGCCGCCGCGGTGGCGGCAGGCGCGGCAGACGCCGTACCGACTTCGCTGAACTTGCCCTTGCCATGCAGCTCATCGAGCAGCGATTCGAATTCGTGGTCGCTGATCAGATCGCTGCCAGCGGCAGCGGCGGCAGGCTTGGCCGGGGTCGGCGCCGAAGCGATGGCCGAATCCAGCGCGTCAACGGCAAAGGTGCCCTTGCCATGCAACTGGTCGAGCAGCGCTTCGAATTCGTCGTCGGTGATGTCGGAGCTGTCGCCCGCCGCTTTCGGGGCGGCCGGGGCCGTCGGCGGGACGACCGCATCCGGCGCGAACTGGCCTTTGCCGTGAAGCTGGTCGAGCAGCGACTCGAACTCGGCATCGGTGATTTCATCGCTGCCAGCCCCGGCGGCTTGCGCAGCAGGAGCGACCTGAGCGGCCGGCGCCTCGGCCTGGGCCTTGACGGTATTGAGGGAGTCCAGCAGTTGTTCGAATTCGTTATCGGTGATGTCTTCCGATTCTTCGGCGACCGGCTCCTCAACCACCGCTTCGGCAACCGGTGCCGCTTCGTCAGCCGATTGCGGCTCGGCCAGGCGTGCCAGCGCGGCGAGCAACTCGGGGGTGGCAGGGGTGATCGGCGAGCGCTCGCGCACTTCGCTGAACATGCTGTTGACCGCATCCAGCGCTTCGAGCACCACGTCCATCAATTCCGAGTCAACGCGACGCTCACCCTTGCGCAGGATGTCGAACACGTTCTCGGCAATGTGACAGCACTCCACCAGCTCGTTGAGCTGGAGGAAGCCGGCGCCTCCTTTTACAGTGTGGAAACCGCGAAAAATTGCATTGAGCAGATCCGCATCATCAGGTCGGCTTTCCAGCTCGACCAGCTGTTCGGATAGTTGCTCTAGAATCTCGCCGGCCTCAACCAGGAAATCCTGAAGGATCTCTTCATCGGCGCCGAAGCTCATTAATGGCTGCTCCTAAAACAGGGCTAAAACTCAGAATCCAAGGCTGGACAGCAAATCGTCCACATCGTCCTGACCGGACATAACGTCTTCTCTTTTATCGGCATGAATTTGCGGACCTTCACCCTGAGAGAGATGTTTTTGTGGATCTTTTTCAGCAAGCATCGCTTCACGGTCGTGTTCGATGCCTGCAAAGCGGTCGACCTGGCTAGCCATCAACACCAGTTTGAGCAGGTTGCTTTCCACTTCGGTGACCAACTGGGTCACACGCTTGATCACCTGGCCGGTCAGGTCTTGATAGTCCTGGGCCAGCAGAATGTCGTTGAGGTTGCTTGCCACGGCGCGGTTCTCGGTGCTGCTGCGCGTCAGGAAACCGTCGACCCGTCGGGCCAGCTCCCGAAACTCTTCAGCACCGACTTCACGACGCATGAACCGGCCCCAGTCGGTGCTCAAGGCCTGGGCTTCTTCGCTCAGGCCATTGACCAGCGGCGTTGCGCTTTCCACCAGGTCCATGGTGCGGTTGGCCGCGGCTTCGGTCAGCTTGACCACATACCCCAGGCGCTCGGTGGCGTCGGTGATCTGCGAGACTTCCTCGGCCTGCGGCATGTGCGGGTCGATCTGGAAATTGACAATCGCACTGTGCAGTTCACGCGTGAGCTTGCCCACTTCCTGATACAGACCGCGGTCACGGGTCTGGTTGAGCTCATGGATCATTTGAACCGCATCGCCAAAGCGACCTTTTTCAAGGCTGTCGACCAGTTCGCGGGCATGTTTTTTCAGGGTCGATTCGAAATCGCCCATTGAAGATTCGTTGTCCATAGCTCCCCCGTGGCGCCGTTAACCGATGCGTTCGAAGATTTTTTCGATCTTCTCTTTCAACGCCTGGGCCGTGAAGGGTTTGACCACATAGCCGTTCACACCGGCCTGGGCCGCTTCGATGATCTGCTCGCGCTTGGCTTCGGCAGTGACCATCAACACCGGAAGGTGCTTGAGTTTTTCGTCGGCACGCACCTGGCGCAGCAGGTCGATACCGGTCATGCCCGGCATGTTCCAGTCGGTGACCAGAAAATCGAAGTTGCCACTGTGCAACATCGGGAGCGCAGTGGTCCCGTCATCTGCTTCGGCCGTGTTGGTGAACCCAAGGTCACGCAACAGGTTTTTAATGATCCGCCGCATCGTTGAGAAGTCATCAACGATGAGGATTTTCATGTTCTTGTCCAATTCGACCTCCAAGCAGTCTTAAACGCGCCCAGCACCTGGACGCGCCATTTCAATCAATCCGGCACAACACTCGACAACGGTCTGGAGCACAACGGATGGAGACTGGCGCAGCACTTGCCAGGCCAGCCTCGTCGCAGTGTCCCCACACTGCCTGTCAACGCGCTCGCCACTCCCCCAAACGCCCCCGCAAACGGGCCGCGCACTGGCTGTGTAACTGGCTGACCCGCGATTCGCTGACCCCCAGGACCTCACCGATTTCCTTGAGGTTCAGCTCTTCGTCGTAGTACAGCGCCAAGACCAGCCGCTCACGCTCCGGCAAATTGGCAATCGCATCCGCCAGCGCACTCTGGAAACGTTCATCTTCCAGGTCACGCGACGGCTCCATGTGAGCGCTCGCGTTATCCTCGTGCAGCCCTTCGTGTTCGCCGTCCTGCAAGAGGTCGTCGAAACTGAACAGGCGGCTGCCCAAGGTATCGTTCAAGATCCCGTAATAATCGTCGAGACTCAACTGGAGTTCGGCCGCAACTTCGTGATCTTTAGCGTCACGCCCGGTTTTCGCTTCAATTGCCCGAATCGCGTCACTGACCATGCGGGTATTGCGGTGCACCGAACGCGGCGCCCAATCGCCCTTGCGGACTTCATCGAGCATCGCCCCGCGGATGCGAATACCGGCATAGGTCTCGAAACTGGCGCCTTTGCTGGCGTCGTATTTGTTCGACACTTCAAGCAGGCCGATCATGCCGGCCTGGATCAAGTCCTCGACCTGGACACTGGCCGGCAACCGCGCCAGCAAGTGGTAGGCAATACGCTTGACCAGTGGCGCATAACGCTCGATCAATTCGTATTGGGCGTCCCGTGCCGATTTTTTATAGAGATGGTTGTAACCGCTGGCTGTCATAGCACGGGCCCTGCTGTTTGTTGCACAAGACGCTCGACGAAAAATTCCAGATGCCCGCGGGGGTTGGCCGGCAGTGGCCAGGTATCGACCTTCTGGGCGATCGCCTTGAACGCCAGCGCGCATTTGGAACGTGGAAAAGCTTCATAAACGGCACGTTGCTTCTGGACGGCCTTGCGTACGCTTTCGTCGTACGGCACGGCGCCGACGTATTGTAGGGCGACGTCCAGGAAGCGATCGGTGACCTTGGTCAACTTGGCGAACAGGTTGCGCCCTTCCTGCGGGCTCTGGGCCATGTTGGCCAGGACGCGGAAGCGGTTCATGCCATAGTCGCGGTTCAGCAGTTTGATCAGGGCGTAGGCGTCGGTGATGGACGTCGGTTCGTCGCAGACCACCAGCAGCACTTCCTGGGCGGCGCGGACAAAACTGACGACCGAGTCGCCGATGCCGGCCGCGGTGTCGATCACCAGCACATCGAGGTTGTCGCCGATGTCGCTGAAAGCCTGGATCAGGCCCGCGTGCTGGGCCGGGGTCAGGTGAACCATGCTCTGGGTGCCGGAGGCAGCCGGCACGATGCGAATCCCGCCCGGCCCCTGCAACAGCACGTCGCGCAGTTCGCAACGGCCCTCGATCACGTCCGCCAGGGTGCGTTTGGGGGTGAGCCCCAGCAGCACGTCGACGTTCGCCAGGCCCAGGTCGGCGTCCAGCAGCATGACCCGTCGGCCAAGCTCTGCCAGAGCCAGGGACAAGTTCACTGACACGTTAGTCTTCCCGACGCCACCTTTGCCGCCGGTCACCGCGATCACCTGTACGGGATGCATGCTGCCCATGTTCGTTCTTTACCTTGTCTTCTTAGACGGAGGCCACATTACTGGCTGCGCGTTCGCATAAGGAACAATGCATGGCAGACCATCGATGTAGGTACAAAAAATATTCATGATTACCTCAGCCGACCTGCTTGGTCGGGCTGTGGTAGATGTCAGCGAACATGTCAGCCATGGCTTCTTCGCTGGGTTCTTCCTGCATTTGCACACTCACGGCACGACTGACCAGTTGATGACGACGCGGCAGATGCAAATCATCCGGGATCCGCGGCCCATCGGTCAGGTAGGCCACCGGCAGTTCATGACCGATCGCCAGGCTCAACACCTCGCCCAGGCTTGCCGTTTCGTCCAGCTTGGTCAGGATGCAGCCAGCCAGTCCGCAGCGCTTGTAGCTGTGGTATGCGGCGGTTAGAACCTGTTTCTGGCTGGTGGTTGCCAACACGAGATAATTTTTTGACTTGATACCGCGTCCGGCCAGGCTTTCGAGCTGCATGCGCAGGGCCGGATCGCTGGCTTGCAGGCCCGCGGTATCGATCAGCACGACGCGCTTGCGCAGCAGCGGCTCCAGCGCCTGGGCCAGGGATTGGCCCGGATCCACATGGGTCACCGACACATTGAGGATCCGGCCCAGGGTCTTGAGTTGTTCCTGGGCACCGATGCGGAAACTGTCCATGCTCACCAGGGCGATGCTCTGGGCGCCGTATTTGAGTACGTAGCGGGCGGCGAGCTTGGCCAGGGTGGTGGTCTTGCCCATGCCGGCAGGACCGACCATGGCAATCACCCCGCCCTCCTCCAGCGGCTCGACTTCCGGCGTGGCGATCATCCGTGCCAGGTGCGCCAGCAACATGCGCCAGGCCTGGCGAGGCTCTTCGATACCATTGATCAGCGCCAGCAGGTCCCGGGACAGCGGGCCGGACAAGCCGATGCGTTGCAGGCGACGCCACAGGTTGGCCTGGGCCGGACGGCTGCCTTGCAGTTGGTTCCAGGCCAGGGAGCCGAGTTGGACTTCCATCAGCTCGCGCAGGCTGTTGAGTTCGAAGCGCATCGAGTCCAGGGCGCGCGGGTCGAGCCCACGGGCAGGCGCGGCGGGTGCCGGCTCCGGACGACGCGGTTGGGCCTGGGCCTGCTCGATCAGCGGCTCGGCAGCGGTCAACGGCAGGCCGGCGGTCAGCGGCTGACCGGCGAACAATTGACGATTGGTGCCCGGGGCACCCTCGCCTTCGCTGCTGCGCAGGCTCAGTTCGGCCTGGGCGCTGGCGATGCGCGATTGGGTCTTGCGCAGCTCGTCTTCGAGTTCCATGTTCGGAACCCGCGGGGCCAGCGCAGACAGTTTGTAATCCAGGGCCGCCGTCAGCTCGACACCGCCGGCGATACGACGGTTGCCAATGATGGCTGCTTCAGCGCCCAGCTCGTCACGAACCAGTTTCATGGCCTGACGCATGTCGGCGGCGAAAAAACGCTTCACTTGCATAAACCACTACCTCAGCCGTTGGGCCCTACTGTCGCAACGATGGTCACTTGCTTGTTGTCCGGTATTTCCTGATACGCCAGCACATGCAGCCCCGGGACCGCGAGGCGACCGAATCGCGAGAGCATCGCGCGAATCGGACCGGCCACCAGCAGGATCACCGGTTGGCCTTGCATCTCCTGCCGCTGGGCTGCTTCGATCAGCGAACGCTGCAGCTTCTCGGCCATGCTTGGCTCCAGCAGAACACCCTCTTCCGAGCCTTGTCCTGCCTTCTGCAGACTATTGAGCAATATCTGTTCCAACCTTGGCTCCAAGGTGATCACAGGCAGCTCAGACTCAGTGCCTACAATGCTTTGGACGATTGCGCGGGACACGCCGACCCGAACCGCAGCCACCAAGGCGGCGGTATCTTGACTCTTGGAGGCGTTGTTGGCGATGGCCTCGGCGATACTGCGTATGTCGCGTACGGGCACTTGTTCGGCCAGCAGCGCCTGCAGCACCTTGAGCAACTGCGACAACGAAACCACGCCCGGCACCAGCTCCTCAGCCAGTTTCGGCGAGCCTTTGGCCAGCACCTGCAGGAGTTGCTGGACTTCTTCGTGGCCAATCAGCTCGCTGGAGTGCTTGTACAGGATCTGGTTCAAGTGGGTCGCCACCACGGTACTGGCGTCCACCACGGTATAACCGAGGGACTGGGCCTGGGCCCGCTGGCTGATTTCGATCCACACCGCTTCCAGGCCGAAAGCCGGATCCTTGGCGGTGATGCCGTTGAGGCTGCCGTAGACCTGGCCCGGGTTGATCGCCAATTCGCGGTCGGGGTAGATCTCGGCTTCGGCCAGGATCACCCCCATCAAGGTCAGGCGATAGGCGCTCGGCGCCAGGTCGAGGTTGTCGCGAATATGTACGGTGGGCATCAGGAAGCCCAGGTCCTGGGAGAGCTTCTTGCGCACGCCCTTGATCCGCGCCAGTAACTGACCACCCTGGTTACGGTCGACCAAGGGAATCAGGCGATAGCCGACTTCCAGGCCGATCATGTCGATAGGCGTCACGTCATCCCAGCCCAGTTCCTTGGTTTCCATGGCGCGGGCCGGCGACGGCAGCAGCTCCTGCTGGCGCTTGACCTCTTGCAGGGCCTGGACTTTCTGCGCGTTCTGCTTCTTCCAGAACAGGTAGGCACCACCCGCGGCGGCGGCGGCCATGGTCAGGAAGGAAATGTGCGGCATCCCCGGCACCAGGCCCATCACGGCCATCAGGCCAGCGGCAACGGCCAGGGCCTTGGGCGAGGCGAACATCTGCCGACCGATCTGCTTGCCCATGTCTTCGGAGCCCGAAGCACGGGTCACCATGATCGCGGCCGCTGTGGATAACAACAGTGATGGCAATTGCGCCACCAAACCGTCACCAATCGTCAACAAGGCGTAGACCCTGCCGGCGTCGCCAAACGACATGTTGTGCTGGAAGATGCCGACAGCCATGCCGCCGATCAGGTTGATGAACAGAATCAACAGGCCGGCGATGGCGTCACCGCGCACGAATTTGCTGGCACCGTCCATGGAACCGTAGAACTCGGCTTCCTGGGCCACTTCCAGGCGACGCAGCTTGGCCTGGCTCTGGTCGATCAGGCCGGCGTTGAGGTCGGCGTCGATCGCCATCTGCTTGCCGGGCATCGCATCGAGGGTGAAACGCGCGCTCACCTCGGAAATCCGCCCGGCACCCTTGGTCACCACGACGAAGTTGATGATCATCAAGATGGCGAAGACCACGATACCGACCACGTAGTTACCGCCGATCACCACCTCACCGAAGGCCTGGATCACCTTACCGGCGGCGGCGTGCCCGTCCTGGCCGTGGAGCATCACCACGCGGGTGGACGCCACGTTCAGCGCCAGGCGCAACAGCGTGGCCACCAGCAGGATGGTCGGGAAGACGGCGAAATCCAGCGGCCGCAGGGCGTAGACGCACACCAGCAGCACGACGATCGACAGGGCGATGTTGAACGTGAAGAACACGTCCAGCAGGAACGGCGGCACCGGCAGCATCATCATGGCAAGCATGACCAGCAGCAACAGCGGCACGCCCAGATTACCCCGGCTGAGGTCTACGACATTGCTGCGCGCGGTGCTGAATAACTGTGAGCGATCCACCGATTTTCCCCGTTCCTGTGAAGCAAACTTTTGACGCCGGTAGCGTCATATGGCCTGCTTTTGCAAAAAGCCGTCCAACTTTGGAAGCGATAGGAAATTGACTCGGATGAGAGCACCCGGCCCGGAACATAGCCCCCCCCTACATGCACGAGATCTCAAAAGCGTCAACCTAATACTTCTGTGAGTGGTCGAGACAGGCAACAAAGGTATTGAATGGCCACTCGGGAGGTTGCAATGATCGATTCAGCCCCCCTTAGACGGAGGCCTGTCATGACCAAGAATATTTCCCTCGTCGAACTTGCTGAACAAATGGGCGTACATTCAGACGACCTGGACGAGCATGGCGTGTTGAAGCCCTATGTGGCGCCCGAGCTTGCCCCTTATCCTCCCGCTGAATATCCCGATACCGAGCAGCCCACCCGTTGCGATCCCGCACCTGGCGATGAACCGCTCTCGACACCCAAGGTAGGCTGGTGCCCGAGCGGCAGTATCAACAGCGGAATCTGCACCCCGTTCAATAATGTGCGACCAAACTGGATGGGCTACTACCCCAGCGCCACTGCAAGCCTGCGCATCGACGAGATGATACTGCCCGGGACCCACAACTCGGCGATGGATAAACAGGCGCCCTACTCCAACAGCTATGAAACCTGCCAGGACGTATCCCCCCACAGCCAGTTACAGACGGGGATCCGGGTGCTGGATTTAAGGGTTGAGTTCTTTTTTGGCTATCCCGTAGGGGACGCGAAAAGATTCATGATTTACCACAGTCTGAACTCCAGAAGAACCATCGAAGGCGACTGCCTTCAAGCTGCCATCAACCTCTACACCGCTTACGGCAACGAGGTGGTCATCCTCGACTTCCATCAATTCAAGAACTTTACCGACGCGGCACATCGCGAGTTGGCCACGATTATTAAGAATCGGCTGGGCAGCAGACTGATCGAACCCAAGTGGAATGTCTTGTCGCTCAGGCAGCTGTGGGCTTTGCAGAAAAATGTGGTGATTGCCTACAACCACAGCCAACGGGATCCGCTGTTTTGGCCCGGGGTCAATCATCGCTGGATACAAAAGAACACGCCCTCCAGCAGCGAGCTGAAGAGTTTTATCGACCAAGTCGGTAATGAAATAAAGCCGGAGTATGAGCTGCGCTCCATCCAGGCCCACAAATACACAAAAGTTGGACAACCGGACGATATGTCACCGGACGTGATGAACTGGTTTGCGGCGGGCGCAACCAACTCGCCGATCATGAAGTTCTACATCATCAACACCGACTGGTCCTTGCGCCACCGGCATATCGATAATTGCATTCATGCCAACAGTTTCAGAAGCAAGCAATGGAGTTCCCTTTCGCTCACTCCTCTGGAACTTACCGATGGCTACATACCGCATGGACACCGGGCCATTGTCTTGAACATATACAACGGCAATTGGCGGGACAAGATAAGACTTCCTTCCTATGCGACGCCCAATGGCACCGTACTCATCATCAACAAGGCGCAATTGAATACAACCGTTCAGGTATCCACCAATAACACTCCAGCCAATAACCTGATTCTGGTGCAAGGTGATGTGGCGCTATTCATCTATGACGCCATCCAATCCAAATGGATAGTGCGGCCCGACGTTGTCCATTCCCCCAACACCTCAGGTGATACGGTCCCGAACATAGGTACCGATGAGAAATTCGTCCGTTATCAGACTGCGGATTACAACTGGACAGACCATATCTACCTGCCAGGCACCGCACCTGCCTATAGGTATCTTGAGGTGACATCCGACATAACGGCTACCGAAGGCTGGCACAGCCACATCCACCGTCGATCCGGCGAAAGGGTCTATCGCTGCCAGCGGGGCGACCAGTATCTGTTCATGTTCAACCAAGGCGCCTGGCAGGTGCTAAAGACGCCCATACACAGCTATGGCGCAGCCCAGGCGGGCGCCCAGATGGCAGATACCGGCACTGAAGAAACCCAGGTGCATTTCAGGGATGGGGACTTCGTCCAGCAGATCACACTTCCCGCCAATGCCTGGAACAACGACAAGGTCACCCTCACCTCCAGTGCAACCTACACCGCCACCGTCATGGGCACCAACCTGGCATCAGGGGCCAACTTGCAGCTTAAAAAAGGCGACACCTTCCACTTTCGCTATGTCGCTTCAGCCAACAAGTGGAACAAAGTTTCGTTTGCCTAGCAGGAAGCCGGCAGCGTCTTGGGCGCTGCTTAAAATGCATTTACCAAAAGGGCCGTATTTTTGTTTGATAAGAGCTTTGCTTGCGCTCGGTTGTGCAACAACTGCCTTAGAACGAGCTGCTACGCGGCCCTGCGGGCGCAAGCTGCCTCGCCACGTTCAAGCAGAATACGAGCTACGCCGTAAATCTGCGCAACTTCCTGGTTTTGAGCGGCCAGCCTTTGTCGACGCACAGCAAGCTTCCGAACAAAGCTCCCTCAGGAATCACGCCGTAAATCGGGCGGTATCGGCAAGTCCTTCAGCGGCTCGGGGCGCTTGCCCTTGCCGGCGCGGTGTTGGCGGATCTGATAGACATAGGCCAATACCTGGGCCACGGCCAGGTACAGCCCCCCGGGGATTTCCTGGTCGAGTTCGGTGGAGTAGTAAATCGATCGCGCCAGCGCCGGGGACTCAAGCAGCGTCACCTCATTGGCCACGGCGATCTCACGGATCTTCAGCGCCAGGAAGTCACTGCCCTTGGCCAGCAACACCGGGGCGTTGCCTTTTTCGGGGTCGTACTTGAGGGCGACGGCGTAGTGAGTCGGGTTGGTGATGACCACATCCGCCTCGGGGATGGCCGCCATCATCCGCCGCTGGGAGACCTCGCGCTGCAATTGACGGATACGCTGCTTGACCTCTGGCTTGCCCTCCGCGTCCTTGTGCTCGTCGCGCACTTCCTGCTTGGTCATCATCAACTTCTGCTTGCTCTGATACAGCTGGATCGGCACGTCGATGGCGGCGATCAGGATCAGGCCGCACGCCATCCACAACGTACTCCAGCCCACCAACTGCACACTGTGGATAATCGCCTGCTCCAGTGGCTCGTGGGCAATGCGCACCAGATCATCGATGTCGGATTGCAACACCGTCAGCGCCACGAACAGCACCAGCAGGAATTTCCCAAACGCCTTGAGCAACTCCATCAGCGCCGTGGTGGAAAACATCCGCTTGAGACCGGCGGCCGGGTTCATCCGGCTGAACTTGGGAGCCAGGCTGCCGGCAGCGAACAACCAGCCGCCCAGGGAAATCGGGCCGATCACGGCGGCCAGCAGCAAGCAGATCAGAACCGGCTGCACCGCCAGTATCGCGATCTTGCCCGAGTGCAGCAGATGCTGGGACATGGCCCCCGGAGACAGCAGCACCTCGCGGGGCAGGGAGAAATTCAGGCGCATGATTTCCAGCAGGTCCAGGGCCAGCCCGCCGCCATAAACCAGCAGCCCGCCCGCCCCGGCCAGCATGATCGCCAGCGTGTTGAGCTCCTTGGAGCGGGCGGTCTCGCCCTTTTCCCGGGATTCGCGCAGGCGCTTTTCCGTGGGGTCTTCTGTCTTGTCCTGGCCACTCTCGCTCTCGGCCATGGTTCAGCGTGCCTGTGCCATGTCGCGTAAAAGCTGCAAGGCCTGGATGGCCAGCGGCTGATACTGATTGAGGATATCCCCCAGGCTGACCCAGAAAATCACCATGCCCAACACGAGGGTGAGCGGGAAGCCAATGGAGAAAATATTCAATTGCGGCGCTGCGCGGGTCATCACGCCAAACGCGATATTGACCACCAGCAACGCGGTGATCGCCGGCAATACCAGCACCATCGCCGCGCCCAGGACCCAGCCGAGCTTGCCGGCGATTTCCCAGAAGTGATTGACCAGCAACGCACTGCCCACCGGCATGGTGGTAAAGCTCTCGGTCAACACCTCGAACACCACCAGATGCCCATTCATGGCCAGGAACAACAGGGTCACCAGCATCGTCAGGAACTGACCGATCACCGCCGTCGTCACGCCATTGGTGGGGTCGACCATGGATGCGAAGGCCATGCCCATCTGGATCGAGATGATTTGCCCGGCCACCACGAATGCCTGGAAGAACAGCTGCAACGAGAACCCCATCAAGGTACCGATGAGGATTTGCTCGGCCACCAGCATCAGCGCACTGAGGTCCAGGGCACTGACCGGCGGCATCGGCGGTAGCCCGGGCGCGATGACCACCGTGATCGCCAGGGCGAAGTACAAGCGCACGCGCCGGGGCACCAGGGTCGTGCCGAAGACCGGCATGCTCATCAGCACCGCGGTGACGCGAAACAGCGGCAGGACGAACGATGCCACCCAGGAACTGATCTGGGTGTCCGTCAGCGCGAGCATCGACATCAGGTCAGCCGATCAACTGCGGAATACTGCCGTACAGCTGCAGGATGTATTCCATGAAGGTTTGTACCATCCAGGGGCCAGCGACGATCAGCGTCACCAGCATCACCAGCAGGCGCGGCAGGAAGCTCAAGGTCTGTTCGTTGATCTGGGTCGCGGCCTGGAACATCGCCACCAGCAACCCCACCAGCAGGCTGGGGATCACCAGGATGGCAACCATCATGGTCGTCAGCCAGAGCGCTTCACGGAACAGGTCTACCGCTACTTCAGGCGTCATATCGTCCTACCTGCACAAAAGGCCTAAACACCGCCGAAACTGCCCGCCAGCGTACCGATGATCAACGCCCAGCCGTCCACCAGCACAAACAGCATGATCTTGAACGGCAGGGAAATGATCAGCGGCGAGAGCATCATCATACCCATGGCCATCAGCACGCTGGCGACCACCAGGTCGATGATCAGGAACGGGATGAAGATCATGAACCCGATCTGGAACGCGGTTTTCAGCTCGGACGTCACGAACGCCGGCACCAGGATCGTCAGCGGCGCCTGGTCGGCACTGGGGATGTCGGTGCGCTTGGACAGGCGCATGAACAGCTCCAGGTCGCTGCTGCGGGTCTGGGCCAGCATGAAATCCTTGATCGGCACCTCGGCCTTGGCCACGGCATCCTGAGCAGTGATTTTTTCTGCCAGGTAGGGTTGCAGCGCATCCTGGTTCACCCGATCAAACACGGGCGCCATGATGAACATGGTCAGGAACAGCGCCATGCCGGTGAGGATCTGGTTCGAGGGGGTCTGTTGCAGGCCCAGGGCCTGGCGCAGGATCGAAAAGACAATGATGATCCGGGTGAAACTGGTCATCAGCATGACGAACGCCGGGATGAAACTCAGCGCGGTCATGATCAGCAGGATCTGCAGGCTGACCGAGTATTCCTGGGCCCCTTCGGCGTTGGTCCCCAGGGTGATCGCCGGGATCGACAGCGGGTCGGCGGCGAACGCCAACGGTGCGGCCAGCATCAGGGCCAATGCCAACAGAATGCGCAACGGCATTACTTTTTATCCTTCTGGTCTTTCCCCAGCAGCTCCATGAGGCGCTGGGCAAATTCGGGGCTGGCCGGCTCGGTGGAAGGTACCTGCACCGGCTCCTTGAGGACGTGCAAGGCGGTGATGGTGCCCGGGCTCAGGCCCAGCAGGATCTGCTCGTTGCCGACCTGCACCAGCACCAGCCGGTCGCGTGGCCCGAGCGCGCGCGAACCGACGATGTCGATGACCTGGCCCTTGCCGGCCGGTCCCGCCTGCTGCACGCGGCGCAACAACCAGGCGAGAAAGAAGATCAGGCCCAGCACCAACAGCAAGCCGAGCACCAGTTGCGCCAGTTGTCCGGCGACCCCATTGCCTGCCGCCGGCGCAACGGCCGCCGTGGCAACCGGTTCGGCCGCCAGCACGCTCAACGGCAGCATCGACGCTGCGGCGAAGAAACCTTTCACTCAGCGCAGCTTCTTGATGCGTTCGCTCGGGCTGATCACGTCCGTCAGGCGAATGCCGAACTTCTCGTTGACCACCACCACTTCGCCATGGGCGATCAAGGTGCCGTTGACCAGCACGTCGAGCGGCTCGCCGGCCAGGCGGTCCAGCTCGATCACCGAGCCCTGGTTGAGCTGCAGCAGGTTGCGGATGTTGATATCGGTGCTGCCCACTTCCATGGAGATCGACACCGGGATGTCGAGGATCACATCCAGGTTCGGCCCATCCAGCGTGACCGGCTCGTTGCTCTTGGGCACGCTGCCAAATTCTTCCATCGGCAGGCGGTTGGACCCGTGATTACCGCTATCGGCGGCCAGCAAGGCATCGATGTCGGCCTGCCCGGCGTCGCCGGTTTCTTCCAGGGCCGCAGCCCATTCGTCGGCCAGCGCCTGGTCATCCTGGGTATTCATATCGTTAGCCATCATTTGTCCTCGGCGGGCAAAAATCAGTAAAAAACGTAAAATCCGTTACAAACTTAAGAAGTTGACACCCCTCAGCGGCGTTCGATCGGCTCGATCACCTGCAACGCCAGGTTGCCTTTGTGAGAGCCCATCTTGACCTTGAAGGCCGGCACGCCATTGGCGCGCATGATCATATCTTCCGGCATCTCGACGGGGATGATGTCCCCCGGCTGCATGTGCAGGATGTCTCGCAGGCGCAGCTGGCGCCGGGCGACTGTCGCGCCGATCGGCACATCGACGTCGAGCACGTCCTGGCGCAAGGCGTTGATCCAGCGTTCGTCCTGGTCGTCGAGGTCCGACTGGAAACCGGCGTCGAGCATTTCGCGCACCGGCTCGATCATCGAATACGGCATGGTCACGTGCAGGTCGCCGCCACCGCCATCGAGCTCGATGTGGAAGGTCGAGACCACGATGGCTTCACTCGGCCCGACGATGTTGGCCATGGCCGGGTTCACTTCCGAGTTGATGTACTCGAAGTTCACTTCCATGATCGCCTGCCAGGCTTCCTTCAAATCGATGAAGGCCTGTTCCAGCACCATGCGCACCACCCGCAGCTCGGTCGGGGTGAATTCACGACCTTCGATCTTGGCGTGACGACCGTCGCCACCAAAGAAGTTGTCCACCAGCTTGAACACCAGCTTGGCGTCGAGGATGAACAACGCGGTGCCGCGCAACGGCTTGATCTTCACCAGGTTGAGACTGGTGGGCACGTACAACGAATGCACGTACTCGCCGAACTTCATCACCTGCACGCCACCGACAGCCACGTCGGCCGAGCGGCGCAGCATGTTGAACATGCTGATGCGAGTGTACCGGGCGAAACGCTCGTTGATCATTTCCAGGGTCGGCATGCGTCCGCGAACGATGCGATCCTGGCTGGTCAGGTCATAGCTTTTGACGCTGCCCGGTTCAGCAGCGTTTTCGGTCTGTACCAGACCATCGTCGACACCATGCAACAGCGCGTCGATTTCGTCCTGGGACAGCAGGTCCTGCACGGCCATGTCGTGTTCCTACTGCAATACGAAGTTAGTGAAGAGCAACTGTTCGATCACCACTTTGCCGAGCTCTTTCTGAGCCACTTCCTGCACGCTGGCCGTGGCTTTCTGACGCAGCATTTCCTGGCCGACGGGCGTGGCCAGGGTGTCGAAATTCTGTCCGGAAAAGAGCATTACCAGGTTGTTGCGGATCAGCGGCATGTGCACCCGCAGCGCTTCCAGGTCAGCCTGGTTGCGACCTTGCAAAGTAATGCTGACCTGCATGTAGCGTTGACGACCGTTCACGGTGTAGTTGGCCACGAAGGCGGGCGCCATCGGTTCGAAAATCGCCGGCTGCTTGCCCACCGGCGCAGCCTCGACCGCCGCTGCCGGCTTGCTCTGAGCGCTGTGCATGAAATACCAGGTCGCCCCCACGGACACGCCGATCGCCAGGAGCAAACCCACCACGATCATGATGATCAGCTTGAGTTTGCCTTTGGTTGCAGGGTCTTTTACAGCTGCTGCTTCACTCTTCGCCATGCCAATAATCCGTCACTAATCGGGGTTTTCACTGTTGCACGGCAAGGCAGGAGCAAGTGTTATGCCAGAAGTGTCAGCACCCAGGATGACGGGCAAATAGAATCTTCAGCCCCATGAAACCACTGTGGGAGCGAGCTTGCTCGCGATAGCGGATTGTCAGTCACTTTTGCGGGGACTGGTTCATCGCTATCGCGAGCAAGCTCGCTCCCACAGGGGTGAGCATCGTTGGATCAGGCGTAGTAGTCGACCGCGCTGGTGCCAATGACGCTGGTGGTGCTGGCGGCCACTTCAGCGATACCGACCGGGCCAGCTTCCTCCGCTGAATCCACCCGCCCGCCAGATGACGTCGTACGCCCGGCCCGGGCCTGCTGCTGGGCTTGCTGCTCCTGGTTCTGCGAACCACGGGATTGATCCGACACGCTGACGTCGACCTGGCCCATGCCCTGCTGGCTAAAACTGTCCCGCAGGCGATGCAACTGGCCTTCGAGGGCTTCACGAACGCCGGAGTGGGCGCTCATGAACGTGACCTGGGTCTGCTGGTCCGGAACCATGTTCACCCGGATATCCAGGCGTCCGAGCTCCGCGGGCTGCAATTGGATGTCGGCCGCCTTGAGATTGACGCTGGACAGGTACATCACCCGGTTGACCACCTCTTCGGTCCAACCGCTCTGATTCATCGCGATAGGTTGGTTGACCGGCACTGCGTTGGCGGTTTTGGGTGTGGCGGCCTGGGTCAGCGCGGCCAGGCGGTTGGCGAAATCATCCACGCGAGTGTCGCTGGACGCCGTGCCCAGGTCCTTGAGGCCTTCGCTGATCAAGCCACCGAAGGCCTTGTCGCCCCCCTGGCTACCGGACTCGGTACTGTTCTGATCGGCTTGCACGCTGAGCATGCTGGCCATCCCGGCGGCAAAGGTCTGCGCCGACGTCGGTTCACCGTCGAGCGACACCGGGGCAGCGCTCTTGGGCTGCGCCTGGCTGGTGGCGGAAACATGACCGCCCTGCTCCATCGCCAAGCGCAAGGCGGGCAATGCGTCGAGAGGGTCGGCTTCCGGGTCGAAGGCTGGATCGACGACCGGGGCTGCTGGCTGGGCCGCAGCGGCCAATGGGACAACGGGCGCCGCAACTGCCGTGGCGACCTGGGCCTCAGCCGTGACCGCCACGGGGGCAGGTTCCGCCGGGGCTGTCGCGACCGGCACCGTCATGTCCGGCAGCACACCAGGATCAAGGCTCGGATCGACCGGCGCCGCATCCGCCACGGGCGTTTCAGCCGAGTCGGCGCTGGTATCGCTGGCGGTCTTGTCGTCGGTGCTGGCTGGTTTGTCCGCGGGCAAGGGTTTGCCGCTATCGGCAACCGTCGGTTCCGGGGCGGCAGGGCTTTCGTTGCCGGTGTCTTTTTTGACGGTGTTATCGGCGGCCTTGTCGCGCGCCGATTTCACCACAGGCTCCGGGGCCGCCGCCGTTTTGGAAGGCGCCTGCTTGGCGAAGACTTGAGCGAAGCTGGAGGCTCTATCCCCGAGGTCCGGGGCCGCTGCCGGTGAATTGACGGCGACCTTGGGCTTGGCCTGGACAGAGGCCTGAAGCAATGAATTGGGGGTAACGGGCATAAAAAGGTCTCCGCTGCACTGGAATCATAGGTACAGTCGAGACTAGGCAATGCAAGGCACGGGCCAAAACTTACCTGGGCCCTCAAATCTCAGCAGTGGAAGCCTTCACGCTCTTCCCGGCAAAGCTTGCGGACATGGGCGAATTCGCTGTCGATTTCGTTGACCAGGTTTTCGATACCGCCCAATGACGGCTGCTTGGCACGCTGTTCCAGTTCGCCGCACAGCTCGGCCAGGCGGATGGCGCCCATGTTGCTGCTGCTGCCCTTGAAACTGTGGGCCGTGGCGCTCAATTTTTCAGCGTCCCGCGCTTCATGCAGCACGCGCAGGCGAGCCTCGGAGTCGTTGAGAAACGTATCCAGCAACTCCAGATACCCCTCCTCCATGACTTCCTTCAACGTGCTGAGCACGTCGCGGTCCAGATGAATCTCGTTCACTTGTTCGCTCCCTGATCAAGAATGACGCCAATTATGCCAGAGCCTCCCAGAAAAACTCCACGCGCGCACTACGACCATCGTCTGACCAGCGGGCCTGGTGGCTCAACTGGCGCACCAGGCTCACGCCGCGCCCCGACAACCGATCACTGTCCACGGGCCGTGCCAGCACCCGGGCGACATCGAAACCCTCGCCGCTGTCTTCGACCTCGATGGCCAGGCGACCACCCTCGCCGCTTGGCGAAACGTGCAAGTGCACCCGCACGTAACCGTCACTCAGTTCATCCAGGCGCGTATTGCGCTCGCTGTAGTAGCGAGCAAAACCCGCGGCATCACGCTTGAGGCTCGAGTCGAGCCCCAGCACCCCGTGATCCAGGGCATTGGAGTAGAGCTCAGACATGACACTATAAAGGGCGCCACTCTGGGCCCTGAGCCCATGGACCTCAAGCAGCAACTGCAACAGGTAGGGCATCGGGTTGAAGCGCTTGAGGGTCTGGGCCCGGAACTCGAAGCTCACCGACCAGTCCAGTGGGCTGGACTGGCCGCTATCGGAATAGACCGGTGGCGGCGGATTGAGTTGCGTCGGTGCGACCAGTCGCACCTCGACCATGCTGAAGTCGTCACGGGCCTCACCGCGAAAATCCCGCAGGGCCTGCTGGATGTCCTCAAAAAGACGGTCAGGCTCACGGTTGGCCGAAAATACCTGCTGCAACCGCTCCACGCCAAACGGCTGGTCATCGCGGTCACTGGTCTCTATTACGCCATCGGACAACAGGAACACCCGGTCCCCCAGGGACATCGAATGCACCTCGGTGCGGTCATCGAACAAGTGCGGCGTGAGCACGCCCAACGGCAAGTGCCGCGCCGGCAACGGCGTACGCTCGCCGCTGAGGCTGTCATGCAGGTAACCATCGGGCATGCCACCGTTCCAGATTTCCACCGTGCAACGCTGGAAACTGAGGCACAACAGCGTTGCGCAACAGAACATATCCACCGGCAGGATGCGCTTGAGCTTGGCATTCATCTCCCGCAGGATCTGCGCCAGGCCGTAGCCCTTGGCCGTCATCCCGTAGAACACTTCCGCCAGCGGCATCGCGCCGACCGCCGCCGGCAAACCGTGCCCGGTGAAATCCCCCAGCAGGACGTGCATGTCGCCGGCCGGATTGAACGCGGCCAGCAGCAAATCGCCATTGAACAAGGCATAAGGTGATTGCAGGTAGCGGATGTTCGGCGCGCTCAGGCAGCCGGAATGGGCGATCTTGTCGAACACGGCCTTGGCGACCCGTTGTTCGTTGAGCAGATAGTCATGGTGCCGGGCGATCTGGTCGCGCTGCTCCACCACCGTGGCCTGCAACCGTCGCAAACGGTCCATGGCCTTGATCTTGGCCGCCAGGATCACCTGGTTATAGGGCTTGGCCAGAAAGTCGTCGCCGCCCGCCTCCAAGCAACGGGCCAGGGCTTCGCTCTCAGTCAGCGAAGTGAGGAAAATGATCGGGACCAATTGGTCCCCAGCCAGTTGCTTGATTCTCTGCGCGGCTTCGAAGCCGTCCATCACGGGCATCATCGCGTCCATCAGCACCAGGTGCGGACGCTGTTCCAGGTAGACGTCGACCGCTTCGGCGCCATTGGCCGCGGTGAGCACGTGGTGACCCTGGCGGCGGACAATGGTCGACAACAGCAGTCGATCAGCGGCACTGTCTTCGGCAATCAGGACCGTCAGTGGCTCCGACGACGATTGCATGGCGATCAACTGATGTCGAACAGCTTGTCGAAATTGGAGATCGCGAGGATTTTCTTGACGTCGGAGCTGCTGTTGACGACCCGGATATCCGACTCGTCGCCGCCGGCATGATCGCGCAACAGCAGGAGCATGCCCAGGGCGGAACTGTCGAGATAAGTGGCTTCTTTCAAATCCACCACGATGGACTCGGGTTTCGTGATGAGCCGCTCATAGGACTCACGAAACTCCTGATGCCGCCCGAAATCGAATCGACCCTTGATCGAGATCGTCAGCTTATGCCCATCGGGGGATACTTCGGTAACTACTGACATGATCGGCTTCCTTGTCATGGACATACGTGTACAAGGTGTAGCATCTGGTAAAGGTCTGAGCAAGGTTTTGCCTCGTTCATACGACAAAAACCTCATTTCCCATCAGTAGGGGTTCTGTCGCGGCAGACGCTGGGACAATTCATCGAGCAGTTTCTGTTCGCGCTTGTCTTCCAACTGTCGCGCTTCATCGATATAACGCTGCACCAGTTTGCGCAACCCTTCGACTCGGGCAAACGCCTCTTGCCAGCTCTGGCGAGCCTTCTCCAGGTTGTTCTGGTGCCAGACCAGGCTCTGGCGCTGCTGGTCGATGGCGGTGCCCAGCTGTGCCAGGAACCCCTGGTAGCCCAGCAACCATTGCCCGGAGACCCCGTGGCTGCCTCGGGCGATCCACTGCTCCTGGTATTCGAGTCGAAAGTTTTCCAAGTCTGCCAGCTTGCTCTCGGCAACGGCCACTTGCCCCTGGAAATACGCCAGTCGCTGGACAGCGGTCTTCTCGGCTTTTTCCGCCATTTCCACCACGGGTGCCAGGCGCGCCGCACGACTTGTGGCCATGGCCGGTTACGTGCCCGAGACCGGCGCGAAAATAGTCTGCAAGTGCGCCTCGCTGGCGCCCATGCCGATGTTGTCGTTCAAGCTTTGGCGCAGGTAGACGGCCATGGCCGGGTAAAGACTGATAGCGGTGTCGGTCTCGCGGTCACCGCCCGGCACATAGGCACCGACGCTGATCAGGTCACGGCTTTGCTGGTAGCGCGACCAGTACTGCTTGAACTGCTGGGCCCGTTTCATGTGCTCGGCGCTGATCACCGACGGCATGACCCGGCTGATGGAAGCCTCGATGTCGATGGCCGGGTAGTGACCCTCTTCGGCCAGGCGCCTGGACAGCACGATGTGACCGTCGAGCACACCCCGGGCCGAGTCGGCGATGGGGTCTTGCTGGTCATCACCTTCGGACAGCACGGTATAGAACGCGGTGATCGAGCCGCCACCTTTTTCCGCATTGCCGGCGCGCTCGACCAGTTTCGGCAGCTTGGCGAAGACCGAAGGCGGATAGCCCTTGGTGGCCGGCGGTTCGCCGATGGCCAGGGCGATTTCCCGCTGGGCCTGGGCGAAACGGGTCAGCGAATCCATCAGCAGCAGGACGTTCTTGCCCTTGTCGCGGAAATACTCGGCAATGCGCGTGCAATACATGGCAGCCCGCAGCCGCATCAACGGCGCATCGTCCGCAGGCGAAGCCACCACCACCGAACGCTTGAGCCCTTCCTCGCCGAGGATGTGCTCGATGAACTCCTTGACCTCACGGCCCCGTTCACCGATCAGCCCCACCACGATGATGTCGGCTTCGGTGAAGCGGGTCATCATGCCCAACAGCACACTCTTACCCACCCCGGTACCGGCAAACAGGCCCAGGCGTTGGCCGCGCCCGACCGTCAATAAACCGTTGATGCAACGGATACCCACGTCCAGCGGCATGCTGATGGGGTCACGCTTGAGGGGGTTGATCGTCGGGCCATCCATCGGCACCCAATCCTCGGCCTTCATGCCGCCCTTGCCGTCCAGGGCGCGCCCGGCTCCGTCCAGCACGCGCCCGAGCATGCTCATGCCCATGGGCAAGCGACCATTGTCGGCCAGGGGCACGACGCGCGCGCCCGGTGCGATACCGGCGACGCTGCCCACCGGCATCAAGAAGACTTTGCTGCCGGAGAAACCCATGACTTCGGCTTCGACCTGCACCGGGTGGTAGCTGTCGTCGTTGATCACCATGCAGCGGCTGCCCATGGCGGCACGCAGGCCCTCGGCTTCGAGGGTCAGGCCGACCATGCGCAGCAGGCGACCTTCCAGGATCGGTTGGCCGGCCAGCTCACTGGCCTCGGCGTAGCTGCCCAGGCGCTTGCCGAAGCTGGTTCGCTCAAGGCGCATCGCGGCTGTCCGGTACAGAAGCGTCCAATTCAGGCACCTCCAGCCCCACATCGGCCGGCGCGGCATCGGCACTGATCAGGGGATCGTCCGGCAACTCCAGGCTCAGGTCGGCGGCGGCCGGATGCAGGGCCTGTTCGTGCAGTTGGTCGAACAACTTGGCCATGATCTGGCTGATACGGGTTTCAACGGTGGCGTCGATGCGGCTGTGTTCGGTTTCCACCCGGCAACCGCCCGGCAGCAGCGCCGCGTCCTCGACGATGCGCCAGGTTTCTTCATGGCGCTCGCGCAGGGCCTTGACCAGTTCGAAGTCCTGGGGATTGATGTACAGCCGCACGTTACCCACGCCCAGCGGCAACAACTTGAGCGCTTCACGCATGACGTGTTCGATCTGGCTCGAATCGATGGCCAGTTCGCGCTGGATCACTTGTTTGGCAATGTGTTGCACCAGGCCCACCAGGGATTTCTCGATCTGGCTGTCCTGCTCGGCGATGGGGTCGAACAGGTTGAGCATCAGCGATTCCAACGCACGGAGCTTGGCCGTCAGCGCCACATCGGCTTCCTGGCGAACCTTGAGCGTGGTGCTGTGGAAGCCTTCCTTTTCACCCACGGCAAAACCTTCGTTATAGGCTTCCTGGCGAATGCTCTCGACTTCCTCGAGGGTCAGCGGCTGGACTTCTTCCAGCGGCACCTCCTCCATTTCCGGCAGCTCTTCCACCGGCTCCGGCTCAGGCTCGGGCACATGGGGGTCGAAGCTGGGCAGCGACCAGACGTCGAAACCACCGACGTCCCGGGCGCGGATCAGGTCGCTGGGGGCTTCATCACTCTTGGCAGACATAACGACCTTAGATCATCTCTTCGCCGCCCTTGCCACCGAGAACGATCTCCCCGGCTTCGGCCATGCGGCGGGCGATGGTGAGGATTTCCTTCTGTGCGGTTTCCACATCGCTGACGCGCACCGGGCCCTTGGCCTCGAGGTCGTCGCGCAACAGTTCGGCCGCTCGTTTGGACATGTTCTTGAAGATTTTTTCCTTGACGCCTTCGTCCGAGCCCTTGAGGGCCAGTACCAGCACGTCGGACGACACCTCGCGCAACAGCGCCTGGATGCCACGATCGTCGACATCGGACAGGTTGTTGAACACGAACATGAGGTCTTCGATCTGACCGGACAGGTCTTCGTCGAATTCGCGGATCGAGTCCATCAACTGACCTTCGATCGAACTGTCGAGGAAGTTCATGATATCCGCCGCACGCTTGATGCCACCCAGGGTGGTGCGCGAGGCATTGGAGTTGCCCGAGAACTGCTTTTCGAGAATCTGGTTCAATTCTTTCAGGGCCGCCGGCTGCACGGTATTGAGCGAAGAAACGCGCAGGATGATGTCCAGGCGCACCTTGTGGTCGAAGTTGCCCAGCACTTCGCCGGCCTGGTCCGGGTCGAGGTAAGCCACCACGATCGCCTGGATCTGCGGGTGCTCGTAACGGATCACGTCGGCAACCGCCCGCGGCTCCATCCACTTGAGGCTGTCCAGGCCGCTGGTATTGCCACCCAGCAGGATCCGGTCGATAAGACCGTTGGCCTTGTCCTCGCCCAGAGCCTGGGTGAGCATCTTGCGCACGTAGTCGTCGGAACCCACGCCCAGGCTGGTCTGATCGCCGACGATGTCGACGAACTCACTCATCACCTGCTCGACCTGCTCGCGGTGCACATTGCCCATCTGCGCCATGGCCACGCCCACGCGCTGGACTTCCTTGGGCCCCATGTGGCGCAGCACCTGGGCGGCGTCGGTCGACCCCAGGGACAGCAGCAGGATCGCGGCTTTGTCGACCCGGGACAATTTGGCAACAGCGGCTCGATTATCACTCATCTGCGTTAATCCACTCTTTCACGACCTGGGCCACACGACCCGGGTCTTCTGCCACCAGACTCTTGATAGCGTTCAACTGAGCGTCATAGCCTTCGCTCGGGCTTGGCAGCAGAATGCTCTGCGGCCCGCCGAGGCTGACGCGATCATTGGCCAATTCGCCATCCAGGCCGCCCATGCCGCCCAGTTCCACATCACCCAGGCCGGCCAGCTGCTTGTTCCTGCCGCCATTGGTGATGTTATTGAGCACCGGACGCAGTACGCCGAACACCAGTATCAGGATGAACAGCACACCCAGTACTTGCTTGACCACATCCCAGAACCAGGGTTGCGAATAAAATGGAATATCGGCGACCACTTCACCGCGCTCCAGGGAGAACGGCACGTTGATCACGCTGACGCTGTCGCCGCGGCTGGCGTCGAAACCGACGGCGTCCTGCACCAGGCGGGTAAAGCGCGCCAATTCATCGGCGCTCCATGGCGCACGGCTGGTTTCACCGTTGGCCGGGTTGACCTTGACCTGATCGTCCACCACCACCGCGACCGACAGGCGATTCAAACGGCCCTGCTGTTGCTTGGTGTGGCTGATGGAACGATCGAGCTCGAAGTTCTTGGTCGACTGCTGACGCTTGTCGGCCGGGTACGGCGCCAGCATCGGCTGGCCGGTGGCCGGGTCCATGATCTGCTGGCCGTTGGCATCGATCAGCGGCTGACCTGGCTGCACCATGCCGGCGGCCGCCGTGGCGCCACCGGTGGTTTGCGGCGCACTGGCCGGCGACGGCGGCTGGTTGCTCAGGGCACCCGGGACGCCTTGCGGGCCATTGCTGGCGGTGCGTTGTTCATTCACCGACTGCTCGCTGCGCAACGCCGGCTGATCCGGGTTGAACTGCTCGGAAGTGGACTCGACGGCGCTGAAGTCGACATCGGCCGACACTTCGGCTTTATAGCGATCGTTACCCAGGATCGGTTGCAGGATGTTGTGCACCCGCTGGGTCAGCATGCCTTCCATGCGACGGCTGTAATCGAATTGCTTGCCGGCCATGGTCAGTTCGGAGTTTTCCGCCTGGTCGGACAGCAGGTTGCCCTTCTGGTCAACCACGGTGATCTGCGATTTGCTCAGCTCGGGTACGCTGGTCGCCACCAGATTGACGATGGCCACGACCTGGCCTGGCTCCAGGGAACGGCCCGAATACAGCTCGACCAATACCGAAGCACTGGGCTTGCGTTCGTCGCGCACGAACACCGAGCTTTTCGGGATCGCCAGGTGCACCCGGGCACCCTTGACATTGTTCAGGCTGGAAATGGTCCGCGCCAGCTCACCTTCAAGGCCGCGACGATAACGGGTCGCTTCCATGAATTGGCTGGTGCCCAGGCCCTGGTCCTTGTCGAGGATCTCGAAACCGATGTTGCCATCGGTCGGCGTCACGCCGGCCGCGGCGAGCTTGAGGCGCGCACGAGCGACGTCATCGGCCTTGACCAGCAAGGCGCCGGAATTGGGTTCGACGGTGTAAGGAATGTCGGCGGAAGCCAGGGTCTCCATGACTTGCTTGGCGTCCATGCCCGCCAGGCTGCCATACAGCGGACGATAGTCCGGTTGCTGGGACCACAGCACCACGGCAAAACCAATCGCCACGCTGGCAGCCAGGCCGACCAACAGGCCAACCTGACGCAGCATGGTCATCTCGGAGAGATTTTCCAGGAAGGACAGGCCGAACAACGGCGGTTTGCCGTCTACCGGAGTGGCCTTGGCTGGAACGTTATCAACGGCTGCTTCTGCCATGACTCAATAATTTCCTTAAACCGGCATCTGCATGATGTCTTGGTAGGCTTGAACCAGTTTGTTGCGAACCTGGGTCAGCGCCTGAAACGAGACACTGGCTTTCTGCGAGGAGATCATTACGTCCGTCAGGTCGACGCCACTTTTGCCAATCTCGAAAGCACTGGCCAACTGGTTCGACGCCTGCTGGGTATCGTTCACTTTATTGACGGCCTGACCGAGCATGTCGGAAAAGCTGCTGCCACCCACCTGGGGGACCGCGACCGATTTAGGCTGGGCCATGGCGTCCATTTGCATGGCCCGCATGTCCAACATCAACCGATTAAATTCAATACCTTGGCTCATGGTCTACTCTCTCTGGCGGCCCGCATTTTTTTGACACTTGCTCAGCGGGTATTCAGGTATTAGCAACAAGGGTGCCAGCTCCATGGCGATAGAAAACAAATGCGCACACAACCCCATTGTGGGAGCGAGCCTGCCCGCGATAACCCATCACATCCGACCTCGACTTGACTGACCCACCGCTATCGGCGAGCAAGCTCGCTCCCACAGGGGGTATTGGTGCTTATTCAACTGGCGAACAGATAAGCCTCGACATCCATGCCGGCGTCACGCATTTGCGCCAACTTGTAGCGCAGGGTGCGCGGGCTGATCCCCAGGCGTTCGGCAGCCTCCTTGCGACGACCGCGTTCGGCGCGCAGGGTGTCGATGATCATCTGGAACTCGCGACGCCGCAGGTCATCGCCCAAGGCGCCAACCGAATCGCCCTCGACATCCATCGGCGGCACGGGGGTTGCGGTCGGTGCCGGTACCAATGCGGGCAATGGCGCGCAGGCCACCGGACCGGCCAGGCAGAAATCCTCCGGCTGGATCAAACCGCCCTGCTGCAGGATCAAAGCCCGCTGAATGGCGTTATCCAGTTCTCGGACATTGCCCGGCCACGGGTAGGCAACCAGACAGGCCCGGGCCTCGGCTGAAAGCCGGGCCGCCGCGTGCTTCATTTTATTGACGTGTTTGTTCAGCAGGCGCTCGGCCAGCGGCAGGATATCGGCGGTGCGCTCGCGCAACGGACGCCAGGCAAGCGGGAACACCGACAGACGGTAATAGAGGTCTTCACGGAAACGCCCCGCCGCCACTTCGCCGGCCAGGTCGCGGTTGGTGGTCGCCACCACGCGAATGTCCAGGCTGATGGGCTTGCGCGCCCCCACCCGCTCCACTTCCCGCTCCTGCAATACCCGCAACAGCTTGGCTTGCAGGCCCAACGGCATTTCGGAAATTTCATCGAGCAGGATCGTGCCACCGTCGGCCTGTTCGAACTTGCCGGCCTGGGCCGCGATGGCGCCGGTGAACGAGCCCTTTTCGTGGCCGAACAGTGTCGCCTCGAGCATGTTGTCGGGAATCGCCGCGCAATTGATGGCAATGAACGGTTCCCCGGCACGCCGGGATTGTTGATGGATGTAGCGGGCCAGCACTTCCTTGCCCGTACCGGACTCGCCGGAAATCAACACGGTTGAATCACTGCGAGCGACCCGTGCGGCCAATTCCAGCAGTTGCGCACTGGCCGGTTCGATGGCCACCGGGCCTTCGCCCTCGACCGCGAGACTGCCCAAGGCATGGCGCGCGACCAGATCCAGCAGTGCCTTTGGCTCGAACGGCTTGACCAGGTAATCCGCCGCGCCCTGGCGCATGGCGTCCACCGCTCGCTCGACGGCGCCGTGAGCGGTCATCAGCAAGACCGGCAATTGCGGCTGACGAGCCCGTAACAGTCCGAGCAATTGATGGCCGTCCATGCCTGGCATGTTGACGTCACTGACCACCAGGCTGAACGCTTCCCGGCCCACCGCCAGCAGCGCTTCCTCCGCCGAACCGACGGCGGCGTAGTCGTGCCCGGCCAGCACCAGGGTATCGGCCAGCGCCTCGCGCAGGGCCCGGTCATCCTCAACCAGCAACACCTTGATCGCCATTGCTTTCACTCCACTCCTGGCGCATTGGAAAACAGCGGCAAGCACACCGTCGCACACGTGCCACGGCCCAACCGCGAGCGCAATTGCAATTCTCCCTGATGAGCACGGGCCACGGCCTTGACCACGGTCAGGCCCAGGCCCGTGCCGGTGGTCTTGGTGGTAAAGAATGGCTCGCCCAGGCGCACCAGCACGGCCGGCTCGATACCGCTGCCGTTGTCGCTGACAGACAGGCGCAAGGTGTTGTCGCGCGTGTACAAGTGCACTTTCAGCCGCACGTCGCCGCCGCTGGCCTGGATCGCGTTTTCGATGAGGTTCAACACCGCGCCCACCAGTGTGTCGCGGTTGCACAGTACTTCACCGACATGGCTGTCGCACTGCCAGCGGATCGGCAGTTCCTGCACATGAGTCAACGCCGCGGCCTGCAGCGATTGCAACAAGGCCTTGGGGGTGACGCGGTCGGTCAACGGCAGCTCGCCGCGAGCGAACACCAGCATGTCCCGTACCTGGTGCTCCAGTTCGTGCAGGCGCTCTTTCAAGCGTCCGGCGAAGCGTTGCTGGGTTTCCATCGGCAATTGCTGCTCGGTCAGGTGACTGGCATAGAGCAGCGCGGCGGACAGCGGCGTACGAATCTGATGGGCCAGCGAGGCCACCATCCGCCCCAGGGAAGACAGGCGCTCGTGGCGAGCCAACTGGTCTTGCAGGTGACGGGTTTCAGTCAAGTCATTGAGCAGCACCAACTGCCCAGGCTCGGCGTCCAGCGAGCGCGTCGAGATGGACAGGCGCCGGCCGTCCTTGAGGGACACTTCATGGCCGTCGTCGTCCCGGGGCGCAAAGCAGCGGGCGATGACATGCCGCCACAGCTCGCCCTCCAGGGGCAGGCCGAGCAACTCGCAGGCCGCCGGGTTGGCTTCGCGTACACGGCCGTGGGCGTCGATGACGATCACACCACCGGGCAACAGGTCGAGGAGATTTTGCAGGCGATTGGCCAGGCGTTCCTTTTCCGCCAGCTCCTGCATGCGCTGGGCGCTGACCACGGCCAGCTCGCCCTTGAGCTCGGTGACCCGGGCTTCGAGCAGGCTGTAGGAATCCGTCAGTTGGCTGGACATCTGGCTGAACAGCGAAAATGCCTGCTCAAGTCCAAGCCGGCTTGCCTGTTCGGCGGACGGCATGTGTCCCGGTTCGGGGACAGGAGACATCTGGGCGGCTTGGGTCATCGTGCTCTCTCGCTTGGCTGACCGTCAGTTAAACGGAACGTTGCGAGGGCTATAGCAATACCCGTGCCGAAAAAAAACCGCCCAAGAATCAGGCGGTTGGAAAACAGGCGTCAATCATCCGCCTGTTCATCTCCTTCACGACGGCTCATGCCGTACTTGCGCATCTTCTCCACCAGGGTGGTACGACGGATGCGCAGGCGTTCTGCCGCGCGGGCCACGATACCGTTGGCATCGTCCAAGGCTTGCTGGATCAGACCTTGTTCAAGGCCTCCCAGGTAATCCTTGAGATCCAGGCCTTCGGGCGGCAATAAGGCATTGGCGGTAAAGTCCGGCGTGTGACCGTTTATGGCCACTCGCTCCTCCAGGTCGCTGCGCAGGCTGTCGACCATCTGTTCGTCTTCGTCGTCGACGTAGCGGAATTTCTTCGGCAACTCGTTCACGCCGATCACCCCGTACGGGTGCATGATCGCCATGCGCTCCACCAGGTTGGCCAACTCGCGGACGTTGCCCGGCCAACCATGGCGACACAGGGACATGATCGCCGCCGAGTTGAAGCGGATCGAACCGCGCTTTTCGTGCTCCATGCGCGAGATCAATTCGTTCATCAGCAACGGGATGTCTTCGACGCGCTCACGCAGTGGCGCCATTTCGATCGGGAAAACATTGAGGCGGTAATAGAGGTCTTCGCGGAAACTGCCGACCTCGATCATGCTCTCGAGGTTCTTGTGCGTGGCGGCAATGATGCGCACATCGACGCTCTGGGTCTTGTTGCTGCCCACACGTTCGAAGGTGCGCTCCTGCAGGACGCGCAACAGCTTGACCTGCATCGGCAACGGCATGTCGCCGATCTCGTCGAGAAACAGCGTACCGCCGTTGGCCAGCTCGAAACGCCCGGCGCGGCTGGTGATCGCGCCAGTGAAGGCGCCTTTCTCATGGCCGAACAGTTCGCTTTCCAGCAACTCGGCCGGGATCGCGCCACAATTGACTGGCACGAACGGCGCTTCGCGACGCTTGGAGTGGTAATGCAGATTGCGCGCGACCACTTCCTTGCCGGTGCCCGACTCGCCCAGGATCAGCACGCTGGCGTCGGTATCGGCGACCTGCTGCATCATCTGGCGCACGTGCTGGATCGCCCGGCTGGTGCCGACGAGGCTGCGGAACAGGTTGGGTTCGCGATGCCTGCCGCGCTCGCGAGCCTGATCGTACATCTCGCGATAAACCTGCGCGCGGTGCAGCGAATCGAGCAGCTTGCTGTAGCTGGGCGGCATTTCGAGCGTGGAAAGTACCCGGCGGCGCTGGTCTTCAGGCAAGTCAAGGGAAGAATTTTCGCCCATTAACAAAACCGGAAGGAACTCATCCCAGGTTGAGAGTGTCTTTAGCAAGCCCAAAAGCGTTGCGGGAGCATTTACGGTCCCGATAAGGACACAGATGACTTCACGACTGGACGACAATGAGCCGACAGCCTGCTGCCAATCATGGCTTCCGCAGGGTAAATTTTCTTCGCCAAGAAAATTCAGGATCACCGCCAGGTCGCGGCGCCGAACGCTATCGTCATCGATCAGGAGAATTTTGGTTTCACGCCACATGCAATAGCAACTTCCCTAGTCAACCCAATGCCCGAAATTAGGGGGCAAGCTAGACGCTTGCAGACTTGTCATGCCTGTAGACGCCTTAAATCTGTAAACAGCTACTAGTTAAGTCAAAAAACCGTGCACAGTCAAATTTATGGCGCAACGGACTCGGATTAACTGAGCATTAACCGAACAGATGGTAAACCTTTGCGGCGTTCTGTGCTTGATGGATCTGTTGCATCTCGTCGACGATCGCCTGACGCGCTCCTGTGGCCGCCTCCAGCAATTGCCGGTACACCCCCAGTAACTCCTCAAGATTATTACGCAACGCCGCCTCATCCACCTCGGACTCGCTCAGGACGTCTTCCATGCAGGAACGACAGGCCAGGTCCAATTGTCCGATGGCCTCCCAGTTGCGCTCAGCCAAGGCATCGACCAGGGCATCACGGGTGTGTTCGATTCGCTGCAGGACAAGACTCATGAGGGCACTCCTTAGAATTGCGGACCAGGCGCGGCAATGGCATCCCAGCCTTCCTTGACCGTGCGAAGCAGATCGGCGACTTCGTCGAGGATCTTCGGATCGGCCTTGACGTTGGCTTCGGCCAGACGTTTCATCATGTAAGCGTAAAGAGCATCCAGTTCGGCGACCGACTCGGCCTGGTTTTCCAGGTCCAGGCCTTCACGCAGACCACCGACGATGCCGATGGCCTTGCTGATCAGAATGCCTCTGTTTGCAATATCCTTGCGCTCCATCGCGCCCTTGGCCTGGGCGATACGATCCAGGCCGCCCTCCATGAGCATCTGCACAAGACGATGGGGACTTGCTTCGGAGGTTTGCGCCTGGGCGCCAATCTTCTGGTATTGGCGAAGGGCCAACATCGGATTCATGTTCTACCTCATCAAGAAACTTCGGTTCGTATAAATAGCGTATCGACGCTGCGTCAAAAAACTTTAGGTCGAAAAGCCAAAAGCCCGGAACGTGGTCAAAACGTTGCCGGGCCTTTTGCATCTCTGGAAAATCAGCTGTTTTTCTGTTGTGCCGTCAACGCCTCGAACATCGAGGTAATGTTGCTGGCAGTGGCCTTCAGCTTGCCAACCAGGGTATCCATGTCGTTGTACTTTTTGGTCAGAACAGCGGTCAGGGTTTCGACCCGACGATCCAGGGCCTCCTGATCGTTCTTCAGGCGGGTCTGGGTCTTGGTCAGCGTACTGGTGCGCTGGTCGAGGATGCCGCCGGTCTGAGTGTAGGGTTCGATCGCCTTACCCATGCGCTCCAGCAGTCCATTGGTGCCCGTGAACAACGTCTGGACTTCACCGCTGAGCTTTTTATCGCTCATCGCTTCGGTGAATTTGACGGTATTGAAGTTCAACGCGCCCGTCTTCTGATCGGTGGTAATACCCAACTGGGCCAGCGAGGTCAGCTTGTCGCCAGCGCCGGTTTCAGACAAGGGCGTTCGAATCGCCGCCAGCAGTGAGCGAGGCAATGCGTCACCGGTCAATTTTGCCGGCACCGTCAGCTTCCCATCGTCGTCGAGCGACGGCTTGGTCAGTGCGGTGATGCTATTGGCGATCGCGTTATAGGCATCGACGAATTTCTGGATCGAGGCTTTCAGGCCGTCGTTGTTCGGCGCCACCGTTACGGTTGAAGTGCCGTCGCCTGCCACGCCGACCAAATTCAACGTCAATCCGGAAATCGCCGTGCTGACCGTATTGCTCTTGCTGGTCAGCACCATGCCATCGACAGAGAAATTGGCATCCAGGGCCAAAGCACCGATGGCACCCGCCGAGGTCGCCGTCAGCGGAGTATTGTTGGCACCTACGACATTCGTTCCATCGATCTCCAGCCCCGCGATGCCGCTCACCGAGATATCGGAACCCGCCCCGGTAGTGGTGGAGCCCAATACCAGGCGCGAACCGAAGGAGTCGGTCACGATGTTGGCACTGACGCCAGCAGCCTTGAGCGAAGTGTCAGCATTGATCGCGTCGCGAACCGACTGCAAGGTCGAACCATCCGGCACATTGAGGTTATAGTTGACCCCCTTCTGCGCGATGGTCAGCGTGCCGCTCGGGATGGCACTGGCCGTCCCCCCGGCAAAGGCCGCCGAAGTGACCTTGGATGCCGTGGCGAGGTTTGTGACCTTGATTGCGTAAGTGCCATTCACCGCCGAGTTGCCGGCGGTAGCCGTGACAACACCTGGGGCGGAGGATGTCGCAGCATAACCCGAGAATTGCGGGGTCGTGGTGCTGGACAAGTCCTTCATGGCGGTATTGAACGCTGCCAACAAAGACTTCAGGGTTCCCACCCCGGAGATACTGTTGGCAGTCGTCGTCGTCGCTCGGGTGATCTGACCTTGCTTGGCGGCCTTGTCGGAATCGACCAGCGCCTTGACGATCGCAGTGGTATCGAGGCCAGAGCCTAGACCCAAGCCAGGTAGAATTGGACTTGCCATGTGGGACTCCCTTCAGTGTGTCGCCGGCCTTTTGACCTTTACAACGCCCAAAAGAACATAACAACAAAATTCGTGCCGGTTGTCAGGCTTCAGCGCTGAACAACAAGCTGTTTGCATCATTCAAACTGTTGGCCAGTTTCAGAACTTCTTCGTTCGGGATCTGGCGAATCACTTCACCGGAACCACTGGCAATCACTTTGACCACTACTTTGCCTGAAGGCTCATCAATAGAGAACTCCAGGTTGCGTTTGACCGACTGGACGAACTTCTCGATTTCCTGAACGGCCTTCTTGAGTTTGTCCTGCTCGGCGGCAGCGTCCTTAGGAGC
The DNA here is from genome assembly GCF_900106885.1 of Pseudomonas sp. NFACC14. Taxonomy (NCBI): domain Bacteria; kingdom Pseudomonadati; phylum Pseudomonadota; class Gammaproteobacteria; order Pseudomonadales; family Pseudomonadaceae; genus Pseudomonas; species Pseudomonas sp. NFACC14. The sequence continues at coordinate 911,951 of NZ_FNOA01000001.1, forward strand.
TTCCTTCACCGGGGTCACGGTAGCAACTTCGGCTTGAGGCTTCTCCACTGGCTTGTCGACCACTGTAGGTGCCGGCTTCGCCGCTGGATAAGACAAGTTCAGCTTCACGCTCATATCCATGTCCATCACCTCTTGAACGGAAAAAGCGAGAGAGCACGCAAGCGCACTCCCCCGCTAAAACTCATCCAGCTATTACTGAAGCAGCTTCAGTACAGCGGATGGCAGTTGGTTGGCCTGGGCCAGAACCGAGGTAGACGCTTGCTGCAGAGTCTGCTGCTTGGTCAGTTGTGCAGTTTCAGCAGCGAAGTCGGTATCTTGTACACGACCCAGTGCAGCACTGGCGTTTTCGTTGATGTTCTGCAGGTTGGAGATGGTGCTGGCGAAACGGTTTTGTGCAGCACCGAGGTCAGCACGAGCACTGTTGATGGTGTCGATCGCGCTGGTGATTGCATCCATGGCGGCCGAGAAGTTGGTTTCAGCAGTGGTGCTGTCGGAACCGATGATGGTGATCGCCGAGTCGACACCCAGGCTTGCAGCGTCGAAACTGGCGCTCAAGGTCAGGGAGATCTGGTTGTCAGAACCGGTGTTCGAACCGACCTGGAAGGTCATGGTGCTAGCAGTACCGTCGAGCAGGTTCTTGCCGTTCAGGTTGGTGCTGTTGGCGATACGGGTCAGTTCGTCGCTCATCTGCGAGAACTCTTTGTTCAGAGCGACACGGTCGGTTGCGCTGTTGCTATCGTTACGGGACTGGATGGCCAGTTCACGCATACGTTGCAGGATGTTGGTCTGCTCTTGCATCGCGCCTTCAGCGGTCTGCGCCATGGAGATACCGTCGTTGGCGTTTTTGATCGCCATGGTCTGACCGCGGATTTGCGAGGTCATACGGGTAGCGATCTGCAGGCCGGCGGCGTCGTCTTTGGCGCTGTTGATTTTCAGGCCGGAAGACAGGCGAGTCATCGAAGTGGAGAGAGCGTCGGAAGCCCGGTTCAGGTTCTTCTGAACGTTCAGCGATGTGGTGTTGGTGTTTACTGTTAAAGCCATGACGAATTCCTCGTTGGTTGGGTACTGCGGCTTCCGGCCCTTGGCAACCGCCGGGGTGTGGCCTAGAGAACCTTCGTAATAGTTATCGTCGGATTGGGAACTTGCTTGAGGGCTTTTTTCAAAAAATTTGCTAGCAGACTGCCACCCCTTGCAAAACAAGGGTTTAGCGGAGGGTCAAGGTCTGAAAAATGGCGCCAAGAAACCGCAGGATTAAGTCGCGGGCAAAAAAATAGCGCCACAGGCCAGCCTGAAGCGCTATTGAGAAGAACGTAACCGGGTCAATCGCGATAGAGAATCGCCGAGCCCCACGACAGGCCCACACCAAAACCACTGATTGCCACGCGCTTCCAGTCAGCATCCAGGACGTGCTTTTCCAGCAGCAGCGGAATGCTCGACGACACGGTATTGCCGGTCTCGACCATGTCCTTGATGAATTTCTCAGGTTCACCCTCGAAGCGTCGCGCCACGGCATCGACAATCGCCGCGCTGCCCTGGTGGATGCAGAATGCGTCGATGTCGCTGGCTTGCAATGAGGATTCGTCCAGCAGTTCGTGCAAATGAGCCGGTACTTTCAGCAAGGCGAAGTTGAACACCTGGCGACCGTTCATGAAAAACACCCCGTCGCTGACCTTCAGGTGTGGCGCGCCGGAACCATCGGTGCCGAACTTGGCCTTGCCCAACTGCCAGCTGGCGCCCTCGGCCATCCACGTGGCGGTGGCGGCGTCGCCAAACAACATGGTGGTGTTGCGGTCTTCAGGGTCGACGATTTTCGAATACGGGTCGGCGGTCACCAGCAACCCGTTCTTCAACCCTGCGGCCTCCATGAAGCCTTTCAGGGCATAAATGCCGTATACGTAGCCCGAGCAGCCCAGCGATATATCGAACGCCGCCACATGGGTCGGCAACCCGAGCTTGTCCTGCACGATGGCGGCCGTGTGCGGCAGGCCTTCTTCATCACCGTTCTGGGTGACGACGATCAACGCGTCGATGGATTCGCGCGAAAGCTGCGGGTTGTTGGCGAACAATGCATTCACCGCTTCGACACACAGGTCCGAGGTTTCCTGGTCAGCGTCTTTGCGCGGCAGGAACGCCGAACCAATCTTGCCAAGGATGAATTCTTCATCCTTCTCGAATTTGGCACCCTGAGCGTAGTTATCCACACCAGCGGTCGGCACATAACTCGCTATGCTTTTTATGCCAATCATCATGGCTTCCCGATCATGAACTGCGACTAGGTTCACCCCCAAAAGCTCAGGGGCGCGTCAAAAATGGTTGATTTCCAAGGGCGCAGGCCTTATCAGGCGAACGAACAGGCCTCCACTCCGGGGAATACAATACAGTGAAGATGCACTTTATGACCTATGCGTCACGCCGTTTTGTCCTGGAGGAGCATTTTTTCATGACAAACGAAGCCGTGTCATTTCCCACGACGGTATTGGATGCTGGACAGGAACCTTGAGGATGGCGGTGCAATTGGGCGAGAGCGCCGGCAGGTTCTACCTGCCGGCGTCGATGGCTCGCCTCGGAAGGCGGAGTTATGCCAACAAGTCGGTCCAGGGTACGTTGCGCACCGGACCCAGGGTGAAACCAGCGCCTTGCAGCGCCAGGTTAGCGTTATAGAACCGATCCTGAGCGAACGCCCCGGACCACTTCTCACGCAGCGCCGCACGCGTCTGTGGCGTACTCGCCAGCACACCGGACTGGATAACCTGCACATGTGGCGTCCATACCGTCAGGTAACCGGCCTGGCCAACCCTGAGGCACAGATCCACATCACCCAAGGCATCGTCGAACAAATCGCTGTCTATGCCGTCAGCCGCTTCGAATAGTTGCTTGGAAATCATCAGGCAGGCAAACGACACCGCCGAACAGTTCTGCTCGACGACCAACCTGTTCATGTAGCCTCTGGCAGTCTTCGGCTCGCCGACGAATGCCGAGCCGACTTCGTCGTTCAAGCCCAGAATCAGGCCCGCCTGGGTGATACGTCCATCGCGCTCGACCAGCTTGGCACCGACCACGCCGACTTCCGGACGCAAGGCCTGGTTGAGCAGCGATTCGATCCAGTTGACGTTGACCACTTCACTGTCTGCCGCCAGCGTCACCAGATAGTCGCCCTTGGCCTCCTGGCTGGCCGCGTTGATCAATGTGCCCGTCGCCGTGCCTGGTTCGATATCCAACAAGCGAACACGACTTGCCTGGTGCCCCTGCCCCTGGAGCCAGGTACGCAGCACAGCGTTGTCTGCCGCGGCGGCGCAGAGCAATACCTCATAGCGCTGATATCGCGTGCGCTGCAGGACGCTGAGCAGACCTCGTTGTCGGGTCGTCAGGTCGCAGGCACCGTGGACGATGATCGACACCATGGGGCGCTCGGCAAAGCGGTAGTCGATTTTATGCGTGCCCGGCACGACCGCGCCCACATCGGCCTGATAGCCACGAACCGCCAGATGACGCAGCAGCGTCTTGCGCTCATCGGCGTTGTCTTCCACCGGCAGCGCCTGGCAAGTCAGCAGAGGCTCATCCAGGTGCGCAAGGCCCTCCAGGCCGTCCTGCTCGATCAGACGCAACAACAGGTCGAACTCCATTGCGTTCTTGAACTCGCGTGAATAGCCGCCGAGCCTTACCAACGTCTCGCGGCGTACCAGCCAATGACGGGCCATCAACGCCGGGGCACTTTGCAGCAAGTCAAGGTTGAACCCTGGCCGGAAGACATCGGCCAGGGTCCCGTCAGGCTGGCGCTGGAACTCGTCCATTGCCACGGCCTGGCATTGCGGCGCGGCCAGCAATTCCACGCCTGCGCGGAACAGCCCGCCGGGGGTCAATTCATCGCCGGCCTCGACCATGACCATCCAATCGCAATCGCTCTGGCTGACCACCTGATTGATTTTGTCGATGTAATTGCTTTCGTTGACTTTGACGAAATGCAGGACTTGCTTTGGCGTCGTCTCGGCCGGCAGGTCGCCGGTGGTGAAAACAACAATCTTGAACGCCCGGCAATAGCCATTGAGCACGCTATCGAAGGTGGTTTGCATCTTGAAGATGTCGGCGTCCAAATCCAGGACCAAAATGCCGAACGTAGGACCACCGTTGCGAGCAGCCAGGTACTCGGACACTTTCTGGGCTTCCCTGGCACTCGGTTCACGCGCTTCGAGCCAGCGCAGCAATTGACCGGAGTGCGTGGTGTCGAACAACCTGGCGGTATTTTCAAACGCCGCCGCCTTGAGCCGTTGCTCCCAGGCCTGGAGCATTTGCACGTAGCGCTTGTCACCCTTGGCCTGCATGACCTCGAGCAGTTGCTCCACCAGATCCTGGTTGAAGGCATAGCTCAGGAAAGCCCTCGCCAGCTGTTCATCAAGCGGCTCGGCGCTGGTGTTGCGCTGGGGGCGGGAGAGCTCCTTCTGCCTGAGCATGACGGCTTCCAGCTCCTTCAACTGCACCTGCCCGCTTGGCGCTGCATGCAGCAGGAACTCCAGCGAAGTGAGCACGTCGAAAAAAGCCTGGTTATAGAACGGCATCTCAACGTATTGCGTCGGTTCGAAACGACGCACCGGCTCGCCACGCCGCGAATCCCAGATCGACTCGAACAGCTTCCTGGTCTGTGGCACTGAACGCTCGTCCAGTTTCTTGACGATGGCCTTGGCATAGTCCCGCACCGAGGTATCCGTACCGAAGGCACCGGCCAGGGCCGTGGCAAAACGCTCCTGTTCAGCGACCGCACGCAAGTCCACGGAGCCTGGCGCCGTGGCAACCAGATTCTGTGGCTTCGCCACGCGGCTACGTTCATGCAGGCCATAAGGGATGTCCAGCAAGCGAACCCTGGCATCCGCCATCACCCCATAGCAATGGCCGGCCTCCTGCAACCGCGAATCAAAACCGGCAGGCAACGCAGCGTAACTGCGCCGCAGGGTTTCAGTGCGCGTGAGGGCATTCACCAGGGACGGGCAATCCTCGGCAAACACGGCCAGCCGGGCTTCGGCCGATGGGCCGGAATAATCCTCACAGCCCTTGCGATCAAGCAAGTAATAGTCGACACGATCGGCATGGGCCTCGAACGCCAGGCTGTAGCCTTGGCAGGCACTGTACTGAGCGTGCGCCTCCAGGAAACCCAACGCCTGTTCCAGCGCCGGCGGCAGCAGGAAACTCTCAACCTCGGCAATCGCCAGGTAAGGCGTGGCGACGCGCTCGACGGCCTGGCGAACCTTGTCGCCGAAACCAATGGCCGTGGGCACGTGCAGGTATTGCACACCAGGGAACGCTACCGTGATATCAGCGTCGATCAGGTTCGATGAGTCGATCACCAGTACGGCGAACGAACTGTCGCGGTAGTGGCGCAACGCCCGCCGCAGGGCAGTCGACTGGTCGTGAGCGAGCAGCACCAGGGTAAACCGTTCACTCAACGGCGCAGTCGATCCTGTTGGGACATTGCTTTGCATATTCATTCCTTAACAAGTGGGGTGACCGCATCAGCGACACCGGGAGTTTCGTAGGTTGAAACTCTCAATCCGGTAGCCAACCATTGGCCCAGTACTGCAGGTTATCGCCGCGCAAGATAAAGTCGCGCAGCACCACTTCACGTAATTCGTCGCCCATCCGGTAGCTGGCAATCGGATCCGCCAGGTGCATACGGATTGCCTCCAGCCATTCTTCGGTGCTGTTGGTGAGGACCCGGGTACAAGGCAGGTGCCCCCGATAAGCCTCGGTATCCGAACAAATGACCGGGTAGCCGCACGCACCGTATTCCAGCAGGCGAAGGTTGCTCTTGCAGTCGTTGAAAATATGGAACTCCAACGGCGCCAAGGCCAGGTCGAGGTTCAGGCTGGCAAGCTTCGCCGGATAAGCCGCCAGGCTCACGCCCGGATGAAACTCATGGACATAAGGCTTGAGCAAATCGGGGCACATGCCAAAGAACACCCATTCGACTTCGTCGGCCAACTCCCGCACGACATCGGCGATCAGCTCCAGGTCGCCACGGTGGCTAGTGCCGCCTCCCCAACCGATACGCGGCTTGCTGGAGGTTGCACGCTGGCTTCTGAGCCGGTTCCACAAGCCTGCAGCCAGCATGTTCGGTACGACGCGGATGTCGTGGTGCATGCTGGACAAGACGTCCGCCAGCGGATGGGTCGAGACCACGACCCGATCACACAGGCCGATCCCTTGACGCAGCAAGTCCTCGAGGTTGTCCGGCATATTACGGCGGTGTTCGTTTTTTTCCGGGACCCGGGCGATGTAGTCATCCAATTCGTAGATGCGCATGGCGTTGGAGTAAGTCTTGACTTGAGCGATGTCCTTGAACTTACCCACGTTATAGCGACCCTGAAGGATGATCACATCCGGTGACTGGCGCTCGATGTCGATGATCGAAGGCGTATCGTAGGCAACACGTCCCACGACTCGCCCAGCCGCTTCCAGTTCGAATAACGGCTGGCTGACCCGGTAGTGCCCCACCGCCGAGGTATTGACCGCCAGCCCCAGGATCGAAGGGACGTTGCGGGTGATCAGCGGATTCCAGCCGGTGCGTGGCCCGGGCTCGAGACTGAAGCTTTTCCCGGTCAGGGTCAGGTTACGGTTGTAGGCAGGATCGTTGGCGATCCTGGGCAGCCAGCGCTGATAGAACGCCTCTTGTTCGAGCTCCAGCCGCTGCTTCCACGAAGGATCGCGACTGGCTTCCACGCCGGACACCAGCACAACATCACTGTAAGGCGTGGTGACGATCAGGTAGCCGTTTTTTCCGACCTGCAGGCATAGCTCCAGAGCGTTGATGCGCTGCGTCGTGATCGACTCATCGAACCCACCGGCTTCCTCCAGAACCTGCCTGCGCACCAACAGGCAGTGATCGCCGACAGCGCTCCAGTTCTGCACCGTCTGCAAGCGCTGCATATAGCCGCCAGACGTGACCGACTCGTTGACGAAGGCCCTGCCCGCCAACCCACCCAGCCCCATGATCATGCCGGAGTCGATGACCCGGCCTTGCTGGTTGAGTGTGCGAGGCCCCACGATACCGACCTCGGGACGTTGCCCATGATTGAGCAACTCATCCAGCCAGGCGGCTTCCAGCACGATGCAATTGGGGTTCAGCAACAACAGGTATTCGCCGCGGGCATGCTGTACGGCGAAATTGCGGATCACCGCTTCGCTGTCGCTTCCCGGGTGCAGGAGTATTCGCAACTTTTCACTGCCCAGCTCGGCCATGGCCCGCAGCCAATGCTGCAGCTCGGCGTTTTCACTGGCGTTATCGACGATGATGATCTCGTAGTGCGGATACGCGGTCGTGCTGATCAGGCTGTTGACGCAACGCTCCAGTGCGCCCAGGTCATCCTTGACGCTGATGACGATCGACACCAGGGGTCGCTCGTCGAACAGGTATTCGATGCGCGGGACCAGCGCCAGGAGCGGTCCTGGGTGAAGCCGGTAAGGCACGCCGATACGCTGTAGATGAGCTTCGATCAGCCGGGCGTTTTGCTCGATGACTTGCGGCAACGACAGCCATTGGGCAAACGAAAACGTTGACTCGACCTGGACTTCGGGAATGTGGCCAATGACCTGTGGCCCGTCCGTTTCCACCAACTGCCAGATCAAGTCATGGGGTGCCAGCTCGCCCAGGCTCGAATCGAATCCACCCGAGGCCAGGAATCGGGCACGCTCGAAAGCCAGTGTCCGACCGACATAGGGATAACCGCGCATCAGGTCGAGATTGAAGTCAGGTTTGAAGATCGGCTCCACCGACTTGTCATCCACCAGCGCACCTTCATCGCTGTAGAGACAGGCAGCAGCCGGCGAGCTGACAATCCGATCGGCCATGATCAGCAGTGCCGACTCAGTCAAGCGATCGCCGGCACGCAGCAGATAGAACCAGTCGGCGCCGTCCAGTTGAGGCAACAGCCCATTGAGCTGCTGCGCCCAGTCCGCTTGCAGGCCAAGGCGCAGGACATGGTTGTCCACAGCCTGGCGCCCATTGGACAGCAGCAGCACCGATTCGCAGGCATAGGCTTGGGCAGCGATACTCTGCAGGGTAATACCCAGCGCATAAGGATCGTCCTGCTCATCGATGATGACGGGAACGATCATCGGCCGATAGGCCCAGCGGGCAATCTGCCGGGACAAGACTTGCTTGCGCAATGGACTGAAACGTCGACATGTCAGCCACTGCGCATAGAGGTCTGCGTAGCTTTCGATGTCCGTGCCGACTTGCGAGCCGATGACGCCCTGGCGAGTCGCAATGACTGAATAGACGTTGATTTCTTCCCACTCGGGCGCGCCTGGCTCCTTGGGCTGCCCCAGCGACTGGTAACGCACCCAGCCACTGGCTGGCGCCGGCTCGCCACTGCGCTGGGCGAGCATTTCCTTGAGCCAGGTCAGCTCCACCGTGGCCGCTTCAAGCATCTTGGCCTGACGCGCCAGGCGCTCCGGATGCAACCGCTGGCCGCTTCCCTCGGCATAAAGCTGGACCAGATCGCCCCGGCGCAACAGGCAGATGAACAAGGCAAAATCGAGGACAGCCTCGAAGCCTTCACCGGGCCGCGCCAACGCTGGCAGCAAGGCCTCGACATCTGTGCGGCGCATCAATGCGCCACTCAAGCCACCGAGAATATTCCGGGTGGTCTTTTCAAAATACGCCAGCATGTCGTTGCCGTTGAACAACGCATCGAACTGCGTGATGCCCGTATTTTCAACGCGGATCGGCAAGGCATAGTTGTCGGCATCGATTAAATGATGCTTGTTGATCACCAGCGATACTTGAGGATGCTCCTGCAAGATGGCCGCCTGTTGGCTGACGCAGAACGCCAGCAACTGGTCGTCATCGCACAGGAACTTGATGAACTCGCCCCGGGACTCTTCAAGGCAACGCAACAGATTCTGCTGGAACCCCAGTCGGGTCGGGTTGCGCAGGTAACGCACCGCAACAGTGGAACCCATGCCAACTTCCTGGACAATCTGCTCGATTCCATCGCTGCGGCAGTCGTCGCAGATGACTATCTCCAGGTTCTCGTAGGTCTGCTCGAGCGCGCTTTGCAAGGCGAGGCGGAAAAAGCGTGGGTGGTACGCGGGGATGGCAATGCTGACAAGAGGAGCTGATTTCACACGCTTGGCTCTCAACCGGTGGGCGTCAACTCAGGCGAGAGCAGGACGTCCTGAATCGTATAAAGGAACGGTCGGGGACCGCTTATAGCGTCACGGTCCCTGCCCTGGATCAGATTTTGTTGAACAATCCCAATTGCGTGATTTTGCTGAACGCCAACTGCGATGCCTGCAGCATCGTCTGCTGCAAGGTCAGGCGCGTCATCACTTCGGCCGGGTCGGAATCACGAATCGCCGACTGGGTCTGCGAGTTGGCGAGGACGAAGCTCTGATTGGTATCGCTCTGGGTATCGAGCGACTGGCCACGACCACCGACCGAACTCAATGCACTGGTCAACTGGTCAGTGCCGCTGGCCAGGTTACCGATAGCCGAAGCCAGTGACGCATTCAGTTTCTGGATGGCGATGTTGTCGCCATCGGCCGGCGTGTTCAAAGCAGTCCGCAACTGGTTCACGGTGTCCAGGACGTTCTGCGTCTCGTGGGTATTGACCGCGATGCTGAACTGATCGTTGGCGGCCGGGGCACCATTGAGGGTGAAACTCACGCCGGATGCGGTGGCGACGTTGCCTGCCAGGGTGCCGCTGGACACCGGCTTGCTGTCGGCGGTCAGTGGCGCGGCGTACAGGTCGAAGTCCGTGGCGCTGGTGAACTTCAGCACCGCCGCTCCCGTCGGGAAGCTGGCGTGGTAAGCCGTCGGATCGGTGATTGCGCTGCTGGTGATCTGGGTCGCGGTGGCGTTGCCCGGACTGCGGGCCGGCGTGAACGAGTCGGGTTTGGCAGCCAGGGTGAAGGTATGACCGGGCAAGATCGTGCCCGCAACGTCACCGGCATGAAGGTTGACGTTCAAGGTCAGGTCGACGCCGCGAAAGCTCACCGTCTGCCCGAGCTGGTTACTAGGCTCGATGACCCCGCCCTTGCTGGCTTCGGCGGTCACATCGTTGCCACCCGAGTCGGTGATTTTCAATTGGGTGCCGCTGACGAACTCCACTGTGTACGGCTCGCCACTTCGGAACTGGCTGTTGTAGCTCACGCTGGAGGAGACTTGGCCGTTGGTCAGCACCACGCGACCATCATCCACCGCTGGCGCAGTCATGGTGACCTGGGTGCGACTGGTGTTGACGGCCTGCTGGAATACTTCCCAGCCGGTGCTGTTGGTGGCCATCGACATGGTATCGCCGATCGGCAGGTCCAGGGTCACCTGGTCGCCGTTGTAGGTGTAGGTGCCGTCATCGTTACGAGTGAACGGTACGACATCGCCCTTCGATCCGGCAAAGATGTACTTACCGTTTTCATCCTTGGTGTTCATCAGGCTCAGCAACTGATCTTCGATCGACCCCAGTTCCGAGGCAACCGCTTTACGGTCCGCGTCGGTGTAGGCGGCGTTACCGGCACTGACGGCCAATTCCTTGGCGCGCTGCAGCACGTTGCCAATGCTGGTCATGACCGCTTCGGTGGTGCCCAGGGTCGCCTTGATGGTGGTGACGTTGGCTTCGTATTGGGAAAGCATCGAAGCCTGGTTGCCCAACTGCAGCAGGCGCGAAGCGCCCACCGGATCATCCGCGGCGGTGTTCACGCGCACCAGGCTGCTGGCTTCCTCGCTGGTCTTGACCACCTTGGCGAAGTTTTTCTGGTAGTTCGCAGCCGTGCTTTCGTAGAACTGAGAGGTGGAAATGCGCATGGGCTACGGCTCCTTAAAGACTGTTGATCAATGTGCTGAAGATTTGTTGCGCAGCCTTGATGATCTGCGAGGACGCGGTGTAGTACTGCTGGAACTTGACCAGGTTGCCGGTTTCTTCATCCAGGTCCACGCCCGACAGCGAATCGCGAGCGGTCTTGGCGTTGTCCAGGATCGCCCCAGTGGCGGCGCTGTCGAGCTTGCCCTGGGCGGCCTTGGCGCCGACGCCTTCCACCAGCTTGCCGTAGGCATCGTTCAGGGAAATACCCTTGCTACTGGAGCCGGTGTCGACGGTCTTGGCGGTCTGCAGACCGGCCAGGACAGTACCGTTACGGTTGTCCAGGCTGCCGGGCTGGCTGAGGCTGACATTGATCGAGGCGCCGTTGGATGGGGCACCGGCAATGGACATGTCGAACGTGACGGTGCGTTGTACCGGCGGCACGGACGAATCCATGATCGGATTGCCACTGGCGTCCTTGAGCGGAACACTCAGGCTCAAGGTGTTGCTTTCGCCGGGCTTGATCGTGCCATTGCTGATCTGGACACCTTTGGCATCGAGCAATTGATAAGCCTGGCTGGTGCCATCGGCGGACGTCGCGCCGAACACCACCTTGACCGGCATGGAGTTCTTGATGCCGTTCTGGATGATGGTCGTGGTGGCTGCGTCGTAGATGTCCAGCTTGGTGGTCATGCTCGGCTGGCCGCTGGCCGGGATGGTCAGCGTGCCGCTGCCCCCTGGCACGATGGCGGCGCCCAACGGCGCGGCAATCGCCAGCCGCTTGGAGTCGGTCATCTCGGTCTTGATGTTGGCCGCCGCGTCGCGGGTCGGGGTGAGCTTGAACGAGTCGCCGGCGGCTGCGGTGCCGTTGGCGAACGTCATCGAAAAACCGTCGATCACCGGCGGTGGTGTGGTCGCGGTGTTGAACGCGCCCATCGAGGTGCCGTCGGGCAGGCGCTGGACGGTGTAGTCCGTGCCGCTGGTGAACGTCACCTTGTAGTCGTTGGTGGTCAGCTTGCCGGAGTCTTTGATGGCGATGTTGAAGTTGCCGGAGCCGGCGCTGTTGTTCAACGACGCAACGCTGCGCTGGCTGACCTGCGTGGCGCTGTTGATGTTAGTGAACAGGTTGGAGCCGAAGGCCCCGTTCATGTCGATGCCCGAGGCCTGGACGCTGTTCATCTGGTCGGCGACCACCAGGGCCACGCGCCCCAGCTCGTTCATGGCCGGGTCGAGCACGGTACTGCGGTAGCGCATCAGGCCACCGATCTCGCCGCCGGTGAGCACCGACGTCAGGTCCATGGAGCTGGAACCGCTGTTGAGCTGGATGCCCATGCGCCCCGGATCGTTCTTGTCCGGCACCGCTTCCAGAGTATTGACGATGTTGCCCATTACCAACGGCTGACCGGAGCCCAGGTAGATGTCCAGGCTGCTGCCGTTCTCGACAACCTGTGTGCCGGTGAAGGTCGACAGTTGGCGAATGGTTTCGCTGCGGGCATCGAGCAGGTCGTTGGGGGCGCCGCCGGCATTGGAGACTTCGGCAATTTTCTTGTTCAACTGCGCAACGGTGGCCGCCAGGTTATTGACCTGGTCGACCATGTTCGACAGGTTGCCGTTGATGTTCTGGCTCTGCTCCGTCAACTGGTTGGAAATCGAATTGAAACGGTTGCTCAAGGCCTGGGCATCGCTGAGCAGCAACTGCCGGGATGCATCGTCACCTGGCTTGGCGTTGACGTTCTGCACCGAGGCGAAAAACTTGGTCAGGGCGCCGTTGAGGCCGGTGCCGCTGTCAGACAGCAGGGAGTCGAGCGGAGTGATCTGACCTTGGTAGGCCGCCGCGTCGCTGTTGAGCGACGTGGTGGTTTTCAGTTGCGCTTCAAGGAAGGCGTTGTACACCCGGCGCACGTCGGCCAGGGTCGTGCCGGAACCAATGAACACGTTGCCGTACTGGTTCGAGGCCTTGGTGGTCTGCACGGTCTGCTGACGCGAATACCCTGCGGTATCGACGTTGGCAATGTTGTTACCCGTGGTCACCAAGGCAGTCTGGCTTGCTGACAGACCCGACATCCCTATATTGAGCAAACTCATGGTTCAGACCTTATAAAGTCGTGGTGGCGCCTGCAGAAGCGTAGTTTTGGTAACTCGTCATCTGCCGGGCTATGTTCGAAATCTTGCTGGCGTAGTGCGGGTCGGTGGCGTAACCGGCCTTCTGCAACTCGCGTACAAACTGTTCGGGGTTATCGGCCGACTTCAGCACATCTTGATAGCGACTGTTGCTTTGCAGCAGGTTGACCAAGTCATGGAAACTGTCGCGATACGAGGCGTAGGAACGGAACTCGGCCGTCTCCTTGACCATCGCGCCATTGCGGAATTCGCTGGTGATCGCCCGTGCCGAATCGCCCTTCCAGTTGGCGCTGGCCTTGATGCCGAACAGGTTGTGGCTACTGCTGCCATCGGGCTGGCGCATCACCGATTTGCCCCAACCGGTTTCCAGGGCGGCCTGGGCCACCAGGTAGCGTGGATCGACACCGATGCGGTCGGCGGCTTCCTTGGCCATTGGCAGCATGGCGTTGACGAATTCATCGGCATCGCGGAAGGCCTTGCGCGCCGGTGCCAGCGGTGGCTGGGCCACGGCACGACCATAGACCTGCATGTCCCCTTTCGGCTCGGCAGCCTTGAGCGCGGCCAGCCAGTCGCCATTGGCCAGCTCGCCGGTGGCCGGCTTGACGGCGGCGACGGCGCGATCCGGCAGCAGGTTCTGCGCAGGGACATCGGCATTGGCCGAGGCCGACGGCACCAGCCCGGCGAGCAGACGGTCAGCCAGTTTCGGCGGCAGGGCCAGGCGACGCTGGTTGAGCAGTTCCATGTCGTTGCGGTGGACGCCCTCGGCGCCTTGTGGCGCACTCACGGCCCGCGAAGCCCATAACGGACGCTGGCCATTGGTGCGCGACAACGGACCGTCGGCGGGCAAGGTCCCGGCCGCCACCGGCGTCGGGACCGGCGCCTTGGCGACCTTGTCCAAGGCCTCTTGCTGCTTGGCCGCCGACAAGGTCGCCGCCTCACCGGGCGCCAGTGGCTTGTTCTTCGACATCTGGCGCAGCAGCACATCGGCCAGGCCGATACCGCCGCCTTCGCGGGACATGGAAACGGCCAATTGCTGGTCGTACATTTCCTGGTATTGCTTGGCTTCCGGCGTGTTCAACGGGTTGTCCTTGCCCAAGGCCTCGGTGGCCGAACGCATGGACTTGAGCATTTCGCCGAGGAACAGCGATTCGAATTCCTGCGCCACTTTACGCAGGTTGCCGTCGCTGTTCTTGTCGCCGACCTTGAGCTGGTTCAGGCGATTCAAGTCCGAGTAGGAACCCGAATCCCCGCTGATCAAAGCGCCCTTGCGCATATCCATGACTCGCCCCTCAAATCACGATCAGGTCGGCTTGCAACGCGCCGGCCTGCTTCAAGGCTTCGAGAATGGCCATCAAGTCGCCCGGCGCCGCGCCGACCTGGTTCACAGCCCGGACGATTTCATCCAGGGTCGTGCCCGGGCCGAACTTGAACATCGGCTTGGCTTCCTGCTCGGCATTGACCCGCGAACGCGGGACCACGGCGGTCTGGCCGTTGGACAATGGCCCCGGCTGACTGACGATCGGGTCTTCGGTGATGGTCACGGTCAGGCTGCCGTGGGTCACGGCGGCCGGGGAAACCTTGACGTTCTGGCCGATGACGATGGTGCCGGTGCGCGAATTGATGATGACTTTCGCCACCGCCTGGCCCGGATCGACCTCGAGGTTCTCCAGGATCGACAGATAGTCGACCCGCTGGCTCGGATCCAGCGGCGCGGTGACACGGATCGAGCCGCCGTCGATGGCCTGGGCCACGCCTGGGCCAAGCATGTCGTTGATCTTGTCGACGATGCGCTTGGCGGTGGTGAAGTCGGAGCGGTTGAGGTTCAGCGTCAGGCTGTTGCCCTGGTTGAAACCGCTCGGCACCGCACGTTCCACCGACGCACCGCCGGGGATGCGACCGGCCGACGGAACGTTGACGGTGATCTTCGAACCGTCGCGCCCCTCGGCATCGAAACCGCCCACCACCAGGTTGCCCTGGGCGATGGCGTAGACGTTGCCGTCGATACCCTTGAGCGGCGTCAGCAACAACGTACCGCCACGCAGGCTCTTGGAGTTACCGATGGACGAAACGGTGATATCCACTTGCTGGCCGGGCTTGGCGAACGCCGGCAAGTCGGCACTGACCGACACCGCCGCGACGTTTTTCAACTGTACGTTGCCGGAACCGGCCGGCACCTTGATGCCGAACTGCGACAACATGTTGTTGAAGGTCTGCAGGGTGAACGGGGTCTGGGTGGTCTGGTCACCGGTGCCGTTCAGGCCCACGACCAGGCCGTAGCCGATCAACTGGTTGGAACGCACGCCGGAAATGCTGGCGATGTCCTTCAAACGCTCGGCCTGAGCGCTAAAGGCTGCGGACATCACCAGGGCACCGATCAACAGCTGCTTAAGATTCAACTGGGCCACCTAGAAAGGGAACTTCGGGCTGAGGAAGAAACGGTCGAACCAGCCTGGCTGGCTCGCATCGGCAAAGGCACCGGTGCCCGAATAGGTGATGCGCGCATCGGCCACACGGGTGGACGAAACGGTGTTGTCGGTGGCGATGTCGTCGGCGCGAACCATGCCGGCGATGCGCACCAGTTCGTCACCGGTGTTGAGGGTCAGCCACTTCTCGCCGCGTACGACAATGATGCCGTTGGGCAGCACATCGGCGACGGTCACGGTAATCGAGCCGGTCAGGCTGTTGCTCTGGCCGGACTTGCTGTCGCCCTTGGTGGCCCGGTCGGCGTTGTAACCGGCGTTGAGGCTCAGGTCGTTGCTGCCAATCGGGTTGTTGGTGGTCAGGCTGGAGCCGAACAACGACGTCAGGCCGACGCTGGTATTACTGGTCTTGTCCATTTGCGAGTTGGCGTTCTTGCTGGCCTGCGTCCGCTCGTTCAGGGTAATGGTGATGATGTCACCGACCCGGAAGGCCTTGCGGTCGCCGTACAGGTTCTGCTCGAAGCCGGCCTGGTAGATCGAGCCATTGTTGGCGGCGGCAGGCAACGGCGTGCGCGGCAACACCGGAGCGTAGTACGGGTCATTGGGCCTGGGCGTCGGCGCGACACAGCCCGCCAGCGCGGTGACCCCACTCAGTGCCAGAACAGATACGAAGCGTTTCATGACCCTACCTCTTGGTGTTGCAGGCGACCTCAGGCCGCCCTGTCTGCGTAATTACCGATGTGCGACGTGATTACAGGTTCTGCGTCACGAAGGAGAGCATCTGGTCGGCGGTGGAGATCACCTTGGAGTTCATCTCGTAGGCACGCTGGGTGGTGATCATGTTGACCATTTCCTCGACGGTGCTCACGTTGGACGTTTCCAGGGTGTTCTGCAGCGTGGTGCCGAAACCGTTCAGGCCCGGGGTGCCGATTTGTGGCGCGCCACTGGCGGCGGTTTCCAGGAACAGGTTGTTGCCCACCGCTTGCAGGCCGGCCGGGTTGATGAAGTCGGCGGTCTGCAGGTTGCCGATCACCTGGGCGGCCGGGTTGCCCGCCACGGTGATGGACACGGTGCCGTCACGGCCCACGGTAAAGGTCTGGGCATCGTTCGGAATGATGACCGCCGGCTCCAGGGCGAAGCCGCTGGCGTTGACGATCTGACCGTTGGAGTCGAGGTGGAACGTACCGTCACGGGTGTAGGACGTGGTGCCGTCCGGCTGCAGGATCTGGAAGAAACCGCGACCGTCGATGGCCATGTCCAGCGGCTGCTCGGTGGTCTGCAGGCTGCCGGCGTTGAAGTTTTTCTGGGTGCCGACAATGCGTACACCCGTACCCACTTGCAGGCCCGACGGCAATTCGCTGTCTTGGGTCGACTGGGCGCCAGGCTGGCGTTTTACCTGATACAGCAGGTCCTGGAACTCGGCGCGATCACGTTTGAAACCCGTGGTCGAAACGTTCGCCAGGTTGTTGGAAATGGTCGTCAGGTTGGTGTCCTGGGCGGACAGACCTGTTTTGGCAACCCATAGAGCCGGAAGCATTCGATTCTCCTCGTACGCCTGTTTTTCGGCGCAGCGCTGTAATTAATGATTAGATCTGCAAGACCCGAGCCATGGCTTCATCGCCTTCTTTGGCGGTGTTCATCATCTTGACGTGGAGCTCGAACTGCTTGGCCAGGGCCAGCACCGAAGTCATTTCATCCACGGCGTTGACGTTGCTCGCCTCCTGGAACCCCGACACCAACTGCACGTTGGCATCGATGGGCGCCGGCTGGCCGTCCTTGGTCCGGATCGAGCCGTCCAGGCCCTTGGTCATGTTCTTGAGGTCCGGGTTGACCAGCTTGATGCGGTCCACTTCAGCCATCACCCGCGGGCCTTCACCCATGGCGCGAATGCTGATGGTGCCGTCCTGGCCGATTTCGATTTTCTGTTCCGGCGGCACGGCGATCGGACCGCCATTGCCCATCACCGGCATGCCGTTGCCGGCCCGCAGTACGCCCAGGGCATCGACATTGAGGCTACCGGTGCGCACGTAGCTTTCACCGCCGTCGGGGTTCTGCACAGCCATCCAGCCCGGCCCGCTCACCGCGACGTCGAGGTCACGACCGGTTTCCACCAGCGCGCCCGGGGTGAAGTCAGTAGCGGGACGCTCGGACAGGGCAAAGGCCCGCGCCGGAAAGCTGTCACCGAATACAGGCATCGAGCGCGCCTGCTCCAGGTCTTTCTGAAAACCATTGGTGGAGATGTTCGCCAGGTTGTTGGCATGGGCCCGTTGCGCCAGTGCGTTCTGGCTGGCGCCGGTCATTGCCACATAAAGGTACTTGTCCACTGTCGTTCCTCTGCATGCCGGACGTTTGCCGTCCACTGCTGTGTTGCACAGCCTGAAGCAATTTGCAGACCAACTTTTTTCTGGCGGGCCCAGGCCCTGGAAACAAAGGGCTCTGGGGGTTCAGGGGGCACCGTTCAGTTGAGTCGAAGTCGAAAAACCGGCGGTGTTATGCCGCTAAGTGGCAAGGGCTGCCAAAGCGCCGCCGAGCACATCGACCACCCGGTCTTGTTGATCCTTGGAGAGACCGAGCCACATCGGTAAACGCAACAGCCGCTCGGAATAACCATCGGTGATTTCCATTGAGCCATGCACACGCCCATAACGCGCGCCACCGGGGGATGAATGCAGCGGCACGTAATGGAAGACCGCATAGATGGCATGGCTCTTGAGCGCCTCGAGAACAACCTGGCGCTCCATACCAGGGGCCAGGAGCACGTAGTACATGTGCGCATTGTGCTGGCAATTTTCAGGAACGATCGGACGACGCAGCAACCCTTGCCGCTCAAGCCCCGCCAAAGCGGCATGGTAATGCTCCCAGATCGCCAGGCGGCGCTGGGTGATGGCTTGCGCCTCTTCCAACTGGGCCCAAAGAAAGGCCGCAGTCATTTCCCCGGGCAGAAACGAGGAGCCCACTTCTTGCCAGGTGTATTTGTCCACCTCGCCCCTGAAGAATCGACTGCGATCGGTACCTTTTTCCCGAATGATCTCGGCTCGCAGCGCCATTGCCGGGTCATTGGCCAGCAAAGCGCCGCCCTCCCCCGAAATCACGTTCTTGGTTTCGTGAAAACTGAAGGCTCCAAGGTCTCCGATGCTGCCCAAGGCCCGGCCCTTATAGGTAGACATCACCCCTTGCGCGGCGTCTTCGACCACCGCCAGCCCATGCTGACGTGCAATGGCCACGATAGTGTCCATCTCGCAGGCCACACCGGCGTAATGGACGGGCACGATGGCCTTGGTCCGTGACGTGATCGCCGCCTCGATCAGGCGCTCGTCCAGGTTCAAGGTGTCGGGACGTATATCGACGAAAACCGGCACCGCGCCACGCAGCACAAAGGCGTTGGCCGTGGACACGAAGGTATAGGAAGGCAGGATGACTTCGTCGCCGGGCTGGATATCCAGCAGCAAGGCCGCCATTTCCAGCGCGGCGGTACAGGAGTGGGTGAGCAATGCCTTATTGCAACCCGTGTGGGATTCCAGCCAGCGGTGACACTGCTTGGTGAACGGACCATCACCGGCGAGCATGTTGCCGAACTTGGCCTGGGCAATGTAATCCAGTTCCTTGCCAGTCATGTACGGGCGGTTGAAGAGTATCGTTTCTTGGCTCATTGCAAACTTCCCAGGGTGGGCATGGTCATGGGCGACGCACAGCACAACACTTCAAACCGCACTGATCCGCCCGCCTATCTGACTGCCGATATCAAGATTTTCATAGAAGTACGGGGTGAACCCGGCCTCCTTCATTGCCTGTTGGGTCTCACTTCTATCGTATTCAACCCGATGCAGGTTGAAGACCTCGCCGTCCCAGGTCGCGAAACCCGCCCGGGGATCACCATCACGTGGCTGGCCGACTGAACCGGGGTTGCAATAGGTCTTGCCTTCACCGCTCCACAGGTACTGGACATGGGTATGGCCTGACGCGAAATACCGGCCAGGCAACGGGGCGAAATACGCCTGCGAGGGTCGTACGTATTCATCCAACGGATCGTTCCAGCCCCCATGGACAATGCTCAATTCATCCTGGGTCGAGCGCTCCGGGAGCGATCCCAGCCAGGCCAGGTTCTGCGAAGTGATGACGCCCTGTTGATAGTCCAGGCAGGCATTGGCGCTATTGGAACGAGGGCAGCGTTCATTCCTGGCCAGGTACCAATCATGGTTGCCCATCACGGAGAAGATGTTTCGCTCGCGCAGGGCCTCGCAACACTCGTTGACTTGGCTGTAGTAACCGGCCGTGTCACCCAGGCAGATAATCCGCGACACACCCAGCCCATCGAGTTTGGCAAGCACTGTTCGAAGGGCGCTGTAATTGCCATGGACGTCAGAAATGATCCCGATCATAGACAATGAAATCCTCTATAAAACGAACAGCGAAACCACTGCGAAGGGTCGGCGGGGCCGGTGTCTTGCCGTCGAGATAATAGGCCAGGCACATCGCCGCCTCGTTGTAGCCAAATGCGCGACGTATCGAACTGGTCGAGGAGATTCGCGGATTGATCTCAAGCAGGCTCCATTCGCCATCGGAGCCCCGCCGGAACTGCAAGTTGGTCGGCCCGACCGGTTTGAAAGCGCGGCACAACCTGGTGACCGTCTCGTCCAGCGAATCATCCTGATATACCCAGGCCTTGGCGGTAGACCCGTCCGAGGCCAACTTGCGCTGGAAGGCGATGATCGGACCGGTGTCGCCACCGCTATCGCCGAACGCCGCCACAGTGAATTCGTCGGCCGCGCTGCCAATGATGGGCTGCGCCATGAGGTGATCACCGAGCAGGGCCGCGTGCGGCGTAAAGTCGCGCTCCTCGCGAACCCAGACCAGCCCTTTGGAAGCGTAGCTTCGGCGCGGCTTGAGCAGAAAAGGCAGGCCCAAGGCCGCCTTGAGCGAGTGAAAGTCCCCCGACAGCAGGCTGGGAATACGGCTGGCATCCCCCAGCGCCACCAGCGCCTGGTCCATTGCCCATTTGTCCTTGGAAAGGTCGATCAAGTGCTGGTTGTTGAGCACGACCTGACAATCGAATGTCGCCAACAACGCTCGGTTGTCCGACAGCCAATGGACGTCCTGTTCGATCCCGGGAATCAACAGATCGACCTCGTGCCTGGACAGCGTGTCGCCCAGCCACTGGCCGTACCCCGGGTCAGCGGTCAAAGGGGCCTGCACGAATACATCGCTCCAGCCGCGACCGACAGCATCGTCGTAGATATCGGTGCCGACGAGCCGAACAGAAGGGTCCGCCGCACGCAGCGACTTGAGCAGGCCGTAGCCCATGATGGCCCCTACACCCGTCACCATGACAGTCTTCATGACAGACGCTCCCGGTGCGCTCTCATCAGCCCAAAGCCCCGGCGGACATCTATTCGCGGGACGAAACCTATTCGCTCGTACAACTCATGGCCGCAGTCGAAGGGGGGCAGATCGGGAATATCGTTTTTTTCTGGCAGGAAGCGGACATCCAGCGGCTTGCCAAATGCCTCGAACGCAGCCTGGGCAATCTCGGAAAGACGAGGGCTTTCGGGATGACCGCAGTTGTACAGACCAGTAACCCCCTGCTCTGCCAGCCGTGCGCAGACCTCGGCAAGGTCACTCAGATGCAAGTAGTTGCGCCTGGCGTCGTTGCTGCCATACAGCTCGACGGTTCGCCCCGCCTGCGCCTTGTCGGCGATGGCGTACAACAGCGGTTGGTGAGGCCTGCACTGCTCGCCGTCGTCGTAGACCTGACTGATGCGCAGCACGCTCAGTGCCATGCCGCGCTCTTGGCAATACAGGCTCGCCACTTCCTCTGCATGGCGCTTGGACAGCGAGTAGATGCCGAAGTAGGGATCTGTCGCCTGGTCGCAGGCCGAACGCGACGACAACAAAATGAAATGACGCGCCCCGCATTGTTCGGCCAGGCGGCAGGCAACCAACGTACCGACACTGTTGACCCGTTCGGCGCGGACCAGGTCATCCGGCTCACGCCCGCCAAAATCGGCAGCGGCCAGCACCACGATGTCGAAGCGCTCATCGAGAGCAACGGGCTCCGGGCCGCTCAAGTCAAAGGTAATATCGGCCTCCCTGCGCCCCGCCAACTTGACCTGGCCATAGCGCGACAACGCCTGGGCGACAGCTTTGCCAATGACCGAAGTACTGCCGATGACCAGGCTTTTCATGACTGGGGGACTGTCGCTTCGAGCATCAGCGCGCAACTGAGCTCTGGGTAATCGATACCTACGGTGCACATGGCCTGGACGATGTCTGCACCCAAGTTCAATGCCTTCAATTGTCCGGTGGTGAATGGCTTGAGGAACACGCCTTCCTTGCGCACCACCTGGAGCCCGGCGGCTTCCAGCTCGGCGCTCAGGGTCTGGAGCGAGTAGCTGCGCACATGGCCCAACTCAAGATCACCGCGCCCCAGCGCCATCATGTCGTCAAGCAGTCCGGCCGCATGACCGAACCGCCGATGCAGAGACTCGCCATTGGGAACCAGCACGAAGCAACGTCCACCCGGCGCAAGAAAGCGCTTGAACCTTTGCAGTACGGTCTGTGGATCTTCGACGTGCTCCAGGACAAACCCCATCACGATGAGATCGAAGCGCTTGTCGGTGTCGAATGTCTCGAAGTAACTTTCGACGATCTCGGCCGTGTTGTCCGGGTACTGGGCCTTGAACTGGGCGATCACCGAGGCAGAGCCATCGATGACCGTGTGCTCACTGAAGAACTGCGAGAAGCGGTGGGTGCTGAAACCATGGCCCACACCGAGCTCCAGCAGGCTTTGCGCTTGGGTGCATAGCGCCATGATGCGCTGAGGATACCAATTGAGAATGATGTTGTTGTCATACGCATAGCCAAAGCTGTCGCTGTAGGCTGCGATGAAAGTATCCAGATCGCTACTCATGTCACATGCACTCCGCTGGGCGGCCAAAGTAATAATTAATACGCATCAATCGGCCAACCAGGCCCGTCGCCAGGCGTCCAGGCGCTCACCCTCGAGCAGCCATTGCGCCCGCACGGTCGACTGCAAGGCGTCCCCCAGCGCCGCGGAAGCCTCACGGTCTTCCAGGTGCAAGCGAATCGCCCGGATCCAGTCTTGCGCCTCGTTGCTCACCCGTGACAGCGGCAATGCCTCGCCGCCGACAAAACCCGGCACCCGGCTGCAAATGACCGGATGGCCGCAAGCGGCATGCTGCAGGACGCGCAGGTCGCCAGAACAGGCATTACCCAGGTTTTCCGCCATGGGTACCAGCGCAAGATCCAGATTCAATGCGGCCAGGGCCGCTGCCAACTGCTGCTGCGCGACACCTGGGTGCAGCTCCTTCAGAAAAGGCTGCAGTGACGCGGGGCAGTCGCCCAGCACCACCCAGTCTACTTCGCCCGCGAATGCGGGCAGCACGTCGGCCAGCAGTTGAGTATCCTTGCCGCCCAGCCAGCCCAGGCGCGGCTTGGTCCCCATGCGTCGCTTGCTCTGCACACGCCCCCAGGCGGCCGGCAGCAAGGTTTCCAGCACACGGATGTCGGGGTGCTGGCCCTGCAACAGTTCGGCCAGCGCCGGCGTGGGGACCAGCACCCGATCAGCCTGCATCATCCCGAACCGCAGGCGCTCCAGCAGCTCATCGGCAGCGTAATCCCCCTTCAGCTCCATCTGCGGCAGATAACCGTCCAGCTCGTAGACGGTGAACGCCTTGGAAAACGCCCTCAGGCGGTTCAGAGCCAGTAGCCCGGCGTCGTCCAGCGGGCGCTGCAACACCACGGTGGTCGGCGCCAGTCGCTCGAACTCCACCGGCGACAGCAAACTCGAAACAGCCGCGCCTTCGATTTGCCCCGCCTCAAGCAATGTGCTGAACGGCTGAACCAGCCGCGAATAAGCCCCCGCCTGCTGGTCGGTGACACAAACCAGCACCCTTGGCACGCTGCCTTGCAGCGGATACCAGCACAGGTCGGTGTTTTCCCGGGCAAAACCCTCGCCGGCGCGCAGCGAAAAGTTGGCATTGTAGGCAGGGTCACGGGCCAACTGTGGCAACCAGCGCGCGAGCAAGGCATCCTCCTGCTCGCGACTCGCACGGGTGTCTGCCACCGGGTTCATCAACAGTCGAGCGTAAGGCGTCCAGACGTTCAGGTAACCGGCCTGCTGCAGCTTCAGACACAGGTCGACATGGGTCCAGGGCGCCAGCAGCGGATCGGTGTCGAAGCCATCGGCCTCAAGGAAAAGCCCTCGCCGCAGCATCAGGCATTCAGCGCCCACTGCGGAGCAGTTCTGCTCGAGCCCCAGTCGCCCCATGTAACCCGATGCCTGGGATGGCAAACCCTCAAAAGCCCGACCGACGGTGGCGCCCAATCCCAACACAAGGCCCGCCTGGCGTATGCGACCCTGGCTATCCTGCAACTTGCCTCCCACCGCGCCGACTTCCGGGCGCTGGGCGTGATTGAGCAACGCGTGTATCCACCCCGGCTCAAGCACAGCGCTTTGCGCATCGAGCCAGAGCAGATACTCGCCCCGCGCCTCCTGCGCTGCCGCATTGCACATGGCCGCACGAGACTGTCCCGGCATGAAACGCAACACCTGGAAACGGCCCTCGCCCATTTCCTCCACCAGCCCCAGCCACTCCAGCAATGCGGGCTCGTCGTTGCCCGGTTCTATCAGCAAGACCTCGAAGTCCACCGCGTCAGTCTGCGTCAGCAGGCTTTCCAGGCAACGCTGGAAATTCGCCAGCTGTCCTTCCAGGTAAATCAGAATACTGACCGAGGCCTGCCGCTCATGGCCATAGTCGATACGATAGCGGCCCGGCTCCACTGCAATCGCTCGCGCCTGACCGTAGCCACGCGCTTGCAGGTGCGCATCAATGACCGCACGCTCATCGGCGCATTCCGACTGCCGCACCTCGTTGGCGATCAACAGGGGTTCGCTGACATGACCCACACTCGCCACACCCAGCTCGCTGATCAGGCGCAGTTGGTAGGCCAATTCGAAGGCCCCACCACAGGCATCGTCAAAACCGCACAGGCGCACCAGCGCCTCGCGACGGTACATCCAGTGGCAGGAAAGGCTGGCCGGAAACGCCAACAGCAAATCCAGATTCAGGTCGGGCCGCAAGGAGAGGTCGATCACCCCCCCAATGCGCAGCGCCTCGTCGGCGTACACCGCCAGGCAACTGTCAGGCGCTTCGAGCAGATTCAGTGCCGTCACCAGCAGCCCTGCGGCAGTGAATTCCTCCCCAGCCTCCACCAACATGAACCAATCGCTCCGCACGCCCTCGAGCAAACCATTGATCGCTGCGACCGGTTGCTTCGAATCACATGCCAGCCACTGAACGTTGGCACGTCCCGGGTCAGTGTCCCCCATCACGCACACATGAATGCGCTGGTACAACTGTCGATCCAGGCTATCGAGGGTGTGAGCCAGCGCCAAGGGATTGCCGGCATCACGGACCAGGACAGTGAAGGCAGGCGCCGCCGAGTTCGCCAACCGCTCATCGATCAGACGCAGTTGTTGCGCCAAGGGGTAGCGCTGGCGCAACCAGTCGAGCACACCCAGACGGTTGCCGACCGCCTCGCGCACGGCAGTCGCCTGGGTTTTGGCAATAAATACGTCCAACTGCTGCCAGAAAGACGCAGTACGCTCAACGTAACGCGGCAGGGCATCGCCAAGGCTTGCCCGCGCATGTTCCAACGGGTCCGGCTGATCGAGCATGGCAAAGCCGACACTGCCGAAGAAACTGGTGTCGAGCAGCGGCTGGTCGACGCCATGTCCCGGAATGAAAATCACCGGGCATCCACACAGCACTGCCATGACGCAGGTCATCGACCACTCATAGCTGTACATCACCTCTGCATTGCGCAGCAGCTCGGCCAGCTCAGGCAGGGCCAGCGGATTAGCCATGCTTAGCAGGCGGATATCCGCGGGTAGCAGCGAGTAGTCGATCTGGTCCAAGGGGTGGCGGTTCTGGTAGAGATAGCTCCCCTTGCGCACGGCTCCAGCGCCCACCGTCGAGAACATTTCGACATCGATGGCCGGCAGGCACAACAGGTCACCGTCAGGGTCACCACGGTGCTCGGCGAGCCTGGCTGCGTAATAGAAAAGCAAGTCGGTGGGCGCGGCGTCCATGCCATTTCCCGTGAGAAATCCCTCGAAATTCAGTAGGAAACGCGCCACGACCGAACAGTTGAGTGGATTACCAGGGAACACCTCGGGATAAACCGCGATCGGCACCTTGCCCGCTGCCGCATGGCGCTGCCTGATCGTCGAATTGAGCAGCGGCGTCTTGAGTTCCGGATTGACCACTTCGGTGCCGCAAATGTAGGCCTCACGACCACTGAGATTGAGCATATGGCAGAGATAGTGCAGCGAGACGACGCCCGACGACGACTCACGGTATGCGGGCGCCAGGAAATAGTAGGGGTGTTCGGGTTTGGCATACATCAACCGCAGACGCGCCAACGCTTGTTCGAGCGAGTAAGCGTCCAACTGCGCAAGGTTCGACATCGGGTGCAATCTCCAAATCAAATCAAAAGGGTGTCACTGGCAAGGCCCGCTCAGGCAGCCCTTTTCTTCAGAAAAGCCGATGCATCCGCGCCGGTATTGAACAGCAGGTCGATCACACTGACCGCATGCTGGAAGTCGCCGTACACCTGCCGATACTCGGGATAGCCGGCATAACTCATGTACGACACCGCGATCCCGTTGGCGGCGAATGCCGCTTCATCGAGGTAGTGACTGGCCGCGGGTCCAGAGAGGTATTCGTTGGCCCCGAGGGCCTGGCATAGATGGATCAAGCGTTCATTCTTGCCCTCTACTCCTCCCAGGTCCTCGGAACGGTAAAGCGGCGTGTGGATATCCAGCAGCGGGCACAAGCCGGCAATGAACAGGTGGTTGATCGCGCTCAGGTGGGTGAGGTCGGCGGCTTGCTCGTAGAGCGTGCGAATCGGCGTTTCCATCTGGGCGAAACAGGGTGCGCGCCGGTAGCTCTGCTCAATCGTCTTCCAGTGCGCGGCGGCCCAATCCGGACTGCTGACCTGGACTTCATTGATCAACTGGCCAAGACGCCCCTTCTTCTTGACCGCAATACTCAGCCAATGCTCACCCTGGGCAGTCTTGATCTTGTTGCGGTTGCGCCAGTCACTCCGGGTGTACTGGACATCGTCATACAGGATGAACGCGTCGACGCTGCGGATCAGATCGAAATAGCCCTTCCAGGGAATGTAATTCGACTGCACCACCGCTATCTTCTTTTGCATCCTGAACCTCACATACGCAGCGGGAATCGGGGCTATGCCCTGTCAAAAAATCGCCACCAAATATGAATATGCGTGGACAGGTCTCGATGTAGCAAATCCCATACCAGCGAAACAAAGCCCGCTACGGCTCGGTCTTGCCTACCTCGTACTCCCGCAATTTATTGGCGATGGTGGTATGGGAAACCCCCAGCCGCTTGCCCAATTGCCGGCTGCTCGGGTGCTCGGAGTACAACCGCTCCAGCACGGCCTTCTCGAAGCGTCCGACGATGTCGTCCAACCCACCTTCAAGGGAAAAATCGCCAAGGGGCTGACGCACGCCGTAGTCCGGCAGACGGATATGATCGGCCTTTACCGTTCCGCCGTCGCACAGGGAAACGGCCTGGAACAGCACGTTTTCCAACTGTCGGACATTGCCCGGCCAGTGGTAGTGACTCAGTCGGTCCATCGCCGCCGAGGCCAGTTTGGGCAGTGCACAACCGATCTGGCGGCTGGCCTGGTCGAGGAAATGCTCCACCAACGGCGCCAGGCCATCGAGGCATTCGCGCAGGGGGGGGATGTGCAAGGAAAGCACGTTCAAGCGGTGGTACAAATCCTGACGGAATTCGCCCCGGGCACAGAGTTCGGACAAATCCACCTGTGTCGCGCAGATCACCCTCACGTCCAGGTACACCTCTTCGTCGCTGCCGACACGGCGGAAGCAACCGTCCTGCAGGAAGCGCAGCAATTTCACTTGCAGGCGCGGGCTCATCTCCCCGACCCCGTCGAGGAACAGCGTTCCCCCCGCAGTCAGCTCCAGCAGGCCGAGCTTGCCTTCGGCCCGGGCACCTTCGAAAGCGCCCGGCCCGTAGCCGAACAGTTCGGTCTCGGCCATGGACTCGGGCAGCCCGGCGCAGTTGAGGGCCATCAATGGCGATTGCCCGCGCGGGCTCGCCAGGTGACAGGCGCGAGCCAGCAGTTCCTTGCCAGTGCCGGTTTCGCCTTCTATCAATAGCGGCGCGTCCAGCGGGGCCATGCGCCGGGCCTCGCGGACCACCGCCGCCATCACTTTCGAACTCTGGAAAATACTGTCGAAGCCGCGCAACTCCTGCTTGCGCACGTTATAGATCCGCTCGCCCACCCGGTCGGCCCGGTGCAGCGTCAGCACCGCACCGGCCATGGCCTCGCTGTCGTCGTGTTCCGATTGCAGTGGCGCAATGTCCGCCAGAAACACATCGCCCTTGACCTTGACCCGCAGGCCATTGATGCGCGACTGGTTGGCGCGTACCAGTTCCGGCAAGTCGAAATCCTCGGCGTAGCGGGACAGCGGAATGCCCGGCACCTCGTCGACACGCACCCCGAGCAACTGCGCCGCCGCCCGGTTGGCCGCGACGATGGAGCCCCCCATATCGATGGACAGCACCGGAAATTCCAAGGCGCCGAGCAAGGCGTTGAGTTCCATGTGCCGACGCTCGCTGGGCATCAGTCCTACGCGCTTGACACCAAACACCCCGGCGATGCCCTCGAATTTCGGACGCAGCGCCTGGAACTGGATGTTGATCAGGTTTGGGCAGTGCAGGTAGATCGCGTTGCCATGCTCACCACCGACCTCCCCTCGGGCGACGTTGATGCCGTATTCCACCAACAAGTTGAGGATGTCTCGCAAGATGCCGATGCGGTTCTGGCAATGGACTTTGATGCGCATGGAAAGGCCCGGGTGCGTATGAGATAGAAAAAGCGCGCCATGTAGGAGCTGCCGAGCGAAGCGAGGCTGCGATCTTTCACCTGCCGCTTGAATCTCAAGCGAAAGATTAAAAGATCGCAGCCTTCGGCAGCTCCTACAACGCGCCCCAGCGGGAGCAAGCCCCCTCGCCACAGAGGTTTCGGCGTGGCAAGGTAAATAATCGTCAAGATTATGTGACAGATGTAGGCAGTTTCCCACCTGAAAATGCCGGAAAGATCGTATCGCCAGCCAACTCGTAACGAAAATTTTACGAATCAACCCGTCGTTCGCCCAATCCATCCTCGCCAAGCCGATGCGCACATCGCCGCTTCGCGCTATCTCTATTGCATCGCTGGACATAACAACAAACACATCATCCCCCTGAGGGAAATCAGCAGGAGAGCAGCATGAAGCAGACGCAGTACGTGGCTCGCGAGCCCGATGCGCAAGGTTTTATCCACTACACCGCTGAAGAACACGCGGTGTGGAACACGCTGATCACCCGCCAGCTGAAAGTCATCGAAGGCCGCGCGTGCCAGGAATACCTGGATGGCATCGACAAGCTGGGCCTACCCCACGACCGTATCCCGCAACTGGACGAAATCAACAAGGTGCTGGGCCAGACCACGGGCTGGCAAGTCGCCCGGGTGCCTGCGCTGATTCCCTTCCAGACCTTCTTCGAATTGCTCGCCAGCAAACAGTTTCCTGTGGCGACCTTTATTCGCACCCGGGAAGAGTTGGATTACCTGCAGGAGCCGGACATTTTCCACGAGATCTTCGGCCACTGCCCGCTGCTGACCAACCCTTGGTTTGCGGAATTTACCCACACCTACGGCAAACTCGGCCTACAGGCGTCCAAGGAAGAACGGGTTTACCTGGCGCGCCTGTATTGGATGACCATCGAGTTCGGCCTGGTGCAGACCCCGCAAGGCCGGCGCATCTACGGCGGCGGCATCCTGTCTTCGCCCAAGGAGACCGTGTACTGCCTGTCGGACGAGCCGGAACACCAGGCCTTCGATCCGCTGGAAGCCATGCGCACCCCGTATCGCATCGACATCCTGCAACCGGTGTATTTCGTGCTGCCCGAACTCAAGCGCCTGTTCGACCTGGCTCACGAGGACATCATGGGCATGGTCAAGCGCGGCCGGGAGCTGGGCTTGCATGCCCCGAAATTCCCACCAAAAGCGGCGTGAACCGCCTCTTTTAATCCCAATTGAGTCTGTTGCACGACGCCGCTTTGCTTTAGCGTGGGTGCATCGACGTTTTCCAAATATTCGATCCAGGAACACACCATGAACACTCTGAACCAAGCCCATTGCGAAGCCTGCCGCGCCGATGCCCCGCAAGTGAGCGACGAAGAACTGCCGGTGCTGATCAAGCAGATCCCCGACTGGAACATCGAAGTGCGCGACGGCGTCATGCAGCTGGAAAAAGTTTTCCTGTTCAAGAACTTCAAGCACGCCCTGGCGTTCACCAACGCCGTCGGCGAGATCTCCGAGGCTGAAGGCCACCACCCAGGCCTGCTCACCGAATGGGGCAAAGTCACCGTGACCTGGTGGAGCCACTCCATCAAGGGCCTGCACCGCAACGATTTCATCATGGCCGCCCGCACCGATGACGTGGCCAAGACCGCCGAGGGCCGCAAGTAATGCATTTCGATGCCATCGGCCGGGTCCCCGGCGACCCGATCCTCGGCCTGATGGAGGCCTACGGGGCGGACAGCAACCCGAGCAAGTTCGACTTGGGCGTGGGTGTCTACAAGGACGCCCAGGGCCTGACACCGATTCTTGAGTCGGTGAAGCGGGCCGAGCAGCGACTGGTGGAACGCCAGACCACCAAGACCTACATCGGCGGTCATGGCGACGCCGCGTTCGGCCAACTGATCAATGAGCTGGTGCTGGGGGCCGATTCGCCGCTGATCAGCGAAAAACGTGCTGGCGCCACCCAGACCCCGGGCGGCACCGGTGCCCTGCGCCTGAGCGCCGACTTCATCGCCCAGTGCCTGCCGGGCCGTGGCGTATGGCTGAGCAACCCGACCTGGCCGATCCACGAAACCATTTTCGCCGCGGCCGGGGTCAAGGCCAGTCATTACCCGTACGTGGGCGCCGATAATCGCCTGGATTTCGAGGCGATGCTGGCGACCTTGAACCAGGCGCCCAAAGGCGATGTGGTGCTGCTGCATGCCTGCTGCCACAACCCCACCGGGTTCGACCTGTCCCATGAGCAATGGCGCCAGGTGCTGGAGGTGGTGCGCAGCCGCGACCTGCTGCCGCTGATCGACTTCGCCTACCAGGGCTTTGGCGATGGCTTGGAGCAGGACGCCTGGGCGGTCCGGTTGTTTGCCCAGGCCCTGCCGGAAGTGCTGGTCACCAGTTCCTGTTCGAAGAACTTCGGCCTGTACCGCGACCGTACCGGGGCGTTGATCGTCTGCGCCCGGGATGGCGAGAAACTGGTGGACGTCCGCAGCCAACTGGCAAACATCGCCCGCAACCTCTGGTCGACACCGCCGGACCATGGCGCGGCCGTTGTGGCGACCATTCTCGGCGACCCGGAACTCAAAAGCCTGTGGGCCGATGAAGTCCAGGCCATGCGCCTGCGCATCGCGCAATTGCGCAGCGGTTTGCTGGAAGCCCTCGAACCCCATGGCTTGCGCGAGCGCTTCGCCCATATCGGCGTGCAACGCGGGATGTTTTCCTACACTGGCCTGACGCCGGTACAGGTCAAGCACCTGCGCGAGCGCCACAGTGTCTACATGGTCGGCACCGGCCGGGCCAACGTGGCCGGCATCGACGCCACGCGCCTGGACCTGCTGGCTGAAGCGATTGCCGATGCGTGCAGATAACACCTGTGGCGAGGGAGCTTGCTCCCGGTCCCTGTAGGAGCTGGCGAAGCCTGCGATCTTTTGACCTTCCGCTTGAGACTCAAGTGTCCGAAAAAGGATCGCAGCCTCGCTTCGCTCGGCAGCTCCTACGAGCCCGTCCACTCCCGGACAAACTGCCCGAGATCTTCCTGCGGCGCGGTGCGCGCTTCTTTCTGCGGTGTGCCCAGGTAGAGGAAACCGATCACCTCTTCTCCCTCTTCAAGGCCAAGCCCCCTGGCCACATGCGGCGAATACGCCAGCTCACCGGTACGCCACACCCCACCCACCCCTTGGGCATATGCAGCCAGCAAGATGCCATGGGCCGCGCAGCCGGCCGCCAGCAGCTGCTCGGATTTCGGGACTTTGAAATGGTCCTGCAGACGGGCAATCACCACCACGACCAGCGGTGCGCGCAATGGGCCGTTGAGGGCTTTTTCCACGACGGCTTCGGGGACGAGCGGGTCATTGAACTTCGCCGCCTCGGCCAGCAGTTCGCCCATGCGATACCGCGCCTGCCCCTCGACCGTCAGAAAGCGCCATGGCCGCAACTGGCCGTGATCCGGCGCCCGCATGGCTGCGGCGAACATGACCTCGCGCTGTTCCGGCGTGGGTGCCGGCTCCACCAGGCGCGGGACGGAAACACGGTTGAGCAAAGCGTCGAGAGCCTGCATCGGCCACCTCCTGAAAAAATGTTTGGCTATTCTAGCGGGAAGCGCCGCCGGCTGCCGGTTTACATGCCGCTTGTCGCGGGTAGAATGGCGCCCTTCCCTTTACAGCCTGAGCGGACTTCATGGCGTTGCCGACCCTGCGGATCATTGGTTTCATCATCGGCATCTTCCTGATCACCCTGGCGATCTTCATGGTCGTGCCCATGGCCACCCTGTTGGTCTTCGAGCGCACCCGCGACCTGCCGTCGTTCCTCTGGTCGAGCATGATTACCTTCGTCGCCGGCCTGGCACTGGTGCTTCCCGGGCGACCGGAACACATCCACCTGCGTCCGCGGGACATGTACCTGCTGACCGTCAGCAGCTGGCTGGTGGTGTGTATCTTCGCCGCCCTGCCCTTCCTGCTGACCCAGCACATCAGCTATACGGATTCGTTCTTCGAAAGCATGTCGGGCATCACCGCCACCGGCGCCACCGTCCTGAGCGGCCTGGACACCATGTCCCCGGGCATCCTGATGTGGCGCTCGCTGCTGCACTGGCTCGGCGGTATCGGCTTCATCGGCATGGCGGTGGCGATCCTGCCGCTGCTGCGCATCGGGGGCATGCGGCTGTTCCAGACCGAGTCGTCGGACCGCTCGGAAAAAGTCATGCCCCGCTCCCACATGGTGGCGCGGCTGATCGTGGCGTCCTACGTGGGCATCACCATCCTCGGCACCCTGGCGCTCTGGTGGGCCGGGATGAGCCTGTTCGATGCCATCAACCATTCGATGTCGGCGATCTCCACCGGCGGTTTCTCCACCTCGGACCTGTCCCTGGCCAAATGGACCCAGCCGGCGGTGCACTGGGTCGCCATCGTCATCATGATCCTCGGCAGCCTGCCGTTTGCCCTGTATGTCTCGACGCTGCGAGGCAATCGCCGGGCGCTGATCAAGGACCAGCAGGTCCAAGGGCTCATCGGCGTGCTGCTGGTGACCTGGCTGGTACTCGGCACCTGGTATTGGGCGACCACCGACCTGCATTGGCTGGACGCGCTGCGGCACGTGGCGCTGAACGTGACGTCCATCGTCACTACCACCGGCTTCGCCCTGGGCGACTACAGTCTGTGGGGCAACTTCTCATTGATGCTGTTCTTCTACCTGGGGTTCGTCGGCGGCTGTTCGGGCTCGACGGCTGGCGGGATCAAGATTTTCCGCTTCCAGGTCGCCTACATCCTGCTTCGGGCCAACCTCAACCAACTGATCCACCCCCGTGCGGTGATCAAGCAGAAGTACAACGGTCATCGCCTCGATGAAGAAATCGTCCGCTCGATCCTCACGTTCTCGTTCTTCTTCGCCATCACCATTTGCGTGATCGCCCTGCTGCTGTCGCTGCTGGGCGTGGAGTGGATGACGGCCCTGACCGGCGCGGCCAGTACCGTGTCCGGTGTCGGCCCGGGGCTGGGGGAAACCATCGGGCCGGCCGGCAACTTCGCACCGCTGCCGGACGCGGCCAAGTGGATTCTGTCCGGCGGCATGCTGCTGGGCCGGTTGGAGATCATCACGGTATTCGTGCTGTGTATCCCGGCGTTCTGGCGCCACTGACCGGTTCAGGCTGGCTCGTCAAGCGCGCCCGGTATTCGCCGGGCGTGGTGTCGAACCAGCGGCGAAAGGCCCGGAAAAAATTGCTCGGGTCGGCGAACCCCAGCAGATAGGCGATTTCCAGCAGCGTCATGCCTGGCTGCGCCAGGTACTGCTCGGCCAGTTCACGACGGGTGTCTTCGAGCAGGCTCTGGAAACTGGTGCCCTCTTCCTGCAAGCGGCGCTGCAAGGTGCGCTGCGACAGGTGCAACGCCTGCGCCACCACGTCTCGCTTGGGTTCTCCCTGGGGCAACAGCCGACACAATACTTGTCGCGCCTTGTGGGTCACGCGGCTTTCCGAAAAACGCGCGAGGTACTCCCCGGCAAACCGGTCGTGAAGCTGTGCCATGGCTTCGTTGGCCGTCGGCAGCGGCGCCTCCATGTCGGCCCGCTCAAAGATCAGCGCGTCATAAGGCGCGCCAAACACCAGTGGCGCGGGGAAGGCTCGGTGATAAGGCGCCAGGTCCAATGGTTCCGCGCCCTGGAGCAACACCTTCACCGGGTGCAGGGTGCGCCCGGTCAACCAACTGCACAGGGCCAGCGCACACGCCAGGGACGCTTCGGCACTTTGACGGGTCGGGGGCAGATGGTCGCCATGCACCGTGAGGATCAGCCCGTAGCCTTCCTCCAACTGGCGAAAACTCAAATCGGCGCTTTCGGCAATGATCCGCTGGTAACGCACCAGCCGCTGGAAACCCTCCACCAGGGTGCGACTGGACATCAAGGCGTAGCCAACCACATGGAACGAGGCCGGGCGCACCACCTTGCCCATGTTCAAGCCAATGGCCGGGTTACCCGACAACTCCACGGCCCGTTGCCAGAGCCGGGTCATCGAGTCCTGGGGGAAACGCGCATCCGGATCGTCCAGCGCATCGAAGTCCAACCCCAGTTGCTTGAA
This sequence comes from Pseudomonas sp. NFACC14, assembly GCF_900106885.1. Lineage (NCBI taxonomy): Bacteria > Pseudomonadati > Pseudomonadota > Gammaproteobacteria > Pseudomonadales > Pseudomonadaceae > Pseudomonas > Pseudomonas sp. NFACC14. Next base: position 946,258 of record NZ_FNOA01000001.1, read on the forward strand.
CAGCACCCGACAATTCAGGCCGTCCATTTCCAACGCCTTGACAATCCCCATCGCCCAGCTTGAAGAAGTGGTTCGTTCGCTCATGACGTTTTACTTGCATGACGAGCCGCAGGGTACGGCTGGATTTGCGAAGGATACTAAAGTGGCGCTGATTGTCACTGGCCGTAGCGATTGATGGCTCTAGACTTCAAGTATCAGAACAATAACCACAGAGCCAGCCGTCGTGGAAAACGCTAAACGATTCAATAGTTTCGCCGAGTTCTACCCGCATTACCTCAGCGAACACAGCAACAGCACCTGCCGGCGACTGCATTTCATCGGCACCTCCCTGGTCATCCTGGTGCTCGCCCTCGCTCTGGTCATGGGTAACGGGTGGCTGTGGCTCGCCCTGCCCGTGGCCGGTTACGGCTTCGCCTGGGTCGGGCACTTCTTCTTCGAAAAGAACCGTCCCGCCACCTTCCAGCATCCGCTCTACAGCCTGCTCGGCGATTTCGTCATGTACCGCGACATGCTGCTGGGCAAGGTCGCGTTCTAATGAGGACTGCCGATGAGCAACCACGCGCGCTTTACCCACATGAAAGAAGGCACCCAACAAGACTGGGCGATCATCGCGGCCGACTTCAGCGCCTACGCGCGACAATTGCCGGGCCGGATCCTGGCCCACTTGAAACTGCTGGACGGCGATTTCGGCGGGTTCCCGGTGGATCGCCTGACTCATTCCCTGCAAACCGCCACCCGCGCCTACCGTGACGGGCGGGACGAGGAATACGTGGTCTGCGCCCTGCTCCACGATATCGGCGACACCTTGGGTTCATACAACCACCCGGACATCGCCGCGGCGATTCTCAAGCCCTTCGTCAGCGCCGAAAACCTGTGGATAGTGGAGAAGCACGGGATTTTCCAGGGCTATTACTTCTTCCATCACCTGGGCATGGATCGGCACCTGCGCGAGCAATTCAGTGGCCATCCGCAGTACCAGGCGACCATTGAGTTCTGTGCGAAGTACGACGCGGCGGCATTCGATGCCGAATACGACACCCTGCCGTTGAGTTTCTTCGAGCCGATGCTGGAAAGGGTCTTTGCCACGCCGAAGCAATCGATCTACAAGGCGGCGATGGCTGAGACACCGGCCTGACGAACACAAAATGTCCCCCGTAGGAGCTGCCGAAGGCTGCGATATTCTGATCTTGATCTTTCGCTTGAGACTCAAGCGCCAGGGGAAAGATCGCAGCCTCGTTGCACTCGTCAGCTCCTACGGATTCAGGCAGGTTCGGCGACTTTCAGTGCCTTTAACTGCGCTTCGCGCGCCTGGGCTTCCGCCAGTCGATACAGCTCGATCGACCCGTCCCAATGCTCGATCAGTGCCGTGCAGGATTCGACCCAATCACCGCAATTGAGGTATTCCACCTCGCCCACCCTGCGCATCTCGGCGTGGTGGATATGCCCACAGACCACGCCATGCAGTTCGCGCTTCACACACTCGTGGGCGATGGCTTCTTCGAAATCGCTGATGAAGCTGACGGCAGTCTTGACCTTGTGCTTGAGGTACGCCGACAACGACCAGTAGCCGTAGCCATAACGGGCCCGCCAATGGTTGAGCCAGCGGTTCAGCGTGAGGGTGAACTCGTAGGCCGAATCCCCAAGGAATGCCAGCCAACGGTGGTAACGGGTGATGACATCGAACTGGTCGCCATGGATCACCAACAAGTGCCGACCATCGGCGGTGACGTGGACCGCTTCGTCCACCAACTGGATATTGCCCAGGATCAGCTTCGAATAGCGCCGCAGGAATTCGTCATGGTTGCCGGTGACGTAGATCACTTCGGTGCCGCGCTTGCTCATGGTCAGCAAGCGACGAATGACGTTGGTGTGGGCCTGGGGCCAATACATGCCACCGCGCAGTTTCCAACCATCGATGATGTCACCCACCAGGTAGATCTTGTCGGCGTGGTAGCCCTTGAGAAACTGCGACAAGTGCTCGGCCTGGCAATCCCGGGTGCCCAAGTGCACATCGGAAATCCACAGGGTGCGAACACGCTGCTTGCGGCTGGGTTTGGCGAGCTCGGCGCTGGTCATTGGGCAACCCTCTGATCGTTTTCGCCACTGTGCACGCCAGCGGTTAATGGCCCATGACAAACACAAGTCCATTACATGACAGCGCGGGGCGGTGTGCCCTCGGTGTATGCTGGCGGCCTGACACGGGAGACCGCGATGAGACCGATCCTCACGCTACGCCACTACAGCCACGACTTGATTGTCCACAGCCACGACCACGCGCAACTGGTGTTCGGATTGTCCGGCGCGCTGGATTTCGAGGTCGAAGGGCGCGGCAGCCAAGTGGTGCAACAGAGTTTCGTGGTAGTACCCGCCGGTGCCCATCACGCCTGCGGCAGTCCCCAGGGCAGTCGCTGCCTGGTGCTGGACGTGCCCAGTGACGATTGGGTCGGGCAATGCCTGGGCGATCACGCCGACGCCAGCCGCCGCTTGCTCGACGACACCGCTCGCCTGCCCCTGGACGCGGGACAAAGCCAGTTGGTCAGTTGGCTGGCGGGCAGCCCGGTGGACGACCCGGTGATCGCCCAGCAAGGCGCGGTGCTGCTACTGGCGAGTCTCAATGGCGTTCGCCAGCGCCCCCTCGGTGGCCGGCGCCTGCCCTACGCCGCGCTCAACGCCCACATCGACCAGAACGCCGCCTACCCGCTGCAAGTGGCGGACCTGGCGCGGGTCGCCGGCCTTTCCAGCGCCCGCCTGCATGCGCGCTTCATCGCCGAGTGCGGGCAAACCCCGATGGAGTACATCCGCAGCCGCCGTTTGCACCAGGCCGTGGCGTTGTTGCGCGAGTCGGACCTGCCCATCGGCGAGATCGCCCACCGGGTCGGCTACAACTCCCAGAGTGCTTTCGCCGCCGCGGTGCTGCGGGAGTTCGGCGCCTCGCCGGGCAAGCTGCGGCGTCAGCGCTAGATGCGCGCTAAAAATCGCTAGGATCGCGACAGACACAACCTCCTACCAAACGCTTAAATGTCCCGTAGGAGCTGACGAGTGCAACGAGGCTGCGATCTTTTGACCTTTCGCTTGAGATTCAATTGTCTGGGGAAAGATCGCAGCCTCGTTGCACTCGGCAGCTCCTACAGGATTGGTGTTTATCCGTCGGTTTTGTCTTATCTGTTGAAAGGATTGAAATGACACCCCGTACCGCCCTCGGCGCCCTGCACATTGGTGCACTCATGTTTGGCCTGACCGGTGTCTTCGGCAAACTCGCCGCGGCTTCGCCTGCGGTCATCGTGTTCGGGCGCGCTGTCTTCGCCGTGCTGGCCCTGGCAGCGTTCGCCCGGTTCGCCAGCAGCAGTCGCTGGCAGAAACTGCGGGCACAGGATGGCCGGCGATTGCTGCTGGGCGGCCTGTTGCTGGCCGGGCACTGGGTGAGTTTCTTCATCGCCGTGAAGGTGGCCGGCGTGGCGATCGCCACGTTGGGGTTCGCCAGTTTCCCGGCCTTCACGGTATTGCTCGAGGGGCTGATCTTCCGCGAGCGGATTCGCGCCAATGAAATCTGGCTGGTGGTGCTGGTGAGCGTCGGCCTGGTGTTGGTCACGCCGAACTTCGACCTGGCCAGCGGTGCCACCACCGGCCTGCTCTGGGCCGTGGCTTCGGGGCTGTTGTTTGCCCTGTTGTCATTGACCAACCGTGCCGGCTCCGCGCATGTACCGCCCGTGCAGGCCGCGCTGTGCCAGAACGTCGTGGTCGGGCTGTGCCTGTTGCCGATGGCCGCGCCACAACTGAGCGACGTTCGCCCCCTCGACTGGTTGTGGATCGGCTTGCTCGGCGTGTTCTGCACCGGCCTGGCCCATAGCCTGTTCGTCGCCAGCCTGGCGGTGATCAAGGCCCGCACGGCGGCGGTGGTCTTCGCCATGGAACCGGTCTACGGCATCGCCATGGCCTGGTGGCTGTTCGACGAGCGCCCGACGCTGCGCATGCTGCTGGGCGGCGTGGTGATCATCGCGGCCATCGTGATCTCGAGCCAGCTGGGCGGCTCGAAGAAACCGGGTGTCGGTGCCCAAGCCGCGTCTCACTGAACCCGGTCGTTGTGGCCCAGGTCCCGCTCCGGGTCGATCCGGTCGCGGACCCGCTGCTTGAGGACCTTGGCCTCGGGAAAACCGCCATCGGCCTTGCGCTCCCAGATTTGCGCACCGTCGCAACTGATGTGGAACACACCGCCGGTACCCGGCACCAGGGACACTTTGCCCAGGTCGTCGCCGAAGGTACTGAGCAGTTCCTGGGCCAGCCAGGCGGCGCGCAGCAGCCATTGGCACTGGGTGCAATAGGTGATGACAACTTCGGGCTTGTGTTCGGTCATTGCGGGTGAACTCCTGGGTTCGAAGGCGTCGTTATAATACCTGCCTTTGATCGCCCGCCCCGAGATAGACGATGCGCCGCCTGCTCCCCCTCCTGCTTCTGCTGCTGTTGCCCCTGTCCGGCCATGCCAACCAGCCCGCCGTCGAAACGCCACGCCCGAAAATCGGCCTGGTGCTGTCCGGCGGCGCGGCGCGGGGCCTGGCCCACATCGGCGTGCTCAAGGCCCTGGAGGAGCAAGGCATCAAGATCGATGCCATCGCCGGCACCAGCATGGGCGCGGTGATCGGCGGGCTGTATGCCTCGGGCTACAAGATCGACGAACTGGAAAAGCTCGCCCTGGGCATCGATTGGCAACAGGCCTTGTCCGATGCGCCGCCACGCAAGGACGTGCCGTTCCGGCGCAAGCAGGATGACCGCGACTTTCTGGTGAAACAGAAACTGAGCTTTCGTGACGACGGCAGCCTCGGCCTGCCCTTGGGGGTCATCCAGGGCCAGAACCTGGCCCTGCTGCTCGAAAGCCTGCTGGCCCATGCCAGCGACACGCGGGACTTCGACAAACTGCCGATCCCGTTTCGCGCCGTCGCCACCGACATCGCCACAGGCGAAAAAGTCGTGTTCCGCAAAGGCCACCTGCCCAAGGTCATTCGCGCCAGCATGTCGATCCCAGCGGTGTTCGCCCCGGTGGAGCTGGACGGCCGGCTGCTGGTGGACGGCGGCATGGCCGACAATATCCCGCTGGATGTGGCCCGGGACATGGGCGTGGACGTGGCCATCGTGGTCGACATCGGTACGCCGCTGCGCACCCGCAAGCAACTGGTCACGGTGGTCGACGTGCTGAACCAGTCGACGACCCTGATGACCCGGCGCAACTCTGAAGAACAACTGGCTACCCTGAAAAAAAGCGACGTATTGATCCAACCGGCCCTGGCAAGCTTCGGCTCCACCGACTTCGGCCGGGCCCGGGACGTGATCGACGCCGGCTATCGCGCCACCCGGATACTCGAGGCACGCCTGGCCCCGCTACGCCCTTCCGAAGCGCCCGACGCCGAACTCATGGCCGCGCGCGCGCCCAGCGAACGCACGCCGGTCATCACCGCCATTCGCGTAGAGAACGACTCGAAAGTCGGCGATGACGTGATTCGCTACTACATTCGCCAGCAGGTCGGCGAGCCGCTGGACCTGGGCCGCCTGCAGACCGACATGGGCACGCTGTACGGCCTGGACTACTTCGAACAGGTGCAATACCGCGTGGTCCACAAGGGCCCGGACCACACCTTGGTGATCAGCGCCCGGGGCCGACGCACCGGCACCGACTACCTGCGGCTGGGGCTGAGCCTGTCGGACGACATGCGCGGCGACAGCGCTTTCAACCTGGGAGCCAGCTATCGGGTCAACGGCATCAATCGCCTGGGCGCCGAGTGGCTGACCCGGGCGCAGATCGGCGACAGGCAGGAGTTGTACAGCGAGTTCTACCAGCCATTGGACGTCGGTTCGCGCTACTTCATTGCTCCCTATGGGCAATTCGAATCGCGCAATGTGGAGTCCATCCTGGACAACGATCCGGTGGCCCAGTATCGCGTCGAACGTTATGGCTTCGGGCTCAACGTGGGCCGCCAGATCGGCAACAGCGGCGAAATCCGCTTCGGTGTCGGCCAGGCCTGGGGCAAGGCCGATGTGCGCATCGGCGACCACGACCAGCCCAGCGAGAATTTCAACGAAGGTTTCTACGAGCTCAAGTATTCGTTCGACTCCCTCGACAGCGTGTATTTCCCCCATGAAGGGGAGGACATCGGCCTGAGCTGGCGCCAATACGAACCGGGGCTGGGCTCCGACCAGCGCTACCGCCAGTGGGAATTCAAACTGGACAAGGCGCTGAGCAGCGGCCCGGACACTTTCATCCTGGGCGCACGCTACGGTCGCACCCTGGACACCGCGCAGATCGTGACCTCCAGCTTTGTGCTCGGTGGCGCGCGGCAATTGTCGGGCTTTCGCGAAGATGGGGTGTCCGGACAGAACATGAGCCTGATGCGTGCCGTGTATTACCGCCGCCTCACACCGCGGGCCTACCTGCCATTGGATTTCCCGTTGTACATCGGCGGCTCGTTGGAACGCGGCCGGGCCTGGAACAACGATAACGAATTCGACAGTGGCTACATCAACGCCGCCAGCATTTTCCTCGGTTTCGATACACCGCTGGGACCATTGAACTTCAGCTATGGCTTCAACGACGACGATGAACAGGCGGTGTACCTGAACCTGGGGCAGACGTTTTGAGGGGCTGGGTGTTTGCCAGGGCTGGCTTGATAACCTGACAGGCCGTCATCGCGAGCAAGCTCGCTCCCACATGGGGGCGAAGATTCCTGTGGGAGCGAGCTTGCTCACGATGAGGCCAGTCGCTACAACCTCGATGGCGCTTAGCGAATCCCCGCCAGCAGCACCCGGGCGGTCTGCTTGAGGGGTTCGTCACCTTCTTCGAGCAATTCTTCAAGCAGGGTGACGGCGGTCTTCAGGTCGCCATCGTCGATGCAGTTCTGTGCCTGTTCCAGCTTGACCGAATGTTCCGGGACCTGGGGTTCGAGGGACAGGGTGTCCAGGGAAACAGGTTCAAGGGCCAGCGGCTCAAATTCCAGCGCCTGTTCTTCATCGGCAAAGCCATCGAGGAAATCATCGTCCAGCGACTCGGTTTCCAGGGGCGCTTCCCATTGCAACTCCGATTCGTCGAAACCTGAAAGCGACAAGCCCTCGACACTGTTATCGGCCAGGGGCGTTGCACGTTTTTCTCCGGCGAGGGTGGCCTGGTCATCCGCCAGGTCCCAACTGGTGTCCATGGACAGTGCGTCCAGGTCCAGCTCGAACTCGTCACTGGGTGCCTGTTCACGTTCAGGCGCAAGAACCGGTACCTGGGGTTGCGCCTGTTCCACTACCGGTGCGGTGATCAAGGCGACCTTGGGATAGCGCCCACGGATATCCGCCAGTGTCCCGGCATCGACACCTTGTGCCAGCAGATGATGTTCCTGCGCCTGGAAACCGATGACATCGCCCTGCTTGCCCAATACCTCCAATAACTTGAGGCCCAGGTCGGTACGTTCCGGCTCGGCCAGCAATGCCGCGCGCAACAGCCCGGCGGCCTCGGTGAAACGGCCGTAGGTCAGGTAGATCCCGACGCCCTCCAGCACATCCCCCTGGGGCGCATCACCGTTGTTGAACGAGTTCGCAGCCTCGGATGGCTCCGTGTCGGGGATTGACGCAAAGGTTTCGTCACCCTCCTCCAGCATCGGCTCGGGGCGCTCGGTCATCGGCCCCAACTCGTCATGCTGCTGGCGTCGCCGAATGAACAGTAACAATGCGAGCAATGCCAACAAGGCCACCAGCCCCGCCACCCATGTCCAATCGATGCCCTCGGGCTCTGCAACCGGTTCGGTCACGGGGGAGATATCCGGAGCCGGCTCCGACGCAGGCTGCGCCGGTTGCGGTTGCGCCGACGCAACGGGGGCTGGGGTCTCGGCCAGCCGGGTCTGCAATTCGCTGATCTGCTTGCGCTGGCCGGCGATTTCCTCGTCCTGGGCCTGGAGCCGCGCCTGCAGAGCCTCGATGGTCTTCTGTTGCTCCTGGTTCTGCAGCACGCTGGCGGCCAACTGCTCATCGGCCATGGCGGAGGCCTGTCCCGCGGTGGATGCAGCCGCTGTCGGCAGCACGGCCGAGTCGGGCAACAACAGGCGCTGGCCGATGGAGAGCCGGTCGCTGCCGGGATTCAGGGCCTGGATCCCTTGCATCAACTCGTTGACCGAGGCGTTGCTGCCGGCGTCATGCAGGCGCTGGGCAATCACCCAGGGGTTGTCTCCCTGCACGACCGTGTAACGCTTGCCCTGCGCCGCCGGGGGCGGCTTGATGGCCGGGGTGGCCTGGCTCGGGGTCGCAGGCTCCGAGGCCGGTTCGTCACGGGCCGGCACGATACCCGGTGAGCCCGGTGGGTCGATCAGCACAGTGTATTCGCGCAGCACGCGCCCATTGGGCTGATTGAGCTGCACCAGGAAATTGAGAAAGGGCTCTTCGACCGGCTTGCTGGACGTCACCCGAATGAAGCTGCGCTCACCACGCCATACTGGCGTAAAGCGCAGGTTGCTGAGAAAGAACACCCGCTCCACACCCGCACGACTGAAGTCGTCCGGGCTCGCCAGGCTGGCCGACAGATCCCCTTCACCGATCCCGGCCACATCGACCAGGGCGATATCGGCACGCAACGGCTGGTTCAGGGCGGAATGGAGCGTGATCTCGCCAAGGCCCAGCGCTGACGCCAAGGCCGGAACCCCCAGGGTACCCACGACGATCGACACGTTGACCCAACTGCGCAACGTGGACTGCAAACTTTCAAGCATGGGCATCCCTTTCGATTACCAGAACCAACCGCAGCGTAAACGCTTCCCTTAGGAACGCTTACTACTGGTTATAGTTCGCTAACCGGCGAATCTCAAAAGTCCGACGCCAGGGATCTGCCTCAGGATTTTTCCAGGTTAGCCAGGATCGTGCCGTGAACCCGCATGCACACACGCATGTCCGCCTCGTCGACACCTTCGAACAGCTCCCGCCGCAATTGCGTGGCAATGGTTTCGATCTGTTCGATCAACGGTAGGGCCGGTGCGCAGAGCACGATTTTCTTGGCCCGACGGTCTTCGGCCACCGCCTGGCGCTGCACTAGCCCCTGGGTTTCCAGGCTGTCGAGCAACCGGGCCAGGGTCGGGCCTTCGACGGCGACACTCTGGGCCAGTTCACGCTGGGTCGGCGCCTGTTCGAAACGGGCCAGGTGCAGCAGCACCAGCCAGCGCGCCTGGGACAGGCCCAGCCCGGCCAGGCGGCGGTCCAGTTCGGCGCGCCAGCCTCGAGACATTTGCGCCAACTGCATGCCAAAACGGTGTTGATCGGTTAACGGCATAAAAAACTCATCAGATCTGAAATAGAGAAAAACTAATTATTAGTAAGCTAAGCATGAGCTTTGGATTCAAGCAAGGTTCGCCTTGTACTGAATCGTTAAAGGAGCGCAACTCACTGATCAGACTTCAAATTCCGACTGCAACGCAGCCCTGACGCAATACAGCACACCTTCGGGCACCCGTCCGACAAACAGCGCGGCGACTTCGGACACCGGCGGTAACTCGCCCTCGCCGTCCAGGAACGCGTCCTGTACCTCGCCCATCAGTTCCTCGGGCAAATCCAGTGCCTGCTCCAGGGACAACTGCTGTTTGCCGATGGCCTCGGCCAGCATCGTGTAGACGTTTTTCTCCGAGCACTGCAATTGCCCGGCGATCTGCAAAGGGGTCATGCCGGCCCGGGCCAGCGTGATGAGCTCGTGGCGCACATCCGCCACCGCTTTCGGCGCTTCGACCTCGCCCCCCAGGACCTGGAGGAAGGCTTCGCCATAACGCTCCAGCTTGCGTGCCCCCACACCGCTGACCCGGGCCATTTCCGCCAGGGAGGTAGGCTGGCTGCGGAGCATTTCCAGCAGCGTCGAATCGGGGAAAATGACGTACGGCGGAACGCCGTGTTCCTCGGCGAGCTTGCGACGCAAAGCGCGCAAGGCTTCCCATTGATCGCGCTCTTCGCCACGGACCAATTGGCTGGCCTGGCTCTTGCTGCTCTTGATCGCCGTGGCCGGCTTGAGGTCGCGGCGCAGTTCGAGGGTCACCTCGCCCTTGAGCAAGGGGCGGCAGGTTTCGGACAAGCGCAGGCCACCGTAGCCTTCCAGGTCGATGTCTGCCAGGCCGCGGGCCACCAGTTGTCGGAACAATGAGCGCCACTCACTCTCGGTGCGCGCCTTGCCCACGCCGAACACCGAGAGGTGCTGGTGGCCGAAATTGCGGACCTTCTCGTTGTCCTTGCCCAGCAACACGTCCACCAGGTGTCCGACGCCATAACGCTGGCCGGTGCGGAAAATCGCCGACAAGGCCTGGCGGGCCGGTTCGGTGGCGTCCCAGGTTTCCACGCCGTCGACGCAGTTGTCACAGTGACCGCAAGGCTGGGGCATGTCTTCGTCGAAATAGGCCAGCAGGGTCTGGCGACGGCAGCGGGTTTCTTCGCACAGCGAGAGCATGGCGTCGAGCTTGTGCTGCTCCAGGCGCTTGTGGCGCTCATCGCCTTCGGAGTTCTGCAGCATCTGCTTGAGCATCACCACGTCTTGCAGGCCGTAGGCCATCCAGGCGTCGGCCGGCAAGCCATCACGGCCGGCACGCCCGGTCTCCTGGTAGTACGCCTCGAGGGACTTGGGCAAGTCCAGGTGTGCGACAAACCGCACGTTGGGCTTGTCGATGCCCATGCCGAACGCCACGGTGGCCACCATGATCAGGCCTTCCTCGTTGAGGAAGCGCTTCTGGTGGTAGGCCCGCAGGTCGTTAGGCAGGCCGGCGTGATACGGCAACGCCGGGAACCCCTGTTCACACAGGAACGCCGCCACTTCATCGACCTTTTTGCGCGATAGGCAATAGACGATACCGGCATCGCTGCGGCGCTCGGCGAGGAACGCCAACAGTTGCTTGCGTGGCTGCTCCTTGGGCACGATGCGGTAGAAAATGTTGGGACGGTCGAAACTGGACAGGAACCGCTCGGCCTCCTGCAAGTGCAGGCGCTCGACGATTTCCTCGCGGGTGCGTTTGTCGGCGGTGGCGGTCAGGGCGATGCGCGGCACGTCGGGGAACAGTTCCGCCAATTGCCCCAGCTGCAGGTATTCACGTCGGAAATCGTGGCCCCATTGAGATACGCAGTGGGCTTCGTCGATGGCGAACAGGGCGATTTCCAGGCTCTGCAGGAACGCCAGCATGCGCGGCTGCACCAGGCGTTCCGGGGCCAAGTACAACATTTTCACTTCGCCGCGCTTGATCCGCGTCGCCAGGTCCCGCTGCTGCTCGGCACTGAGGGTGGAGTTCAGCGAAGCGGCGGCAACCCCCAGTTCCTCGAGGGTCGCGACCTGGTCGTCCATCAGTGCGATCAGCGGCGAAACCACCACTGCCAGACCGTTGCGCAGCAGCGCCGGCACCTGGAAGCACAAGGACTTGCCGCCGCCGGTGGGCATGAGCACCAAGGCATCGCCACCGCTGGCCACGCGCTCAATAATGGCACCCTGGCGGCCACGGAAACTGTCGTAGCCGAAGATGTCCTTGAGGACGCGTTGAGCCTGTTCGAGCATAGAAACTCCAAAAATCACCGAAACATCCCTGCAAGGCTGGTTCAGAATCGCAAACGCCGCACCGGCAAATCGTAAGTGCGCGTTTCGAACCGGCGGGACGCCGCAGGGCATCACAAAACGCGGCAGTATACCCGAGGCCTTCGCTGCGAAGGGCGCTGCTGACAAGAGGTGCGTGCGGCTGGGATGGCCAACACATGGCTCCTGTTATCACAAGCCCCTGTGGGAGCGAGCTTGCTCGCGATAGCGGTGGGTCATTTTGAGAAGATGTGGAATGTAACGCCCTCATCGCGAGCAAGCTCGCTCCCACATTTGCTTTGCGGTGCCCCCCGCATTTGTATCCTCCCCCCAGGCCGCCAAGAGGCAAATACGCCACGCGGCTGGCCTGTACGCTCAAGAAGGCCTAGAATTCCCGCATTGTTTATTCCCCAAGGTAGCCCGTAATGTCCTTCGCTGAGCAACTGACCCGCCTGCAAGTCTTCCTCGACGCCGATGAGCTGCACGAGGAAGCGCTGGACTACGTGGCCGCTCACGGCTATCTGACCGCCCTGTCGATCTGCGCCGAAACGGTGCCGGATCGTGAGTGGATCGACGCCCTGTTCGCCGAGGAGCCGCATTACAGCGACGAAGCCCAGCGCGCCGAAATCGAAGCCACCCTGGTCGGCCTCAAGGCCCACATCGCCCGTCAACTGGCTTCCGACGAAGAATTCGAACTGCCGTGCGAACTGGACCTGGGCGATGACCCGGACGATTCGGAGCTGCGTGGCTGGTGCATCGGCTTCATGGAAGGCGTGTTCCTGCGCGAAGCCGCCTGGTTCGAAACCGCCGAAGAGGAAGTCAGCGAAATGCTGCTGCCGATCATGGTGGGTTCCGGCCTGTTCGACGAACAACCGGAATTTTCCGACATCGCCGCCGACGCGAACCTGATGGACGACATGATCGTCCAGATCCCCGAAGCCCTCACCGCCCTGTACCTGCTGTGCAACGCCCCGGACGAGAAACCGGCGATCCTCAAGCCTCGCCACCACTGAGTGACCGGGTGCCCTCGCCAGTCGGCAACCGCCCGCTGATCCTGCGTTACGCTCTACTGGCCATCGGCTGGCTGAGCGTGGTGCTGGGGGTCATCGGCATTTTCGTCCCCGTACTGCCCACCACCCCCTTCCTGCTGCTGGCCGCGGCCTGCTTCGCCCGCAGCTCGCCGCGCTTCTACCGATGGCTGGTCGAACATCCCCGCCTCGGCCCGTGGATCAGCGACTACCTCAGCGGCAACGGCATCCCGCTCAAGGGCAAGGTCTATGCCATCGGATTGATGTGGGCGAGCATTCTCTTCTCCTGCTACCTGGTGCCCCTGCCGTGGGCGCGAGGATTCATGCTCACCAGTGCGGTGCTGGTGACGGTCTACATTCTCAAGCAAAAAACCCTGCGCAAGCCTTGAAACCGAACCTGCCCGGGATGCCAGCCGCCCTGTGGCGAGGGGATTTATCCCCGTTGGGGTGCGAAGCAGCTTCCAAAACCAGCCCATGCGGTACACCAGGTACACCTCGCCCGCCGGTTTGCGACTGCTGCGCAGTCGAGCGGGGATAAATCCCCTCGCCACAGGGGTTGTGTGTCCAGCAGACCTTTCTTCAAGCCAAGAATAACAAAACCCGCCATTTCCAGACCGGAAATCGCGGGTTTTGTTATTTCAGCTCACCTCACACCGTGTCCACCTTCAACGAATGATCATTCAACATGCCGTTGATGATGGTCGCGGTATCCGCCCCGCCGATGATTCCCCCCGCGCCTGGCGCGACGCCGTAGTGACTGGCGAGGTTGACGCCGGCCAGGTCGATGGTCTGGTTCGGCGTGGCGCCAGCGATGGCGCTGACGTCGATGCTGGTGATGACCGACGCCCCGCTGCCGCTCACGCTGAAATGCAGGTAATCATCCAGGGACGCCGCGCTGCCATTCTCCCCTTGCAACAGCTGGGACAGGTCGAGCTTGTCGATGCCGGGCGTGAAGTCGGTGATCACGTCGTGGCCATTGTTGCCCGCCAGCCATTGGAAGGTGTCGGCACCGCTGCCGCCGGTGAGGGTGTTGTTGCCCAGGCCACCGATCAGCAGGTCGTCGCCGCCACCGCCATTGAGCACGTCATGGCCCAGACCACCGTCGAGGCGGTTGCTGGCCCCGTCGCCGGTGAGGGTGTCGTTGAAGTTCGAGCCCACGAGGTTTTCGATGTGGCTCAATGTATCGGTGCCCGCACCCAGGGTGTTCTGCGCCGCCAACAGACCCAGGTTCACCGTGACTGCCGACGTGGCGTGGGCGTAGCTGACGGTGTCGTTGCCCGTACCGCCATCGAGCAGGTCGTTGCCCGTGCCGCTGTAGAGCAGATCATTGCCTGCCCCACCGTTCAGGGTGTTGTTGCCCGAACCGGCGCTGAGTACATCGTTGCCGTCGCCCCCGTTGAGGATGTTGTCGCCGTTGCCAGCCAACAGCACATCGTCGCCACTGGTGCCCGTCAGGGTATGGCCCGCCTGATAGCTGATGCCTACCGCAGCGCTGTCACTGCCGCCGTGGTTGTCGCTGGCGGTGTAGCTGCCGTGATAATCCGGCGTTTTGTCTTGCGCCCCGGCATAGTCGACGGTGAGGGTCAGTTGATAGTTCTCCGCAGCGTTGGAATTACCGCCGCCGGGATTGGCGATGTTGGTGACGTGGATCTGGTAATTGCCATCCGCTGCCGCGGTGAAAGAAGCCCCGTCGTTGATGGCAATGAATGGCCCGCCGTTGAGTGAATACTCCAGCGCAATGTGACCGGCCGACAGGTTGTGGTCCAGGGTGAGGGTTTCGCCCTGTTTGAGGCTGATGTTGAGCCGGTCTTCATCGTTGGTGTTGTTATTGGACACCATCCCCAATGCACCGCTGACCACCAACATCGCCGTCATGCTCGCGGTATTGGCGACGAAAGCGCTGCGGCTGAGGTTGATCGACTGCACGTTGTTGCCGGTGAAGCTGGCCGTGCCGGTGCTGCCGGTGAAGTCCGCGCCTTTGGCGACCCAACCGGTATTGAAACTGGTGGGTGACGCGGTGAGCGGATCGCCGTTGGCATCGCTGTCGTTACCCAGCAGCAACTCGCCCGGGATCACGATGTTGCCCGACAGCACGTTGGTGATGACGTTGTCGTCAACAGCGATCGGTGGACTGTTGGGCACGACGTTGATCACCAGGTTGGAGCTCGCCAGGTCACCGTCATGGTCGCTGACGGTGTAGCCGATGTGCTCGGTGATCAGGGTGCTGGTGGCCGTCTGCGACGTATAGCTGAATGCACCCGTGTCGAGGTTGACCACCAGGGTACCGTCGTGGGCGGTGGCGATGCTCAGCGTGTTGCCAACAGTGTTGAACGTGCCGTGGTTGGCCCCGCCACTGGCGGTCAGCGCACCTTGGCCACCGTTGGCCGCCGGGTCATAACTGTACGTGGTGCCATCGACCACCAGGCTCTTGATGAAGCCGCCATCGGCGCCGAACGAGCCCCCTTCGCCCAGCAGGTTGCCAGTGACCGGCGCGCCTTGCACGGTACCGGAAAGCACCGAGTTGAGCTGGTTCAGGTCGGTAACCACCACTGCGTTGGTGTCGGTGTGGGTGCTGCCGTCATAGGCCAACGGGTCGAGGTTGACGTTTCTGGCACCGCTGCCCAGGCCGACGGCGTAATTCTTGATGCCGTTGGCATCGAGAAAGGCTTTCCACGCGACCTCGTCCGCCGAGCCGATTTCGCCCAAGGTCGGCTTGCCATCGGAGAAAAAATAACCAATGTTCTGGGCGCCGGTCAGTTGTCCGGGGGTGGCGAACGCCGTCTTGGCCATCGCCACGGCCGCATCGTAATTGGTGTCACCGTGCGCGTTCAGCGCGGCGATCAGCGTCTTGGCGGTGGCCACGTCCACCCACACGGCACTCTGGTCGGTGGCACTGCCGCTGAAGGTCACCAGTTGGACTTTGACGTCGCCCATGTCGTCGTATTTGTCGAGCAAGGCGCTGATCGCCTGTTTGGCCAGATCCATACGCGAGAGCCCCGGCACGCCGGAATCGTCTTTCATGCTGCCGGACACATCAAGCACGATCAGCAAGTTCGAATCGATCTCCACCGCCGTCACCGAACGCTCGGACGCGATGGCGGTAGGCACGTCATCGACGATGCTCACCACCAGATTGCCCGTGACGGTGTTGCCCAGGGAGTCTTTGGCCTGGTAGGTGAAACTTTCACTCAGCACGTTCGGGCCGTCGTTGGCGGCGGGCGCCGTCGTGGCCGGCGAGGTCAAGGTGTAGGTGTAGGAACCATCCGGATTGAGCAACAGTTGGCCATGGGCACCGACGCCATTACCCACCAAGGCGAAAGACACGGCGCCCGTTGCCCCGGTGACAAACCCCACCAAGGTGCCCGTGGCGGTTTCACCGGTGGCGCTCGGGTCACTGCCGGTGACGGTCCCGGGGGCCAGGTCCTGGCCGTCCTGGTTCAGGTCGAGGGCTTTTTCGTAGACGGTCACGTCATGGTCGGTTGCTGCGACCAGGCAGCTGTTGTGTACGTCGATGGTGATGGTCGTCGTGCTTTCATCGCCATCGGCATCGCGCACGGTGTAGGTGAACACATCGGTCGCGCCTGGGGCGCCGACGGTGTTCGGGTTACTGTGGTAGACGGCGTTGCCGTTGGCGTCCAGGGTCAGGTAGCCGTAGGCGCCGTTGATCTGGGTATTCAAGCCACCGATGGCCGGGTTGGTGGTGTCGTTGCCGGCACGCACGCCGATGATTGCGCCGCCGTCCGCGCCCAGCACGTCGTTATCCAGCACATTGCCATTGACCGTCCCACCCTCCACCACCGAGGCGAAATCGCCGTGAGCCTTGGGCACGTCGTCGACAATATCGATGACGATGGTGCTGGTGACCGTGTTGCCCA